>NZ_KQ031382.1:934919-1246559 GCF_000384335.2 Hyphomicrobium sp. 99
ATCTAGCCGCCTTACTCGGGCAGAGCACGGAGGCTCTGCCTAACCTGGATTGCATCAGAAGCGTTTGCGATGGTCCGACGGGTCAGATCCGCAGACCCCTCGAAAGCGGTCATGGTTACGACTGGCTCGGGCGAGGGCGGTTCAGCACGGCCAAGAGTCCCCTTTTTGGGATTTTCCGGCCGAAAGGCTTACGTGGCCGAAGTTTGTAGGAGACTAACTAACATTCGAAGCGCGCCAACATGCCTGCTAGCGGTAGGGCCGAATACCGGCTAGGCAATGCAAAATTGCGACATTCTTAGCGATGTGCGCCTGCCGCTCGAACAGAGCCCGGCGGGCTTCCTCCATTCGAAAAGTCTACCCAATCATGACCTTCCCGTCGGTTCATCCCGCGCTCGGGCGCGCAATCGTAGCGCGCGGCTACTCGGCGCCGACCGCCGTGCAACTCGCCGTTCTCGATCCCACCACGGTGGGGCGCGATTTGCTGGTCTCTGCCCAGACCGGCTCCGGGAAAACGGTCGCCTTCGGACTTGCAATAGCGCCGACGCTGCTTGGAGAAGCGGAACGTCTGCCGCAAGCCGCCGAGCCGCTGGCCCTTGTCATCGCTCCAACGCGTGAGCTTGCCATGCAGGTTCAGCGTGAACTCGACTGGCTCTATGCAGACACCGGAGCGCGTGTCGCGCTTTGCGTCGGCGGCATGGACGCGCGTGCGGAAGCCCGCCAACTCGGCTTCGGCGCCCATATCGTGGTCGGCACGCCCGGACGCCTGCGTGACCATTTAGAACGAAGACGGCTTGACCTGACGAAACTCGCAGCCGTGGTGCTCGACGAGGCCGATGAGATGCTCGATCTCGGATTCCGCGAAGATCTGGAATTCATTCTCGACGCGACCCCCGCAACTCGCCAGACGCTGCTATTCTCAGCCACCATGCCGCGCGAGATTGAAACGCTGGCGCGCCGCTACCAGCGCGACGCCGTTCGCATCGAGACGGCAAAGCGCAACGAGCAGCATGCCGACATCGACTATCGCGCCATTCGCGTGGTGCCGAGCGACACTGAAAACGCCATCGTCAACGTACTTCGGTTTCATGAGGCCGGCGCCGCGATTGTGTTCTGCTCGACGCGTGAAGCCGTTAAGCGGACGCACGCGCGCTTGTCGGAACGGGGCTTCTCTGCCGTAGCACTATCGGGAGAGTTGACGCAAAACGAGCGCACGCATGCTCTGCAAGCGCTGCGCGATGGCCGCGCGCGCGTTCTCGTCGCGACCGATGTGGCGGCGCGCGGGCTCGACCTGCCGGCTCTCGCGCTCGTCATTCACGCCGATCTGCCCAACAATACCGAGACGCTCCTTCACCGTTCGGGTCGTACGGGCCGGGCCGGCAACAAGGGCCTGTCTATGTTGATTGTGCCGTTCAACCGCCGGCGCAAGGCCGATGCTCTGCTGGCTGGCGCCAAGCTCAAGGTCACGTGGGGTTCGGCACCGACTGCTGAGGAGATCCGCGCACGCGATCAGGAGCGCTTTCTGGCCAGCTCTATCTTCACCGATCCCGCGACGGACGAGGATTTGAAGCTTGCGCAATCGCTTCAGGCCAGCCGTACCGCAGAAGAGATTGCTCTCGCTCTTGTCCGCATCCACCGTGCCCAGCTTCCCGCGCCGGAAGATCTTACTGAGGATACCGGTCCGCCGCCGCGGCGCGATGACCGTGCGCGAGCACCACGGGATCGGGTCGACCATAGACAAGTACGCAGTCATGCGCCGCAAGGCCGAGACGAGCGCGCGAGCACGCATCCGAGAGACAGCCGCTCCACGCGCCCCGTGCGGGATCAGGGCCGCGAGATGGTGTGGTTCCGGGTTGATATCGGCCGCGAGCGTAACGCCGAGCCCCGCTGGCTGCTGCCGCTTCTCTGCCGCGCCGGCAATGTGACGAAGGCCGAGATCGGTTCCATCAAGATCTTCGACCGCGACACGCGCTTCCAGATCGCCGCGGAATTCGCAGACAAGTTCGCTGATGCCGCGCGCGCCATGAAGCCTAACGAGGGGCGGATCTCGCGCATCGGCGCCTCCATGGAGGACGACGGGGCCAAAGCCGCAGCCTCGTCACATCCGGAAACGGGTCCGCGCGCGAAGACGCCATGGCGGGATCGAAACAAAGAGAAAGCCGGCGCCCATCCCCATCGAAAGGGTGACGCGCCAAGAACTCATCCCAAGGGCACTGGACCTCACCCCGGTTCGTCAAAATCAAACGGCGAATATAAGCCTGGGTCAAAATACTCCCATAAGAAGAAGCACCGCCCGGCCTCGTAACCTTACCGCCGCATTCACGTGCCTCGGCGGCACGAAGGTTAGGGAATAAACGCGAAGCTTGCGTGTCTCGCCTCTCCAGCTCCTCCCTACGATCACTCTAGGAACCTTGCCTTAGGTGTGCAGGTAATTAGGCAGTAGAATTCGGTAAGCGGGAACAGCCTGTCTAATCTTGAGATTAGTCACGCGATGGAGTCTTGCGATGCTGGAAGGCAGTCAGCGCCCGCTCACGAAGCCGCAGTGGTGCGCCGCACTGGCATGGGCCAGCCTTGCGGCTCTTACTGTTGGGCTCGTCTCCGCCTCCGCCGAAGAAACCGACAAAGCGCAAAAGGCGCCGGAGCAGATCCAAGCAAACCCGGCCGCCGAAAGCGCGCCGCCAGCGATGGCGCTCGAGACATTTCTCGACCGCCTCATGATGGCGGAGTCAAGTGGCCAAAATACTGCGCGCAATCCAGGTTCCACTGCCGTCGGCCCATTTCAATTCATCCAGGAAACGTTTCTCGATATTGTCCGACGGCACTTCGCCGAGGAGACGATATCGCTATCGGCCGTCGCGCTGCTAGCACTGCGCCAAGACCGCGCGTTCGCCCGGCGAGCCGCGGAGGCATACACAAAGGACAACTCCGCACATCTTGCGAGAGAAGGCCTGGCGACGAGCTTCATCAATCTGCGCCTCGCATACCTTGCAGGTCCAAGCGGCGCCGTGCGCGTGTTGCGCGCGCTGCCCGAAACGAAGGTCTCGGTGCTGCTCAGTTCATCTGCTATTTCCGCCAATACCTTCTTGGCGCAAATGACCGCCCAAGAACTCATTACCAAGTGCGCGCGCGATCTCAACGTCGATCCCGCCAGCGTGGCCGGCGTTGCCGCGGACAGTTCGCCCGGCGCCCAGTCAGGTCGCCCGAAGATCGACGTGAAGTGCAATCAGAAGCTGCCGTCCTGCCGGCGTTGGGTCGCACTTCGCTTAGCGCAGCCCGACCGGAAGCTGGGGCGAAGCCAGGGTCGGTCGTCGGCTCACTCAGCGCAGAGATGATGCACGTCGCCGCAATGTTCTCTTCGGGCTCATTTGCTATCGTTTTGAGATGGCGGTCGAACCGTCCTCCACCGCGATGCGGAAGATCACCGCGGTAGTGGCCGGTGCGAACGCTCTCCTTCCGGCATTTCGTGCCGCTCCGCGAGTTGTCGACTAAAATTTCGCCCTACGCGAACGCCTCAGACCGGCCTCTCGTCTTCGCACCGAGGGCGAGGAGAAGCAACTGCGCTTCAAAGACGGCTAGGTCGAGCTTTTTGAATTGCAAGCCGCAGCGTAGCGTCTTGATAGGGCGCAGATGCTTTGCCACTTGATCACGCGAAATCGGTCGAGAGAGACGTCTTCTGCCAAGTGGCTATTTCCGTCTTCATGCTCTCGATCTTGTCGCCGACGAGCTTTAGAGCATCACCCCCAAGGAAAAGGCGGGTTGGGGGACTCTCGGATTCAACGAGGGCAAGCAACGCTTGCGCCGCTTTGGCCGGATCACCCGGCTGATTTCCGTTTTTGGTTTGGCGGGCCGTCCGGATGGGATCCATGATGGCGTCATAGTCGGAGATGGTGCGCGGGGCGCGTTCCATGGAACGGCCTGCCCAATCGGTGCGGAATTGGCCAGGCGCTAGCGCTGTTACAAAGATGCCAAGGGGCCGGACTTCCTTACCGAGCGCTTCGGAAATGCCCTCGAGGGCGAACTTGCTGCCGCAGTAATAGGAAATGCCGGGCAACGTGATGAAGCCGCCCATCGACGTGACGTTGACAATGCGGCCGGAACGGCGCTCGCGCATTCCGGGAAGGACGGCTTTGATCATCGCCACCGGCGCGAAGACGTTGGTTTCGAACTGCCTGCGAAGGTCATCCATGGAAGATTCTTCCAGGATGCCCTCCTGACCATATCCCGCGTTATTGACGAGCACATCGATGGCCCCGTGCTTGCGTGCGATTTCGGATGCGGTCGAAACAACGGCATCGAAGCGAGTGACGTCGAGGATGACCGCGTGTGCCCGCCCCGGTGCGAGAGCCTCGAAGGCCCCCGCCGCTTCCGGTTTGCGAACCGTACCGATGACGGTGTGGCCCGCACCAAGAGCGCCTTCCGCAAAAGCTTTGCCGAGTCCCGAGCTAACGCCGGTGATGAGAAATGTTTTGTTTTTCATGGATCGCCTTTTCCTATGGATGTAATATCAGGATATGATATCTATATCATGATATAGAATTCAACCAGAGAGAGCTGGGAAGATGATCCGCGATAAGTCGTCGCTAAGAGAGCAAAATCGGCGCGCCGCGCGGGAAGCGGTTCTCGACGCTGCCGAACGGCTTCTTGAAAGCAGCGACACCGCAGATTTCAGCATGCGGTCCTTGGCAGCGGAGGCGGGAGTCGGCTTCGCCACGCCTTTCAATCATTTCGGAAGCAAGGCCGCGATCATGCAGGCGCTCTCGATGCGGCTGATAGGGCGGATGGAAAAAACGTTCGCCGAAACAACCCCAAGGGGCGACGCGGTCGACCGCGTTTTGAAAATGGGGCGTATCGCCGTAAACGTTTTGCGTGATCGAGCCGACGTTTCAAAGCGGATCGTCGGTTCGCTTGGGAGCGCGACGGGAGAACCCGGCGCAGTGATGGGGCAATCAACGAGACTTTGGGCAACGGCGCTCGGTGACCTCAAAGGAATTGCCGTAAACCGCCAACCGTTGGCGAAGACTCTTCTTCCTCGGCAACTGGCCTACAGTTTTCGGGGCTGCATCTCGTTTTGGGTGGCGGGAGAGACTGGAGAAGATGAACTCGAGCGTGCCTTTCAGGAGGCGGCCGCGTCGCTGATGCTCGGATTTTTGGTAGAGGACCGGCGCGGCAAGGCGCTCACCCTGCTGGAGAAAACGGTTCGGCTCTAAAGAGAAGCGTCAGGTCGCTGGGGCTCTGAGGGGTGCCCGGTCTTGTTCGCAAATGGCGCACCCGGCAGGATTCGAACCTGCGACCTTCGCCTTCGGAGGGCGACACTCTATCCAGCTGAGCTACGGGTGCCTTCGGCGAGACTGATAGCCCATTCGTTGATGGGCCGCAAATGCAGTCGCCTGCGGCCCGCTGGCTTATGGAGAATTGGCCGCGAATTAAGGTGAGACTTGGCGCCTCACCTCCACTACGCGCCGCTACAACCCTCAGTAACGGCAGGGCTTGGCGACGACGACGCATTTTGCCAGGAGGATCGCGCCCTTTTTGCAATCCCACTGCTTGCCCTGCGCGTTCCAGAAGTCGGCATAACGCGGGCCGTAGAGGTTCCGGACAGTGTTCTTCCAGTTTTCGCGGGCTTCGATCCGGGCCTTTTCCGAACCCTTGCCCAGAATGCCGGTTGCTGTCGCGACGCCTTCGACCGGGGCGCGGCAACGCGGCAACGCATTCGCCTCGACGGCACCAAAAGTTGAAACGATTGCGGCGGTAGCGGCGACAAGGCCCGCGAATTTGACGGTCGTGCGCATGACAAATAGTCTCCCCGAAACGACGGTTTGCAACTATGCCGGGCGGCATCCTACATAGGTGCTGGCGGACATCAGCCATGGGGCACAGGCCGCTGTCAACGGACTGCCAGACCCAATGGGCAGATTGATCCGCTAGCGTGCGATAATGGCCGCGATTTCGCTGGGAAACGTATTTTCTGCGGCTTTCGCGCGACCTTTTTTATTAGCCGCGCACGACGTCATTCGATAGGCCTCGCGCCATGGCCAAAAGAGCAAAGATGCAGCAGAATAAAGTTGAGCAAACGCCAGTCGGAGATGCGGCGGAAAAAGTTCCCGTCATCAAGGGAAGCCACGTCTATCTGATTGACGGCTCAGGCTATATCTTCCGGGCGTTCCACGCGCTCCCGCCGCTGACGCGCCCGTCCGACCGGCTGCCCGTCGGCGCCGTACACGGCTTCTGCGCGATGCTCTGGAAGCTTTTGCGCGAGTCGAAGGTATCCGAAGCGCCCACCCACATGGCCGTCATCTTCGACGCCGGACGCGAAACGTTCAGGAACGAGATTTATCCCAAATATAAATCGCATCGTCCGCCGCCGCCCGAGGAACTCGTTCCGCAGTTCCCGCTCATCCGCGACGCCGTGAAGGCCTTCAACGTCGCCTGCATCGAGCGCGAAGGGTACGAGGCTGACGACCTGATTGCGACCTACGCCAAAATCGCTGTCGACGCTGGCGGCGATGTCACGATCGTGTCTTCCGATAAAGACCTCATGCAACTCGTGCGGCCCGGCGTCACGATGTTCGACGGCATGAAAGCCAAACATATCGGCCGCGATGAAGTGATCGAGAAGTTCGGTGTGCCGCCCGAAAAGGTCATCGACGTGCAGGCGCTCGCGGGCGACTCGATCGACCACGTCCCGGGCGTGCCCGGCATCGGCATCAAGACGGCCGCCGAGCTTATTTCGACATACGGCGATCTCGATTCCCTGCTTGAGCGAGCAGGTGAAATCAAGCAGCCGAAGCGGCGCGAGAAGCTTATTGAATTCGCCGAGCAGGCACGCATCTCGCGGCAACTCGTCCTTCTGAAAGAGGATGTGCCGCTCGAGATCGAAATCGCTGACTTTGGCGTTCGCGACCCCCAGGCCGATACGCTTCTGGGCTTCCTGCGCGAAATGGAATTCAGCACGCTTACGAAACGCATCGCTGAAGGCCTGGGTGCGGAAGCCCCGCCGCCGCTTGCGGTCTCCGTCGGCGCAAGCATCAAATCCAAGGTGCAATCGACCTCCGATCAGATCGAAGCGCTGGGCGAAGAAACGTCGTTCGAGGAAGCAAGTCCGGCAGCTGCCGTCGCAGCCGGAAGCGCGATCGCGCGCGGCAAAGCGATTGATCGCAGCAAGTATGAAACGGTCGTGACGCGGGCAAAGCTCGAGGAATGGGTCAGCAAGGCCCGCGCAACCGGCTACGTCGCGTTCGATACCGAAACCACCGACCTTGACGCGACGCGCGCCGATATTGTCGGCATTTCCCTCGGCATTGCGCCGGGCGAAGCTTGCTACATACCGCTCGGCCACACGGGACCGAGCAACGATCTTTTCGGCGGCGACGATAACCGTCCGCCGCAGCTCGCGATCACCGAAGCCTTGGAACTTCTGCGCCCGCTGCTTGAAGACGCCTCCGTTCTCAAGATCGGCCAGAATATCAAGTACGACGCGCTGGTGATGAAGCGGTACGGCGTCGAAGTGGCACCGTTCGACGATACGATGCTGATCTCCTACGCGCTCGATGGTGGGCGCAACGCTCACGGCATGGACGTGCTCGCCGAGCGCCACCTCGGCCATGCGTGCATGACCTTCGCTCAAGCGATGGGACAAGCTCCGGGCGCGAAGAAGTCGGAAAAGACCTTCGCTGCGATGCCTCTCGACAAGGCAACCGAATACGCAGCCGAAGATGCGGACGTGACGCTCAGACTCTGGAAAGTCCTGAAGCCGCGCCTTGCTGCGGAGCGCGTGACGACAGTTTACGAGACGCTCGAGCGGCCGCTCGTCCCCGTCATCGTCGCGATGGAGCATGCAGGCATCAAAGTCGACCGCGATATCCTCGGGCGGCTGTCGAGCGCTTTCGCGCAGCGCGCCGTTCGGCTCGAAGAAGAAATCAATGGATTGGTCGGCCACAAATTCAATCTCGGCTCGCCGAAGCAACTCGGAGAGCTGCTGTTCGATCGGCTGAAACTGCCGGGCGGCAAGAAGACAAAGACCGGCCAATGGGAAACACGCGCCAACCTGCTCGACGAACTCGCGGCTAACGAGGACATCGACGGCGATGCGCGCCAGCTCATCAATACGATGCTCGAATGGCGGCAGATCTCGAAGCTTCGCTCGACCTACACCGACGCGCTGCCCGAATTCATTGATCCATCGACGGGGCGCATCCACACGAGCTACGCGCTCGCTTCGACGACCACCGGCCGCCTCGCCTCGTCAGATCCCAATCTGCAGAACATCCCGATCCGCACGAAAGAGGGCCGCGAGATTCGAACCGCCTTCATCGCCGATAAGGGCATGAAGCTCATCTCCGCCGACTACTCGCAAATCGAGCTGCGCGTATTGGCTCACGTCGCTGATATTCCGCAGCTGAAGAAAGCCTTCGCCGAAGGCCTCGACATTCACGCGATGACGGCATCGGAAATGTTCGGCGTGCCTGTCAAGGACATGCCGGGAGAAGTGCGCCGTCGCGCCAAGGCGATCAACTTCGGCATCATCTACGGCATTTCGGCGTTTGGCCTCGCGAACCAGCTGAGCATCAGCCGCGAGGAAGCGGGCGACTACATCAAGACGTATTTCCAGCGGTTCCCGGGCATTCGCGACTACATGGATGCGACGAAGAAGTTTGCGCATGCCCACGGTCACGTCGAGACGATCTTCGGGCGGAAAATCCACTATCCCGAGATCAACACGAAGAACCCGTCCATGCGTGGCTTCCTGGAACGTGCGGCGATCAACGCGCCGATCCAGGGCTCGGCAGCCGACATCATTCGGCGCGCGATGATCCGCATGCCGGAAGCAATCGAGAAGGCGAATCTGGATTCAGCCCGCATGCTGCTGCAGGTCCACGACGAACTCGTCTTCGAGGTGGCCGAAGCCGACGCGTCGAAGCTGATCGAAGTCGCACGCCGGGTGATGGAGACGGCAGCCGAACCCGCCGTCAAACTATCGGTGCCGATCCACGTCGATGCGAAAGCCGCAAACAACTGGGACGAGGCGCACTAGAGCATCGCGCACAAAAGTGGGCACCGGTTTTGTGCAAAAGCGATGCGACAACAAAAACTTAGAGCGTCGGTCCTGTTTCTATCCGGGCCGACGCTCTAATCATTCGCCCGCGGCAGACGGCGGATGTTTGCCGTTGACGCCATTGAGCGTGGCGTTCGATGCCGGCGAGCGCCAATCGGGTGCGATGTCGGGCGCATCCTTCAACACGCGGTAGGGCTTCGGCATGCGTGTTGTCTGGTCGCCCGTCAGCCGCTTGTAATTGATCGTCCGAAAGAATTCGCGAATGCGCGGCTGAATTTCCGTGCGCCAGCGCGTGCCGTTGAACACGCCATAATGGCCGACGCCCTGCTGCACATAGTGCACCTTCTCATCGTGAGGAACGCCCACGCAGAGATCCTGTGCAGCTTCCGTTTGTCCGAGGCCGCAGATGTCGTCGCGCTCACCTTCGACTGTCATCAGCGCCGTCCTGCGGATCGCCGAGCAATCGACGAGTTCGCCGCGGTGCATCAGTTTCTTATCGGGCAGCAAGTGATCCTGGAACACCGTTTTGACGGTCTGCAAATAGAACTCGGCGGTCAGATCCATGACCGACAGATATTCCTCGTAGAACGTCTGATGCTGGTTGACGCTGTCGCAGTCGCCTTTGACGAGGTTATTGAAGAGGTCGACGTGGGCATTCATGTGCCGTTCGAGATTCATCGTCATGAAGCCCGTGAGCTGCATGAAACCCGGGTAAACGGGACGCATGAATCCGGCATGCGGAAACGGCACGGTCGAGATGACGTTCGACTCGAACCATGAAAGTGATTTCTGCGCGGCGAGATCGTTGACCTTCGTGGGGTTGCGGCGCGTGTCGATCGGTCCGCCCATCAGCACCAGCGATGCCGGCTGACAGACTTCGTTACGCGCAGCCATGACCGCGGCGGCAACGAGCGCCGGAACGGCAGGCTGGCACACCGCCATGACGTGCGTGTTCGTGCCGGTGAAACGCATGAAATCGATCAGGTAATCGACGAAGTCGTCGAAATCGAATTGGCCGGCGGCGAGCGGCACGTTGCGAGCATCCGCCCAGTCGGTGATGTAGACATCGTGCTCGGGAAGCATGGCTTCGACCGTGCCGCGCAACAGCGTCGCGTAGTGGCCGGACATCGGCGCGATGATCAAGACTTTCGGATCGTAACGCTTGCCCGTTTCCGACTGATCGCGTTCGAAATGCAGCAGATTGCAGAAGGGTTTGGCGAGAACGACGTTTTCACGGATCGGAATTGTCAGCCCGGCGAGCTGCACGCTCTTGATGCCGAATTCCGGTTTACCGTATCTGCGGGTGATGTTCTCGAACACTTCGCACGCGGCGATCATGTTCTTCCCCGCCGCAGTGTAGCTCACGGGGTTGAGGGGCCATCCGAGCGTCTGACGGAGCGCCTGAACACCGAATCGGACAGGGGACATGAACGCATGGGCCATTTCATAGGCGTAATAGTTCATATCGTTCGCAAGTCCTTGTATTAGTAAGGATTTCTCGCTGTCGACCAACTCACTCAACAGCTTGTTGTTGCTGCACTGCGTCAGTATAGAACGATTATTCATAGTCACAATCCAGAAAAGCTTTCCATGCCTAAGGATAAGGCAAGCTTATGCAGGAAAGGTACACTGTCCGGCAGCCTCGCCGCTCGCGTCTCTCTGCTGCGTCGCATCAATCAGAATGACGCGCGTTCTTCCCGGTTAGTTCCGCGAAGACAACAATGGAAAATGCTGCGAGAACCCTGACCGGCATGTCATCAATCCAATCCCCATCATCGGCGACGATCCCCGACCGCGCTCCGTGGTTTCGGCGCCTTGTCAACGTCGCGCCCGGAGAGATCGCAGCGCTTCTCGCATCGTTTGCGATGTTCTTCGCGCTGCTGTCCGCGTACTACATCATCCGCCCAGTGCGCGATGAAATGGGCGTCGCGCTCGGAAAAGAATCCCTGCACCAGCTCTTCACTGTCGTCTTCGTGGTGATGCTCGTCCTGGTGCCGCTCTTCGGTTTTGTCGCCACGCGATTCCCGCGCCGCTATGTGCTCCCATCAATTTACGTCTTCTTCGCCGCAAACCTCGTGATCTTTTGGCTCGTGTTGAAAGCGTCGCCTGAGGATCGATTGGCAGCCGGATCGTTCTTCGTCTGGGCAAGCATCTTCAATCTCTTCGTCGTATCGCTCTTCTGGAGTTTGATGTCTGAACTCTGGTCGCACGAGGAGGCGACGCGGCTTTACGGCTTCATCTCCGCGGGCGGCACCGCTGGCGCGCTTGCCGGTCCCTTGCTCACGCAGGGCCTAGTCAGGGTCTTTCAACCTGTCGATCTGCTGCTCGTGTCGGCGGCGCTGTTGACCGCTTCGATGCTGGCGAGCTTGCAATTGCGCCGCCTGCGTCCGGCAGAAGCAAAGGGAAGCGGCGAACCCGCCGGCGGTGGCATACTCGATGGCGCGACCAAGGTGTTCACAAATCCGATGTTCGCGCGCATCGCGCTTTTCATCTTCGTCGCAAACATCATCGGAACGTTCTTTTACTTGGAGCAGGCGCGCCTCGTCGCGGCATCGATAACGAACAGCGCCGACCGTGTGCTGTTCTTCTCCGGGCGCGACCTCGCGGTCAGCACCGTCACGCTCCTGATCGAAGTGTTCGGCACGGCCAGAGTTCTGCGACGCTTCGGCGTGACGGTCGCATTGCTGTCGTTGCCCGTGACAGGCGCGATAGGCGTGCTTTTATTGACGTTTGACGCCGCTCTCTGGATCGTCGCAGCCGTAATGGTCGCTGAGCGGATCGTCTCGTTCGCGCTCGCCAATCCGGCGATCAAGGTGATCTACACGCTCGCCACGCCCGCCGACAAATACAAGGTGCAGAATTTCATCGACACGGTCGTATTTCGCGGCGGCGACGCGACGTCCGGATGGCTCTACGCGATCGTTGGAAGCGGACTTGGATTCGCCGGTGGAGCGACGGGCGCAATCGCCGTCCCGATGGTCATCGTCTGGCTCTGGACCGCCAAGCGCCTCGGCGCCAATCACAAAGAGCGCGCCGCCGAACTTTCCGTTAGTGACTAAAACCCGTTAGCTCACGGGTGAGCACTGCGGTTGAAGGCAGCGCGCAATTCGTAATTCTTTTAGCGTCCGCCGCGACGAGGGGGACCGCCGCTCGACCGTGCAGTGCCTGCAGGTTCGCCACCGCCAGCGCCCGGACGACCGTCTTTGTGACGGAAGTTGATGCGGCCCTTGGTCAAATCATAAGGGGTCATCTCGACCGTCACGCGGTCGCCGGCGAGAATGCGGATGCGGTTCTTCTTCATGCGCCCCGATGTGTAGGCAATCACTTCATGCCCATTGTCGAGTTTCACGCGACAGCGGGCGTCCGGCAGAACTTCGTCCACCACGCCCTCGAACTCGAGCATCTCTTCTTTCGCCATTCGATCTCCCGAACTTCTTGTTTGATAACCGGATAAGAAAAGCGGGGAGCAGCCGAGCTGCTCCCCGCATGAGTGGAGTGGCCTCGAAAACCTTAGAGCGGACGGAGGTTCACGGCAGCGATTTTGCCGTTACGTCCACGCTCGGTTTCGAAGTAGATCTTCTGGCCTTCGCGGAGCGACTGAAGACCTGCTCTCTCAACTGCGGAGATGTGAACGAAAACATCGTTTCCACCTTCCTCAGGCTGAATAAAGCCGTAGCCCTTCTGGCCATTGAACCACTTCACAGTCCCGTTCGACATTAATTGCCTCCAAAGCAAACATGCATTCTCCGGCAGAATTGACCGGAGTTAATCAAATCGCGCGATGGAGACGTCTTAGGGCAGGCGGTAGCGCTGTCGAAGAGTAAGCCAAGGCGTGTTCGATGGCGACCTATATGCCTTGCAAATTCAAGAAAGGCAAGATCGTCGCAGGCGGCCGCGGGACTGTGGGAACCCGCTTCAGGGCCCTGAAATGCATGCTGTTTCGGCATTCGGCAGACAACGCCTGATTGAAAATAAGGCGGGCCACACGGCCCGCCTTCTGACTTAGGTTCGGCCGCTCGGACGGTTAAGAGCCACGAACCGCGTGCCGACGTCGACGTGGATATGATCCATATCGTAATAGGTCATGATGCCGCCGTTCCGATAATTGGCGATCAGCCAGCGGACGACTTCGGCTTTACGTCCCGGAACGCGGAAATCGATCGCCTGCCCCGAAGCATGCTTCGAGGGGTGGTTCGTGCCGGCGATCGTGGCGCCGGGTCGGCAGGTCGAAACGATATCGACGTTGTTGAACTGGCTGCGGATACGCGCGAGGACGTTGCGGGCTTCCGACGTCAGGCACGCGATGTTGTCACCGCTCGACTTCATTCGGCGGCTGGTCATCGCCCGGTCCCTGAGGCGGTAACCATCGCCATTGTACGACTTGGCCTCGACGAGACTTGGCGCGGTCGTCGCGGCAAGTACAAGAGAAAGCACAGCAAAATTAGATCCCTTACTCATGGGAAGTCCTCGTGATTGATGATGGGAAATGGCCAATCGGCGGCGCCCGCTCCCACGAAGGAGCGGCTTATGACGAGCGCGGAGCTCATGCTGCGAAGCTGATTGGAATGGGCAGGGGACCGCGAGCGCCAGCCCCCCGGAGCGCCTCACTTCCGTGATCTCGATGAGACCGGAGATGCCCTGTCACCAAGGACGAGTTGCATCTTATGTGCGGCGTATACTGAAAGCCCGACGCAATAGGCTAAAATAAGGCGCGTTGTATCATCAAGAGCAGAACAGTTGCTTCCCGCGAACAGCCTTCAGCGGAAATCCGCAAATCGAGCATCGGGCATGGAATAGTTCGAGCAGGCAATGTAGCAAGAAGGTGTGGGGGCGCGTCGCGCAAGGGGAATAGACGGGGAAGGGGACGACCATGAATGCCTTGAAGAGTATCGTGTTGGGCTTCATCGCCGGGGCGATTGCCGCAGCCACGGCCCAGGAGGCGATCAGTTGGATATTCGTGCACTATTGGACTGGCTGGAACGCCGTTCCCTGGAGCACGGAACCTGTGCCGAGCCTGCTTGTGCCGACGCTCGAATTGCCTTGGATCGTCGGGACTACATTGACTGGCGGCCTCTGGGGCGCGCTGTTCGGTCTGATCCTCGGTTGGAAGCCTCAGGGCATGATGACCATTCGCGGCGCCATCCTCGGCCTCTTCGGTCCGGGCCTCATCAGCGCGTTTATCGTGATACCTTATCTCGCGCACAAGTCGTCGCCACTACTCGAAGGCAACCTCAACGTCAGCGAAATCGTACCGATACTGTGCATCACCGCTGGTTTCGGCGCGGTGGCAGCCTGGCTGTACGGCCTCTTTAGCTGGGGCCGCCTGCCATAACGCAGAGCGGGGGGCTCGGCGATCGAGAACACCTTTCGCAGCCGGCGTTGATCCGCCAACGGTGGAATTCCGCAAAAGCTTCAGTTGCGCCGCTTCCATAGAATGGCGTTTCGCGCTGGCGCCCCGGGAGGAGCGCCTGAAACGTCGCGCCTGTCAAAGCAGGCGGCTCACTGGCGGTCGCTTCGTGGAATACCTATGTCAAAGCTCCCGCGGCCGGCGACGCGACAGCCAGATAAAGGTCACCCGTCTTGAAAACAGCCCTGCTCGTCATCGGAATTGCGTTCGCAGTCACTGCGGTCTCTGCAACCTCAGAAGCATCTGCGAACCACGTTGCGGTCAGTTCGAAGAAGGCGCGGCATGCGAGGCCCGTAGAGCGCGCGGAGCGCGACTGCACGCCGATCAACGGCCGTTTCGGTTATTACGGCAACCCCTGGTGCGACACCGGGTCGAGCCGCCCGCCGGATATCGATTTCCGCGAGCGTCAACGAATGCGGGGCTGGTGAGAGACGGACGCCGGTCGAACAACGGCCCGCTCGTTAATCGCGCTCTTTCGCCGGTGCCTGCGCACGCGCTTTCAGGCGGTCGAGGAGCCAAACGCGTACAGCACTCGAAAGCCCCGCTTCGCCACGTCCTTTATCGATGGAATTTATCAAGCTCGCCAGCGTCGTGCCGTCTTCGACGGCAGCTTCCTTGAGTGCGAGCCAGAACGCCTTCTCGAGCGAGACCGACGTTCGATGCCCCTGAATTGAGAACGAGCGCTTCTCAGGCCTCATTTACGAGGCGGTGCCGGGATCGATATCGTCGGCGTCGTCGGTGGTACGATCGTCTTCGCGCCGGGCCCTGTCGAGCTCGGCCTGTGACTTGCGATGCTGCGCGTCGACAAGACTGCGCTCCGTCTTCGATTGCCCGAACTTTAGCCGGTTCTCATTTGCCTCGCGTTCGCGGTCGGCGCGCTCGCGGGCTTTTCGGACCTTGTTGAGATTGATGATCTCGGCGGTCATAAAATGCACTCCGCAAAGGATGCAAATCACATCCAGAGTTTCAGTCATTTTATCTGCAGCAATGTAAATCCGTCAAACGGCGACGCAGCACTTGCTAGAGCAAGCGCCGTTCGGTCGCAACGAAGCGTTCATGAAAGTCTCTCCGCGAACGCGTTGAACGTCGCGGAGAGTGTCGTGAAATCGAAGACGTCACTCAGGCCCGATCATCTTCTCCGGCCGCACGATCTCATCGAATTCCTTGTCTGTTACATAACCGCCGCCGACGGCTTCCTCGCGCAACGTCGTGCCTTTCTTGTGCGCGGTTTTCGCGATTTTGGCAGCGTTGTCGTATCCGATCTTCGGAGCCAAAGCCGTGACGAGCATCAGCGAACGCTCGAGTCCGGCCCTGATGTTGTCTTCCCGGGGTTCGATGCCGGTGACGCAATTGTCGGTGAACGACACCGCAGCATCGCTCATCAGGCGGACGGATTGCAGAAAGTTGTAGGCCATTACAGGATTGTAAACGTTCAGCTCGAAATGCCCTTGGCTTCCGGCGAAAGAGATCGCAGCGTTGTTGCCGAAAATCTGAATGCAAACCTGCGTCAGCGCCTCGCACTGCGTCGGGTTAACCTTGCCCGGCATGATGGACGAGCCCGGTTCGTTTTCCGGCAGCGAAAGCTCGCCGAGGCCTGAACGCGGGCCCGAACCCAAGAGCCGAATGTCGTTCGCGATCTTGAAGAGCGACGCGGCAACCGTGTTGATCGCGCCGTGCGAGAACACCATCGCGTCGTGCGCGGCAAGCGCTTCGAACTTGTTGGGTGCGGTCTTGAACGGAAGCCCGGTGATGGCCGCGATGCGCTCTGCCACCATTTCCGCGAAACCTATTGGCGCGTTGAGGCCGGTACCGACCGCCGTGCCGCCCTGCGCGAGTTCCATCAGCGCCGGCAGCGTTTGCTCGATCCGCTTGATGCCGTTCTCCACCTGCTGGGTATAACCCGAGAACTCCTGGCCGAGCGTCAGCGGCGTCGCGTCCTGCGTATGCGTACGCCCGATCTTGATGATCTTCGACCAGGCGTGCGCCTTGTCGTTCAGCGCGTTGCGCAGATATTGAAGCGCTGGCAGTAGGCGATGATGAATCTCTTCGACGCACGCGATGTGCATGGCCGTCGGATATGTGTCGTTCGACGACTGGCTCATGTTGACGTGGTCGTTGGGATGCACGGGCTTTTTCGAGCCCATCTCCCCGCCCAGCATCTCGATCGCGCGGTTCGAGATGACCTCGTTGGCGTTCATGTTCGATTGCGTGCCCGAGCCCGTCTGCCAGACGACGAGCGGGAAATGCGCGTCGAGCTTGCCCTCGATCACTTCCTGGGCCGCTTTGATGATGGTGTCGCCGATCTTCGGATCGAGCCTGCCGAGCCCCATGTTCGTCTCGGCTGCGGCGCGCTTGACGACGCCGAGCGCGCGGACGATCGGAGCAGGCTGCTTTTCCCAGCCAATCTTGAAATTACCGAGGCTGCGCTGGGCCTGCGCGCCCCAATAACGATCGGCCGCGACTTCGATCGGGCCAAAGGTGTCGGTTTCGGTGCGCGTCTTGGTCATGGTGTGCTCGGTCCCGTGAATGTTCAGCTGTCTCGGAATTCCCGCTTCGTCGCGCATACGAGCCGGTTTGTCGAGCCGGTAATAAGTTGGGTCGGGCGTAGCCCCATGCATCCGGGCCGAAGCGCAGCGAAAAGCCGGGAGCCAGGGCACTATCCACACCACTGTCATCCTCGGCTTCATGCCGAGGATCCATCGCGCAGCGGGCACGGTCGATGCGGATCAATGGATCCTCGGGCCAAGCCCGAGGATGACAACGGTGGTCGGTCCTCGCTCGTCCCCACCCGCCGTCATCCCGGCGAACAATGCGCCGGCGGCCGGCTCGCGGAACGCGTGTCGCCGGCGCCAACGGAAAACTCGCGGGATCCAGACAAAGTGCAGCGCATTCGGACGTGCTGTCCGCTCGGAGCGAACCGCCACTGCCGTTTTGTTGAAACCTGACTGGGTGCCGGCGTCCGCCGGCATGACGGCGGTGGAGGGGCGACAATCTCGAACGCCAAGCGCAACCAGCTGGCTCCGCGAAAGCGGAGTCGGTTGCGCCAAAAATAGCAAGCGCAACCGGCCGGCTCCGCGAAGCGGAGTCGGTTGCGCCGACAAAGACCAACCGGCCGGCTCCAACACAAGCGTGCACGGCGGCCGGCTCGCCGGAGGCGAGTCGCCGTGCACAAAACAACAAAGGGACGGGGCGGCAGGGCCTCGCTCTTTGCAATTGGATTGGGGATGCGGACCGATGCCGCCCCGTGCATGCCAACTCTCCGCCTCGGCTCCGGCCCTTGCGTCCGGCGCCTCTCGTATGAGTGCGAACCGCCCTTGAAGGCGATCCCTGAGCCGTCGAACCCGCCATCCGCCCCCGCATCTCCTTTCGAGCGGCGTTTCACCGCGCCGCCTCCTTAGAGGCCCACGCGCGGCAGGCAGAAAACCCGCGGCATACCGATTTCTCCGCGCGGCCCCACATGCTCTTCACCACACATGTCTCGCGGCACGAGCTCATGCCCTTTGTCAGCGTGGGAAGATGGAGGGGAGTATGCGTTTGCGGGCGAGAGCGGGGATAAGTTTTGGAGGGGAAGTTGGTGGGATGGTTAGCACGCTGATTGTGGAAAGCCGGCGGCTAACGCCTGTTGATAGGGGACAAGTCCATCTTTCCCTTTACACTTCTCGCATATCGACATCGATTCGGCTCGAAGGAACTCCGCGTGACAACCTTCATAGTAAGGACGGTTCAAGACCTCGAACATCTTCAGGCCCTCTGGATCGCTGGGGAAAACCCGTACGTGCGATATGAGAGAGTACGTTTCGAGCAGATTGTGCCACTCGGCATCGATACCCTCACACGCGCTAACGCGGTCAAAGCGGTGTCGTCCTTCCTCCACCGAACCTATGCCCTGATCCGCTATGGACGGCCCAATGCTCGGTATTTGACAAAGCGCGAGCGCAGTGAGGTTAAGGTCGATTTCGTCGAAGACGGCGATAAGACGCGCTTCGCCTACGATGCAAGCCGGGCCCTAAATAAAATGCAGGAGGCTGGCGAGCGGCAGGGCAAGGACTTCAAGGACCGCAGCAGCCTTTTTGAGCGACTGACCGACGTTGCCTTGCGGCTGACGGGCAAAGAAGAAAACGGCGGCTGGGTGAAACACATCAAAGATGGCTTTGTCGAAGCTTTCGCGATGGTGCCGGAGAAGGATCGGGGCTCAACCCTTTCTCGCTGCGTCGCGGCTGTCGCCCTCTGCATCATGGGATGGCAGGTTATTCCACATTTCGCTACGCAGCATCAGGTCGCTGTATCGGATCCACGCCAGGCGGTGATCGGGGACCTCGAGCAGACGACTATATACAAAACAACGCATGGCGCGCCCGTTGAGCAGGCGGCGCAGATAGTGCTCGCCAAGGCGACAGCGGAGGATACCGAACGCTATCGCAAGATCCTTGTGACCAAAGGGCCGACGGGGTTTGCGGTGCGTTACGTCATCGACGAGTATCGCGCCGTCGTGCCCGCGATGCTCGACATGGCGGCGGATTCCGCGACGGTGATGAATGGGGCGGCCTTCGAAGCTAGAGTGGTGAAGCAGCTGAGAGCGAAAGCGAGGGGTTGGAAAACCACCGTCACGGTGTCTTAGAATTCTCTTCGCTCTGGCCGCATCTGGCTGAACCCGCGAAAGAAGTGACGACCAAGTCAAGCGATGCTGGCGCAGAAGCGCACCGAGAACTACGCGCCGCCGCGTCCGCTACTTCTTCCTGAACTGATCCAGGCTCAGGATCTTGGCGCCGCCTTCGGGGACGGATTCCTTCGTGGCGAGTTTTTCCAGCCGAGCGCGATCCATCCCTCCGTCCACTGCGGAACGAAAAGCGAAGCGCGAATTCAAGCTCAGCGGTCGAAGTTCATCTGACGAGGAAGAAATACATTCCCAGCAGGAGTACCGCGATGAACACCAGGAATATTCTCACAATACGCAGCGCGCTTTGGTAGAAGCGCACATGCTCGTCAAAGTCTTGGGTGTCGGGAACATGGCCCGAAGCGCCACGCCGCTCGCCCTCACGTCGCAGAATACCCATTGCAGAATCGGCCATGAAACCACCTTCCCAAAAAATTTGGTCTGATTTTTCGTGCCATTCGCGCAGGTGAATGCGTGGAGTTCACAGGGCGGAGTAAGCAAGTCAGATTTTGGAAATATGATTTTCGGCAGTGCAGAGAGGAATGTCTTCGCCCCGTCGCTCACGGCAAGATTGCCAGCTTCCGGGCCGGCGTTCAATGCACTCTGTAGGGGCTCGAAAGAAAACTGTTTGCCCAAGTATCCGATAGGGCAAGCGTCGAACGACGAAACCGTCGTGGGAAAGCCTCACGACGATAAGTAACTTCAAGTCCGACAGAGAAAATCAAAGCGAGCCGGTGAGCACACTACCGCGACGCAACAATGTGCCGCCTGAACCCGGCGCTACTTCTTCCGGAACTGATCGAGGCTCAGGATCTTCGCGCCGCCTTCGGGGACTGCTTCCTTCGCGGCATCGGCGTCGTCGCCGTCCTTCGGCGCGTCTTCGCCGGCCCGCGTCGCAGGTTCCGGATTGGGCGGCATCGCATGATCGGATTTCACGGCAGCCAGAGCCGGAGCGCCGGTGAGCGCATCCTTGTCGCCACGCGGCTTGCGAGCCGTGCGGGTCTTTTTGGTCTGCGTGCGTGGAATGTCGGTTGCGTCGCCGTGCTCGTAGGTCGCGTCAGCGGTCACCGCGCGCGGCGCCGGGGGCGCATCCCGATCGCTGGCTTCGTCGTCGAACTGCAGCCCGTAGCGCACGCTCGGATCGATGAAGACCTTGATCGCGGCAAACGGAATGACAAGCCTTTCAGGAATGCCGTCGAAGGTGAGCTTCACCTCGAACCGGTCTTCCGAAACGATCAGATCCCAGAACCGATGCTGGAGAACGATCGTCATCTCGGTTGGATATTTTTCCTTCAACCGCTTCGACAGGATCACGCCCTGCGCCTGCGTGTGAAACGAGATGTAGAAGTGGTGCTCGTTGGGCAACCCGGTCTTTACGACCTGTTGCAGAACCGCGCGCACAACGCCTCGCATCGCCTCCTGTTGCAGCTTTGCGTAATCTATGGACGGCCCCGATGCCATGCCTCAGCCTTCAATCGCTAATTCCTCGTCTGACCTCTGAAATCAGATTTGCCGTCCCGTCAAGTCCAAGTGCCGATGGACCACTATGGGACGCAGTAAAGAAGTGGAGGGCTTCTGTTGCCCGGTGCCCTCCGGACCGCGCCTTATTCTGCTAGGAATAAGGGCTTCGAGTTCAGGCTAGTCGCACTGCATTACGCAGCGAGAGCGGCCTCAGCATAGTTGTCATTGGCAACTATTCTGTATGACCCGATAACGGTGGTATCATGCCGGGCAAAAGCTAAGTCCTTTACGCCTTCGTCGATCCTATTTCGCCCCCATACCCACCGGGCCTTTCGGCCGGCTTCCCGAAGGGAGTCGAAAGACCCCAACGAGAGAATGGTGGAGGCGCCGGGTACCGCCCCCGGGTCCGATCGGCTTATTACGACCGCGTTTATCACCATAGCTGGCAGAGCCAGCACCCCGAATATAGGGTGCAATGCTTTGGAAAAAAAGCGTTTCCACGCCTATGCTCGCATCCTGACGAAGAAATCTGTTATCGGCAGGCGACGATTGGACAAGGTGCTGGCCGCAGGAAGCCCCCTATTTTGGCGTTGCTGTTGGGTTTGGTGCGGTGATTTGATCGTTGGGCGCGAGGCGCGCCGGAGAATTTATCGAGAGAACTTATAGAGTGAGCGTTTCGTCGCAAGATAAGGTTCCGGTGCAAACGCCAGCTGCGATTTGGAAGGGGATCGCCGTCGCGATCGCCCTTGCCGTCGTAATCGTCGCAGCAGCGAAAGCCTTCGGCGATGCCGCCGCGAGAGCTTTTGATCTCTGGAGTGGGATCCATGAAGCGCGCGCCTTCACGGCCGGCGAACCCGAAGCCCTGCTGACCGGCCGCGTCGCCGCATCGCTCTTTGCCTTCCAGGCCGTGACGGTCGGCTCGCTATTTCTGCTTAACGTGCGCCGCCGGCGCGTTGCGGGTGTGCCGTTCCTGAATTTCGGCATGCCGCCGGGCGGGTTCAAGACGCTCGTGCTCTCCATCCTTGCCTTGGTGGCGCTCGCGATGGTGTTCGCCTCCTGCGTGTTCGTTTTCAATCCGGACGCGCTGAAACACGACCTGCAGCCTTTCGCTGAAATGATGAACTCGCGGACGTGGTGGCTCATCCTCATCGCGGCCGGTATCGGCGCGCCGCTCGCCGAAGAGTGCCTGTTCCGAGGCTTGCTGTTCGATGCGGTGCGGCCGTCGCCATTGGGATTTGCCGGTACGGCGTTCACCACCGCCATCACGTGGGCGTTCCTGCACGCCAATTATTCACCCTACGGCGTCGCTGCGATTACGCTGATCGGGCTTTATCTCGCGTGGCTCCGCGAGCGCACTGGAACGCTATTGACACCGGTCGTTTGTCATGGCGCCTACAACTCTCTGATCATTCTTTTGATGGCGTTCTCAGCTGGCGGCTCGCTCGGCTAAGGCCTCCGGAATCGATCAGCGGTCCAGAATCGATTAGTGCTGACCCAATGCAACAATATCTCGACCTGCTGCGCCGCGTGCGAACCGAAGGCGCAAAGAAAACCGACCGCACCGGTACCGGCACGCTGTCGGTCTTCGGCCATCAAATGCGCTTCGACCTTTCCGAAGGCTTCCCGCTGGTCACGACGAAGAAGCTGCATCTGAAGTCGATCATCGTTGAGCTTCTCTGGTTTTTGTCGGGGGCGACGAACACCCAGTATTTGAAAGAGCACGGCGTCAGCATCTGGGACGAATGGGCGGATTCGGATGGCAACCTCGGCCCGGTCTACGGCAAGCAGTGGCGCAGTTGGGAAACCGCCGACGGCGGCACGATCGATCAAATCACGAATGTCGTCTCCGATTTAAAGCGCAACCCGGACTCGCGCCGCATCATCGTGACGGCTTGGAATCCCGGCGACCTTCCGAACATGGCATTGGCGCCGTGCCATTGCCTTTTCCAATTCTACGTCATCGACGGCAAGCTATCCTGCCAGCTCTATCAACGCTCGGCCGATGTGTTCCTCGGCGTGCCCTTCAACATCGCGAGCTACGCGCTGTTGACGATGATGATGGCGCAGGTGACGGGACTGAAGCCGGGAGACTTCGTGCACACGTTTGGCGACGCGCACCTTTATCTCAATCACCTCGAGCAGGCGGATCTACAGCTGTCGCGCGCGCCGCGCCCGCTGCCCGAGATGAAGATAAATCCCGCAGTCTCATCGATCTTCGATTTCAAATACGAAGACTTCGAACTCATGGGCTACGACCCCTTACCCCACATCAAGGCCCCAGTGGCAGTGTAACGGCTTCCGTCATCCTCGGCCGAGCGCAGCGAAGATGCGTCGAAGGCGACCACCGTCATCCCGGCGCAGGCCGGGATCCGTCCAAGCGAGAAATCTGCAATGAACATCTCCCTTGGATGGATCCCCGCCTTCGCGGGGATGACGAATGAAAGCAACCACCGTCATGCCGACGAAGGTCGGCACCAAGACAATTATCAACATAGAGATCTTTGCTGACATGACTGGATCCCGGCCTCCGCCGGGATGACGGCCGTGGAGATGCTCGGGGTTGTCATCCGGGCGAGCCCGCTTGCGAGATCGGGAACCCAAGACGTCGAGCAATGATCTTGCGGTTCAGGTCTGGGTCCCAGCTCTTTGCTGAGCCTTCGCCGAGATGACAACGCGATGCGCAGACAGATTTGCTTCTTGCCCGCGCCGTTGCTATGCGATCGCCATGAATGAAATCACTGTTTCCTTGATCGTTGCCGTCTCCGAGAACGGCGTCATCGGCCGCGATGGCGGCCTGCCGTGGCGGCTCTCGTCCGACCTGAAGACGTTCCGCCGCTTGACGATGGACAGGCCCATCATCATGGGCCGCAAAACATTCCAATCGATCGGCAAGCCGCTCGATGGCCGCGACAACATTGTCGTCACGCGGGACCCGGCCTTCGAGGTCGCGGGCGTCTCGACCTGCGATACGGTGAGCGACGCGCTGACCCTTGCGCGCATTCTGGCGAGGACCCGCGGCGTCGAAGAGATCATGGTTATCGGCGGCGCTGGGGTCTACGAGGCGGCGTTTCCCGTTGCAGATCGCATCTATCTAACCCGCGTTCATGCCGTCGTCGAAGGCGACCGGCACTTCGCGCCCCTCGATACATCGGAATGGATTGAGGCAAGCCGGGAAGAACTGCCGAAGGGGCCGCGCGACGACCACCCATCGACGCTTTACGTTTATAATCGCCGGACATCCCAATGAAACGGGGCTCGCCGCTCTTGAAGGCGCGCCGTGAAGCCCCAAATTGCGATTAGCCAAACTAAGCGGAATTTGCGATCAATCGGGCACTGCCCTATAAGCTCCGCAAAATCTGGTTTTGACGGCGTGGCTCAGGCCTTAACAGGCGTGCCTGACGTTTGGCGGCAGCAAACGGTTGCCGGCATCTTTGAAGCGGGGGTCACGATTTCGCTCTTCAACTCAAATTTAATGAGGCCCTGAGTTATGCCCTGGACGAGTCAAGGCGGTGGCGGCAACCCCGGTGGGAATGGCGGCCGCAAGGGCGGTGGTGGCCCGTGGGGCCAGGGGCCGTGGGGTCCGTCCGGTGGCGGCGGGGGTGGTGGTAAAGAGCCGCCCGATCTCGATGAAATTTTGCGTCGTGGCCAGGATCGCATGCGCCAAGTGATGCGCGGCGGCGGTGGTAACGGCAATGGTGGCAGCGGCTTCGGAGGCGGCGTGCCCAAACCGTTCATTTTCTTCATCGCGATGCTGCTGCTTGCAGGCGTCGCGTTCTACGGCTTCTTCTTCCGCGTCAATCCGGACGAGCAGGGCATCGTCCTGCGCTTCGGCAAGTTCGACCGTTGGGAGCCATCGGGCCTGCACTTCCGCTGGCCTTACCCGATCGAGGAAGTCCGCCTGCCGAAAGTCACGCAGCAGCGCACGATCGAGGTCGGCGCCGGTCGCAGCGTCATCGGCGGCCAGGATAGCGGTTTGATGCTGACGGGCGACGGTAGCGTCGTTGACGTTCGCTTCGTGGTGTTCTGGCGCATCAGCCCTGAATCGGATCCGACGACCGGAGAGACGGGCGTCGAGCAGTTCCTCTTCAACATCGCACAGCCTGAGACGACCGTCCGCGAAGTTGCCGAAAGCGCCATGCGCGAAGTCGTCGGCCAGTCGGCCCTTCAGCCGCTTCTGACCGGCGGCCGCCAGAAGACGCAGGAAGACGTGCGTAACCTGATGCAGAAGACGCTCGATTACTATCGGGCCGGCATCAAGATCGATCAGATCCAGCTCAAGGAAGTCGACCCGCCGGCGGAAGTCATCGGTGCGTTCCGCGAAGTTGCGGCAGCTGGTCAGGAGAAGGAAACCCTGATCAAGCAGGCGCAAACCTACCAGGATCAGGTGACGCCGCGTGCCCACGGCGATGCCGACCGCATCATTGCGGCCGCCGAAGGCTATCGTGATCAGACAGTCGCCGAGGCGACGGGCCAGGCTGCCCGCTTCACCAAGGTTTACGACGAATACAAGAAGGCGCCCGACGTGACACGCGAACGGCTCTATCTCGAAATGCAGGAACGCGTTCTCTCCGGAGCCGACAAGATCATCATCGATCAAAAGAACACCGGCCAGGGCGTTGTCCCGTTCCTGCCGCTGGAGCAGCTCCAGAAGCGCGACCAGCAACAGACCGACGGAGCGAAATAATATGCGCGCGTTCTTCGCTTTTATCCTGACCATTCTCGGTCTCGCCGCGCTGGGGCTCTACGCCTCCGCGTTCATCGTCCACCAGAACGAGCAGGCGCTCGTGCTCCGCTTCGGTAATCCGCAGCAGGCCATCACGACGCCGGGTCTCAAATGGAAGGTGCCGTTCATCGACACCGTCGAAAAGTTCGACAAGCGTATCCTCGATCTCGATACGACCGAGCAGGAAGTGACGGCGTCGGATCAGCAGCGGCTCATCGTCGATGCCTACGCCCGCTATCGCATCGTCGACCAGCTGAAGTTCTATCAGAACGTCCGCTACGAAGACCGCGTCCGCGAGGTCGTCGGCCCGCTGATCGAATCCGAAATCCGCCGCGTGCTTGGCTCTGCAACTCTGCAGGAAGTCGTCAAGGACAAGCGCGAAAGCCTGATGAAGCAGATCGCAGCGCAGGTGAACAAGGAAGGCCGCGACTACGGTCTCGAAGTCGTCGACGTGCGCATCAAGCGCGCCGACCTTCCGAAGGAAAACCTCGTTAAGGTCTATGACCGGATGCGGGCTGACCGTGTTCGCGAGGCGACCGAGTTGCGCGCCCAGGGCGAAGCGGAAAGCAACCGCATCCGCGCCAACGCCGACAAGGACGTGACCATCATCAAGGCAACGGCGACGCAGAAGTCCGACGAAATCCGCGGCGACGGCGAAGCCGAGCGCAGCCGGATCTTCGCGGACGCCTTCGGACAGGACCCTGAATTCTTCCGGTTCTATCGCTCGATGCAGGCCTACACGTCGGCCATCAAGCCGGACGACACGCGCATGCTGCTATCTCCGGACAGCCAATTCTTCCGGTATTTTCAGGACCCTAACGGCAAGGCGCCAGCCTCGCCGGCCGCCTCCGCCCAGCGATGAACGATCTTCTAGCTGGTCTCGGCGTCGCCCTCGTCCTCGAGGGCCTGCTTTGGGCCGCCGCGCCTCTCAAGGCGCGGCGAGCCGTTGAGGAAATTGCAAGTTTAAGCACCACACGTATTCAGGTCTGCGCCGTCGCCGCCGTGGCGCTCGGCGTTTTTGTCGTTTGGCTGGCCCGGGGATAAGTCGCAAGGCCAACTTATCCCCGCGGCGCGGCGGTATGCTAACGTTGCCATGTTGACGCTCGGATGTTGCGCCAATAACGCCTGTCCGGCCAAACCCGAAACCCGGAATCCAAAGCCGGGCCAAATTGGCTTGCGACCCGATCAGACCCTGGAGTTCTCGCGATGATCAAGAAACGTTCGGCACTTTCTGTCGGGGTTGGCTTCGTCGCGTTGCTGTTCTTGGGCGTTTCACAGCCGGCCTTCGCTGATTTCCCCAATGGCCCGACCTCCGTCGCACCGCTCGCCAAACGCCTCTCCGATGCCGTCGTCAACATCGCGACATCCCAAACCGTCAAAGGTCCAGCCGGCGTTCCATTGCCCAAGGTGCCGAAGGGTGCGCCCTTCGAAGATTTCTTCGACGACTTCTTCAACAAGCGCGGCGGCGTGCCCCACGGAGACCGCAAGATCTCATCGCTGGGCTCCGGCTTCGTGATCGACGGCAAGGAAGGCCTGATCGTCACCAACAATCACGTCATCGAAGGCGCCGAGGAGATCGACATCAATTTCCACGACGGCTCCAAGCTCGTCGTCGAGAAGATCCTCGGCCGCGATACCAAGGCCGATCTCGCGCTGTTGAAGGTCTCGCCGAAGAAGCCGCTCGCCGATGTGAAATTCGGCTCCTCCGCCGACATCGAAGTGGGTGATTGGGTGATGGCCATCGGCAACCCGTTCGGCCTCGGCGGATCCGTTTCGGTCGGCATCATCTCGGCGAAAAGCCGCGATATCAATTCCGGCCCCTATGATGATTATCTGCAGACGGATGCTGCGATCAACAAAGGCAATTCCGGCGGTCCGCTGTTCAACATGAACGGCGAGGTGATCGGCGTGAACACCGCAATCATCTCTCCGACGGGCGGATCGATCGGCATCGGTTTCGCGGTCCCCTCCGATACCGTCTCGAAAGTCGTCGAGCAGCTGAAGCAATACGGCGAAGTGCGGCGCGGCTGGCTCGGCGTCAAGATTCAAACCGTCACCGGCGACATCGCCGAGACGCTGGGACTACCTGAAAACACCGGCGCGCTCGTCGCGGCCGTGACGCCCGACAGCCCGGCATCGAAAGCCGGACTGGTCGCGGGCGACGTCATTTTGAAATTCGACGGCAAGGACGTGACGAGCATGCGCGGCCTGCCGAAGATGGTCGCTCAAGCCGCTGTCGGACAAGCCGTCGATGTCGAGCTTCTCCGCAAGGGCCAGAAACAGAACACACAGGTAACCGTCGGCCGTCTCGAGGACGATGATGACAATACGAGCGACCTGAAGAGCGACGCTGGCAAGGAGGATGATCCGAAAGGTTCCGACATCATCGGCCTCACGCTTTCGCCCCTGAGCGACGATCTGCGCAAGAAGTACAACCTCGACGACAAGATCAAAGGCGTCGTGGTCGAAGCGGTCGATCCGCAGAGCCCGGCCGCAAGCAAAGGCCTGAAGCCGGGTGACGTGATCGTCGAAGCGGCGCAGGATATCGTTTCCGATCCCGACGACGTCGCAAAGAGCATCGAGAAGGTCAAGAAGGCCGGTCGCAAGGCCGTGCTGCTTCGTGTCGAGGACAGCAAAGGCGATCTTCGCTTCGTAGCAGTGCCGGTGTCGTGATTGCCGTGCTATCGCAATTAGAAATTCTCTTCAGGAGGTAATTCGTGTCCAAAGGCCACGGCATTCTCGATACGATCTTCGACCAGCTATCGCCCGTGCATCCCGATGGACACAAGTTCATTGCCATCGCCGCGGCAGTGACGCTGCTGTTCTTCTTCCTCTATCCGCCGCTCGGATGGGTCTGCGCCGGCGTCACCGCATGGGTCGTCTATTTCTTCCGCGATCCGCAGCGCGTCACGCCGTTACGGCCAGGCTTGGTTGTGTCGGGAGCTGACGGCAGGATCTCGGGCATCGAGAAAGTCGTGCCCCCCGCCGAGATGGGCATGGGCTCGGAGCCGCGGGTCCGTATTTCGACGTTCCTCTCCGTATTTGACGTTCACATCAATCGTGCGCCGGTCGCCGGCCGAATTGTTCGCTCGGTCTACATACCCGGCACTTTTGTGAATGCCGCCCTCGACAAGGCGAGCGAAGACAACGAGCGACGCCTTATCGTCATCGAGACGCCAACAGACGGCGAGGTTGGCGTGGTGCAGATTGCGGGTCTCGTCGCCCGCCGCATCGTGACGTTTGTCGAGACAGGTGACACAGTCGGAGTGGGCCAGCGGTTCGGCCTCATTCGTTTTGGCTCGCGTGTGGACGTTTATCTCCCGCCGGGTAAAACCGCTCTCGTCAGCGTCGGTCAACGTGCGATTGCAGGCGAGACCGTTTTCGCAGATCTTCAGTCGGTCGAACCGGAACGCGAGGCGCGCCGCGCCTGATCTCAGGCCGGTAGATCGCAACTGAGGCAAAGGCCACAAGGAGCCTGCCATGGATACGGATGAGCCATTCATCGAGACCGAAACGCGCCGTCGCAGGCGCCGGTCTCTCTTCCGTCACCGGCGCGTGCCGGTTCGGATGCTCGTGCCGAATTTCTTCACGCTCCTCGGCCTTTGCGCCGGCCTCACATCGATCCGCATGGGGATCGAGGGCCGGTATGATCTGGCGCTCGCGGCGATCGTTTTCGCCGCCTGCCTCGACGGCATTGATGGCCGCATCGCGCGCCTCCTGAAAGCATCGTCCCGCTTCGGCGCCGAGTTGGACAGCCTCGCCGATTTCGTAAACTTCGGCGTCGCGCCCGCTTTCCTGATTTTCAATTGGGGATTGGGCGACCTGAAGAGCGCAGGCTGGATCTGCGTCATGATCTTCGCGCTTGCTTCGGCGCTACGCCTCGCGCGCTTCAATGCGGCGCTCGATGACGATAAACCGAAGTGGCAGTCGAACTACTTCATGGGCATGCCGACGCCCGCAGCCGCCATCGCGGTGCTGCTGCCGCTCTATCTCGATCAGCTCGGGCTCGCCGATATCAAGACGCAGTGGGCGTTGAAGATCGTGCTCGTCTATACGGTATTCATCGCCTTCATGATGGTGTCGTCGATCCCGACGTACTCCGGCAAGCTCGTCGGTGAGCGCGTGGGACGCGAATGGGTTTTGCCGATCTTCGTCGTCGCCATAGGTATCGTCGCGTTCCTGTTCACGTACCCTTATGAAACGCTGACGGCGCTGACGGTCCTTTATCTCGCCTTCATTCCGGCGAGCTGGCGGAACTTCCGCGACAGGAGCGAGGGAGAGAGCGCCGCCGCTGCCGCCGCGCAAACGGCTTCTCCCGCGACGGAAACGCCGGCCAACGAGCAAGGGACCGGGCGGATCTTCACCTTCCGGCCAACCGACCCGACGAAATAAACTTACTTCGTCTCTTCGGGCTCGCGGTGATAGATGTCGTCGGTCCGCATGATATCGTCCTCGCCGAGGTACGACCCGATCTGCACTTCGATGATCTCGACAGGAACCTTGCCCGGGTTCTGCAGGCGGTGCCACTGCGTCGCGAAAATGTAGACGCTTTCGTTCTCGCGAACGAGCTGCTCCTTCTCGCCGATGGAAACCTGCGCCGTTCCCTGCACGACGATCCAATGCTCCGACCGGTGATGATGCATTTGCATTGAGAGCTTGCCGCCGGGCTTCACATGCAGAAGCTTCACCTGGAAGCGCGGCCCGATGTTGAGCGTCTCGAAATAGCCCCACGGCCGGTAGTTCCGAAGGTGCTGCTCTTGCTCTTTCCGGTTCGATTGCTTCAGCTGCTGCACGATCTTCGAAACGTCCTGCGTGCGGCTCTTGTCGGCCACGAGCAGCGCGTCCGGCGTGTTGACGATGATGAGGTCGTTGACGCCGATCGTCGACACGATCGCGCGCTCGGAATGGACGTAGCAATCCGACGTATCCTCGAGCACCGCTTCTCCCTTGATGAAGTTGCCCTTGTCGTCGCGAGGCGCGATATCCCACAGCGATGACCACGAGCCGACATCGTTCCAGCCGACGTTCATCGGCAGGATCGCCGCCGCTCGCGTCTTCTCCATCACCGCATAGTCGATCGAGATGTTGGGAGCGGCCGCGAAGCACTTGCGATCGAGACGCAGGAAGCCGAGGTCTTCGGTGGCATGGGCGAGTGCCGCGCGCGCCGCCTCGAGGATCTTCGGCTCAAGCCGCTCGACCTCGGAGAGATACGTTTTGGCGTTGAGCGCGAAAATTCCGCTGTTCCAGAGATAAGACCCATTCTCGAGATAGCTCTCGGCCGTTGCGCGATCGGGTTTTTCCGCAAAGCTCTCGACTTCGAAAGCGTACCCGGCAAAACCCGGTAACGCCTCGCCGCGCTTGATGTAGCCGTAACCCGTATGTGGCTCCGTCGGCTTGATGCCGAAGAGAACGAGCTTGCCGGTCGCAGCGACCTCCGCCGCGCGCCGGATGTTCTCGGCGAACGCCGCACCGTCTTCGATGACGTGATCGGACGGCATGACCGCGAGGATCGCATTCGGATCGTCCTGCAGCGCGATCAGCGCCGCCACCGCGATCGCCGGGGCCGTGTTGCGCGCAATGGGTTCGAGCACGATCGCACGCGGCTCGAGGCCGGCGCGTTCCAACTCCTCGCGCACGAGAAAGCGATGGTCGTTATTGCAAAGGAGGATTGGCTTCTCAAAGCCCGCATGCTGCGGCAGCCGGCCGAGAGCCGTTCCGAGAAACGACGAGCTTTGCCCGTTGAAGAAGCGAATGAACTGCTTCGGGTACATCGCGCGCGACAGCGGCCACAACCGCGTGCCCGAGCCGCCCGACAATATGACTGGGTGAATTTTGCTCATGAAGAATACTATCCCCCCAGATCTAAAAGATTGATGTCTGGCAGCGTTCATTCGCCCTCGATAATAGGGAGAAGGCATTTCGCTCCAAACGCCATTCTGACGCAACGTATACGGCTGAATGCAAATTCCGTACGGCAAATGCAAGGCTTGCGCCAAACGGCGAGGGGATCAGCCGACGGGACGCGTCAGCCGTTCACGCAGCGACCTGAGCGCCTCGCCAGATCCCGTAGGCTTGCTGCTCTGCGGCGCGCCGGGAGCATTGGCCGAAGCCAAAGGAGGCGGGACTTCGCGGCGCGGCAACGGTGCGCTGGTTCGCGGCGAGGAGGTGGGCGACGGGCTGGAGTAGGGCGTTGGCGGCATCGGAATTTTGTAGGAAGCCGGGCCCGCATCCGGGATGGCTTGATGGATCTCCGGTGATGCGGGGTGCGGGGTTCCGTGCAAGCCGAGGGCATCGGCCATCATCGCGAGATGGTGCCCCCCGTCGCCGTTCGCCGGAATTCCCGAAGCGCGCCAACGCTCGACGATCTGATCGAGGAAGCCTTCGTCGCCGAGCGACTTCTGCCATCTCTCCGAGAAATTCGCAGACGACGATTTCGGCAACGCCCGCTTTGGCAATTCATCGAACTTGATGCGAACCGGCAAAGCCATGCCGTCACCGAAGGCAATGGCTTCACGCTGCCCGAGCGATGGCAGGAATTCCAAGAGTCCAGCGCCAGTATCGGCAACCGCCGAGGCGACGATCTCCTGGTCGCGGTCGTTCGACATGCGCAACGCAAAGACCGTATTGCACTGGGAAAGAATGGTCGGATCGATTTCTGCCGGACGCTGCGTGACGATGCAAAGCGAGGCGCCGTATTTGCGGCCTTCCTTCGCGATCTTGGCGATCGCGCGCTTGCACGGCTCGAAGCCGAGCGTCGAATTCGCCGGAACATAACGATGCGCTTCTTCGCAAACGAGCGTCACCGGCACCTGGCCCTCGCTCCAGAGCGCGAAGTCGAATGTCATGCGGCAAAGCACCGAGACGACGACGTTGACGACCTCCGACGGGATGCCGGTTAGCTCGAGAATCGTGATGGGCTTGCTGTTGACCGGAACCCGGAAGATGCGTCCAAGAACTTGCGTCATGCCGTCGTAAACGGTCAGCGACCCGAACATGAACGCGTAACGGCCATCCTGCGAGATCGTCTCGATCCGATGCTTGAGAAGCCGGTAGGGCGCGAGATCCTTCCTGTTCTCGAGCTTGCCGAGCCGTTCGTCGATCAGCAGCAGAAGATCGGAAATGCGATAAGGGACGGGCGTATCGACGGTATAGCGGCTGGCGTCGCTCAAGCCGCGGCGGAGCTTCGCCGGCTCGGTCGAACGGCCGCTATTGTAACGCGCCTTCGCAATCGGGATCACTTCCTGCAGGATCTCGACTTCGGCCTTCCGGTCGCCGTCGCCGACGAGAACTTCCTGGATCTCTTCGAACGTCAGCAGCCAGTAAGGCAGCTGCATGTTCCGCGGCGAGATCACTTCGGCCCAATCGCTGAACGCCGTCGCATACTCGTTGTGAGGATCGAGCAGTACGATGTGGGCATTCGGATTTTTTTCGACGATCGATCGCAGGATCAGCGCCGTCGTGCAGGATTTGCCGGTGCCTGTCGTGCCGAGGATCGCGAAATGCTTGCCGAGCAGTTCATCGACGCGCACCATTGCCGGGATCGTGCTGTCCTGACGAATGGAGCCGACGCGCACCATGGCGCCGCTATCGCCGCAGAATGTCGCCTCGAGCTCCGTTCGCAATGCGAGCCGCACGCGATCGCCGAGCGCGGGATAGGCGGTGACGCCGCGGTTGAATTTCGGCGGCTTGCCTTCGCCCGCACTCGTCAATTCGCCGACGAGGCCGAGTTCCGCGATCCAGACTTCGCTGTCGCCGTCACGCTGCGAGGGAACCGGAACGCTCAGAGCTGAAACGATGGCGAGCACTGTCGTGCGCGAGGTTTCCACGGCAAGCAGCGTGCCCATTTCGGGACGCCCGTCAGGCGAGCGCGCTCGCAGCTCGCCTGCGCCGTCGAGCAAGACGATCGCTTTCGATCCGGTGACCGAAACGATGCGCCCAATTGAGGCATCCAAGCCATTCATTTGGTTCTGGTTATGATTGCCTGACATTCGGATCCGGATCTCGGGCTTGCTAAGCGCCGTTGGAAATCAGTTTCTCTGAGGCGACCGCGCTTACACTATCCCGGGCAGGCAGGCCGATGACGACCTCGGTGCCGGTGCCCTTGTTGGAATGGAGTTCGAGCGTCCCTCCATGAAGCTCGACGAGCGCCTTGGCGATCGGCAACCCGAGGCCCGCGCCCTCACGCCAGCGCGAACGGCCGCCGTCGACCTGTCCAAACGGCGTCAGTGCAATTTCGATTTCTTCTTCCGTCATTCCAACGCCGCTATCGCGGATGGTGACGACGGCGCCGCCGCTGGTAGTACGCCGCGCAGTGACGTCCACCGTGCCGTTCGCCGGCGTGAACTTGAGCGCATTTGAAATGATGTTCGTGAAGATCTGGCGCAGCTTTTCCGGATCACCACGGATTGGGCGCAAATCAGGCGCGATGCCGAAGCGCAAATCGATCTGCGCTTCGCTTGCCATGGTCCGGAACGAGCTGATGCTGCCGGCGAGAATTTCGCCGATATTCACCTCACGCGCGTCGAGCGTATATTTTCCGCTCTGAATTTTAGAGATGTCCAGAATGTCGTTGATGACGGAGAGTAGGTGGCCCGCCGCATCTTGAATGAGTGTCGCGTATTCGACGATCTCTTTATCGGCCAGACGCCGTTGGCTGTGCTGCGTCAGAAGCTTTGAAAAGCCGATGACCGTGTTCAACGGTGTTCTGAGTTCATGGCTCATGTTGGCGATGAACTCGGATTTCACTTTGCCGGCGAGTTCCACCTCGATGCGAGCGGATTGCTCTGCGACGCGGGCGCGATGACGCAAAACGGCATCGCTCAAAAGCGATGCATACTCGTTCATCAATGAGTTGGATTTGGCGTTTCCAACTGATCCAAAAATCATAACGCGAAACCCAACGCACAGCCGAATGCGGTTTCAATCTAGGGGCGAGTAGCTAACTCAAGGTTAATCCAAACCCTTTGAGAACCGCGGTGGGCCGCAGCAACACGAATGATTTTTAGAAAAATTGTTTGTATTTACTTATGCTTACTACAGATGACGCATGCGGCTACGCTTCGCGGAGCGGGCCGCGAGCGCCAAATCAAAAAACCTACCGCATGATGAATTTGAACGGCTGGGTGAACGCCAGCGGCTTCACGCTGACCTCCGGCGGGATCGGAGGAAACGGCGCCGCCCGGTCGAGGGCTGCCGTCGCCGCGTCGTCCAGGAGCTTTGAACCCGAGCTTGCGGCGACTTCCTTGGACAGCAGTTTCCCATCGACGTCGACGATGAATTTCATCACCACCGTACCGGCGACTGCCGACCGCGGATTTATCTTCGCTCGCTGCACGCGATCGTTGATCTGGCCGAGATAACGGCCGAACGCCTTGGCCTCGCCGCCCGTCTTGGCTTCGCCCGAACTCTGTTCGGTCACGATCGCGACCTGTTCAGGCTGCGACTTGGTCTCGACGACCTGCGGCTCGGGTGGCGGAGTTTCGAGAGGCGGAGGCTCTTGCGTCTTGACCGCGTCCGCTACAACTTCGCTGGCATCCGACGTAATGACGTCGCGAAGCTCGTCCGGCTTCACCTCTTCCGGGGGCTTGGCGTGCTGCTCCTGAACGGGAACGATCTCGCTCGTCTCTATAGTCTCCATAGCGTCGCCGAGCTTCGAGATGCCCTCGGTCGCAATGCCTTGCTGGACGAGCACGACGTCCACGCCGTTGCCTTGATCGAGAGCTTCGATATTGGAGTTTTCCAGATCCGGAAGCATGGCGTAGCCAATCGTCCCGTGAATGAGCAGGGACAATAAAATGGCGATCGCTCGCAATGCGTCCATTCCGGCGGCTCTCGTCATCAGTTCTTGACAGTCTCTCCAGACGGCGACGGCTGCGACAGCAGCGAGACCCGGGCGTAGCCAGACTCTCCCACGCGTCCCAACAATTCCATCACGTCGCCATACGCAATTTTTCTATCGGCGCGAACGTAGACGACGCCGTCGCCTTCGCTCGACTTGATCTGCATGAGACGGGAAACGAGCGTCTCGCGCGTCACTTCCTCGTCGCGGATGTAGAGCTTGCCGTCGGGCGCCAGCGAAACGACCATCGGCTTTTTCTGCGCCCCGAGCTTCGAGGCGGACGTCTTCGGCAGATCGAGCGGAACGCCCTGCACCATCAACGGAGCAGCGACCATGAAGATGATCAGCAGCACGAGCATCACGTCGACGAACGGCGTGACGTTGATCTCGGCGAGAGGCTTGTAGGAGTCGTCTTCGTCGCCCGAAGAACTGCCAACGGACATTCCCATCAGTTCACACCCTCAACGCCACGACGAGAAAGAGTCCGCGCCAACGCGACGATGACCGGCGCAACGCGTTCCGACGCGCGGCCGAGCGCGACCGTGATCTGATTGTAGAAAATAACGGCCGGGATGGCGGCAGCAAGACCAACGGCCGTTGCGAACAACGCTTCGGCGATACCGGGCGCGACGACGGCCAAGCTCGTATCTTTCTGCTGAGCGATAGCCGTGAACGAATTCATGATGCCCCAAACGGTGCCGAACAATCCGATGAACGGCGCGGCCGATCCGAGCGTCGCGAGAAACGGCAAGCCTTGTTCGATGCTTTTCAGCTTGCGCTTGACGGCGGCGCGCATGGCGACTTCGAGACGGTCGCGAACTTCACCTGCCGACGCATCGGTGCCAGAGCCTTCCGCCCACTCCGTGCGGGCCGCTTCGCTGACTGAGCCGACGAGACTGCTCGTGCGCCCGGAAGGCAGAGTGGCGGAAGCGCTGTTTCTCTCGAGTACGCGGATCTCGCGATTGACGAGCCAAACGCGGATAAACTTCTCGAACGCCATCGCCCAGCACACGACCGACGCCAGCAACAGGCCGATAATGATGCACTTCACGACGATATCGGCATGGTGGAAGAGGCCGAGGATCGATAAGTCTCTTCCGACAATTTCTTCAGTCATCGAGCGGTCACCGCGTTACTTTGAAAGTTGCACGTTCGTCAGGGTCGACGTCTTCAGGCTGTCGAGACAGCCGGAGACCGGACCGCCATCGGCCTTACATTCCATCACATCATTGATGAGAAGCGAGCCGACCTTATCGCATTGAATTCCGTCAATCTCGAAGAGCTTCACGGATTTCTTTCTGGGCTTCAGCGGTGCCAAATCGATCGAAAACCGTTTGCCGATGACGCCATCGGTTTGAAACAGAACGAGATCGATCTTGAACGACTGATAGGTCGTTTCGCCCGGATTATTGACGACCATATAAGCTCGGCAGCCTTTCTCCGAAGGCTCAAGCTTGTTCAACTCTACGTGTGTGCCTGAGGCGGATCCGGCCGGAGTGGCGGCAGGATCGGCAACAACCTGTGTTGCAAACGCACTGATCGGCAGGGCGAGCGCGTAGGCAAGCCAAGAACGCTTCAAAGTTCTGATCACGCGATGACCTTCTCTAGCGAAAGAATGTCGGATTTCCGAAACGCGTGTAGCGATTTTGCTGGTCGGTTGCCAGTGTGAAATTCGTAAGGCGCGATGGTTGTGCCGAGGCGTGCGATTTTGATTTAGAACAGTTTTTAGTTCACCGGCATTGGCGACGCGAGCATCGTTTTTGCAATCGCACCGCATCGAGAATAATTCCCGAAACGCGAGGGAAAAGTACCCAGTCTGGCACGGAAGGATTGAGCGGTGCAGCGGCAGGTTGTGCCGTCGCTCAGGCGGCGCGCGCCATGGACGACATACCAGTGGCTCGGCGGATCTCATCGAAAATCGCGGCGAAACTCATGACGCCCGTTGCCCGATCCTCGGCGACGTCTGTCAGCACCGCGCCGACGACTTTCTTCTGATTGGCCTCGAGCAGCGTCAGCGCCTTCTTCGCGAGCGATTGCGGCGTCCGGTGCCACGCCGTCAGAAATACGATGTCGTCGGCGAGTTCAGCTAATACGCGTGCGTCCGAAATCGGCAGCAGCGGCGGCGCCGAGAGCACAATGATCGGGAAACGCGATTTGAGACCGGAAATGGCATTCGAAAATTCCGCCGACCGGATGGCAGTCGGAACCGCGAGCGGAATGGGTGCGGGTCCGGAAGCAGGAAGGAAATGCAGCCCTGTGAGGCAATCGCGCAGGATCACTTCCTCGATGGACGCCCGTGCCGCGATCTGATCGAGAAGGCCGCCTGAAATCTGCGGGGTCAATTCGCGCGTGAGGCCCTTGCCGCGAAAATCGCAATCGACGAGGAGTGTCTGCTGAGCGGAAACCGCAAAGTAGTGAGCGATGTTCGACGCGAAAATTTCCGAACCTTCATCAGGCAGCGCCGACGCGACCAGAATTACGCGTGCGGCCTCATCGCTTTTCCGCTGACCAAGTTCGTTGCAGACCTTTCTGACCGCGTCGGCATAAATGCCTTGAGGCTCCGCGATGATCATCCGCGCACCGCGAGTGCCCGCTAAAGGATCCATCGGCGCCCCCATTGCCGGAATGGAGATCATGTGCGGGCAGGCGAGCGTTCTCTCGACTTTGCGCGTCCGCAGCAACGCTTCGCGTTCCAGCCACAAAGCGAGCATAATCGCCAACAACAGCGCCGATCCGGCTGTAATCGCGACGTTGCGGACGCGCTTGGGTCCTGCAGCGCGGCCGGGTGGCCCAGCGATGCTGACAACGCGTGGACCGGTAAACGTGAGGGCCGACCCATACTTCTCGACAAGCGACGAAAACATCCGTTCGGACGCGGTGAGTTCGCCCCGATTGCGCGCAGGAACGACGGGGGTCGTAACGGACGTTTGCTTCTGCGCGAGGAATTGGTTCGCGATCGCATTCGCGATCCGCGCTGATTTTTCGCCATCGGTCGACGTGAATTGAACGTTCACGAGAAAGGTGCTGCGGACGCGGCTGACGCTGAGCTTTTTGGCGATCGCCCTGCGAAGCTCTTCCCCAGGCGCCGGGCTGCGGAAAAACGCCATGACGCGCGAGAGCATCGATCGCTTATTGAACTCTGGATCGTTCGCGAGTTGAAGCTCGGCGATGACAGGGTCGATGATCGATGCCGACCGCATGAAGTCCATCTGCTTCTCGATCTCCTGCCTCTCGGCTTCGGAAGCGAGCGTATCGGCAGAAGGCGGGGCGTCTTCGGCTGCCGTCGGCGTGGGAGCCTTCCGCAGGGGATCCGCCTGGACCAACGCCGTGGCGGTATATCGATCGGGAATGACGGCGACGACTGCCGTAGCGATGAGGGCGGCGAGAACCGGCAAACCAACGACCGCCTTGGCGCGCTTGACGACCGCCGACCAGGCAATCGGAAACCCGAGCCATTTGCTCCGCTTTGCCGGTACTGCCGTTTCTTGAGCCATCGTCCCGTAAGTGCCAGTGAAGTCCCGGGCGCCGCGTACCTTCGCCCCCGCGCCGGCAAAGCCGACTCACTTCGCCATTGTCAGACTCAATTATGAACGAGGCGTTTTTGGTTAAGATTTTGCGCGCAATGCGTGCATCCGATACTCATCCCGGTGCTCGGTGCTACCGGAGCGAGAGCTTGGCCCCACCCTCATGCACGTCATAGGCGCAACGTGCGCTGGTGCCGCCGGTCGAGGCGGTCAGGATCAGGTGCGGATCGCGAAAACGCTGGGTCCAAAGCGGGTTTTGCGTATCCCAGATCGCGACGGGAATATCGGGATTGCCGATGACGGCCTCGATCGACGACGCCGGTCCCCAGGCGACCGCCGTATCGGCGCGAGCTCCGGTGGCACGCTTCGGCGCATTCCTCCGGCAAACCTCGATGGCGCGCTCGCGATAGGCTTCGACGACGGCTTCGCCCATGGCGGTGCGATAGGCGTGGTCCTGGTACCAGATCTTGGCACAGGCGAGCACGACCAAACCTAGCAAGATCTTACGCATGACGGGTGTCTCAAACGCGAAGGCAGGCCAACCGATTGGCGGAGCGTTATTCTGATCCCGTCTTGGTGAAAAAAGTGTTTCGCTTCGGCCGGTTGCGGTGCAGCGCAGCGGGGCACCGGGCTTGTCAGGGCGGCCTTGGTCGGGCACAAGCGGTGCCTGCGATCAACGTCCGATCTCCCGGAGAACCATCACCTCATGTCGAAAAAGAAGATTCTAATCACCTGGCCTTTGCCTGAAGCCGCCATGGCCCGCGCCCGAGAGACTTATGATGTTATCGCGCACGGGGATAACCCGAAGATCACCGTCGATGAGATGCTCGAAACGGCCAAGTCGGTCGACGCGATCCTTCTGACGCTCAATGAGAAGTGCCCGGCGCCGGTGATCGAGAAGATCCCCGAGAACATCAAGTGCATCTCGACGTTCTCGATCGGCTTCGATCATATCGACCTCGAGGCCTGCAAGAAGCGCGGCATCAAGGTCGGCAACGCCCCGCACGGTGTCACGGTGGCAACGGCCGAAATCGCAATGCTGCTGCTTCTGGGAGCGGCGCGGCGCGCGGGCGAAGGCGAGAAGATGATCCGCACGCGCTCATGGCCCGGCTGGCAGCCGCTACAACTTGTCGGTCAGCGGCTCGACAACAAGAAGCTCGGTATCTACGGCTTCGGCAAGATCGGTCAGGCGCTGGCGCAGCGCGCGCGCGGCTTCGACATGGAAATCCATTATTACGACATCTACCGCGCGAAGCCCGAGGTTGAGGCGAAGTACAACGCCACCTATCACGACAGCCTCGACAGCCTGCTGAAGGTCTCGCAGTTCTTCTCGATCAACGCGCCCTCGACGCCGGAGACGCGCTACTTCTTCAACAAGGACGTGATCGAGAAGCTGCCGCAAGGCGCCATCGTCGTGAACACGGCGCGCGGCGACCTCGTCAAGGACGAGGACATGATCGCGGCGCTGAAGTCGGGACGCTTGGCTTACGCCGGCCTTGATGTCTTCGCCGGCGAGCCGAAGATCAACGAAGGCTACTACGATCTGCCGAACACGTTCCTGTTCCCGCATCTGGGCTCTGCCGCCATCGAGGCGCGCAACCAGATGGGCTTCGAAGCGCTCGACAACATCGACGCCTTCTTCGCCGGCAAGGAAATGCCGTTCAAGCTGGCCTAAAATCGTTTCATCACGACTTTCAAAATGGCCGGGCTCGCCCCGGCCATTTTCTTTTTCGTCATCCTCGAACGGCGAGCCTGTGAGCCGTTCGGGAATCCAGCGTAAAACTGCCGAAGGCTCGATATATTTCGTGTCCTCGACGAGTCTTACGCTGGATCCCCGGCCATCATTCGCTACGCTCATTCGGTCGAGGATGACGCGTGGGCCTGCCCCTCAGCAACGTCATCCCCGCGTAGGCGGGGATCCGTCCAAACAAAATATTCGTCGCAAATCTCTGGCCTGGACAGATCCCGGCCTTCGCCGGGATGACGAAGATGTTTGCCTTGTCGTTACTTCCGCATCATCCACGCCGCAGCACGGAGCAGCCGCGCATCATCGTTGCGCGCACCGACGAGCTGTATGCCGAGGGGAAGCCCGCCGATGTCCAGGAGTGGCAGCGAAATGCACGGCATTTCGAGATAGGTCCAAAGCCCGTTGAACATCGGACTCCCCGTTCCGCCGAGCCCAACTGGAGCGACGCCCTGCGCGGCCGGCGTCAGAATGGCGTCGCACGTATCGAGAATCGGACGAAGCGCCTCATAGAGCGCGCTCTGCTTCCGCCGCGCCGCGTCGTAGTTCGCCTCGGAAAACGTCCGGCCCTCGGCGATGATCTCCGTGAGCTTCGCCGACACGCGATCCGGATTGGCGTCCGCGATCGGACCATAGTTCCGCGCAATATCGGAAAACTGCACGATCTGCTGCAGACGCAAGATCTCGTCGAACTCCGCCGGTAATGGCGTCTCGATAATTCCGAAGCGCCCAGCGAATTGCTCCAACGCCGCGCGCATTGCTTCATCGCCGTTCGGCCACGCAGGCGTTTTCACGAACGCCAATCGCGGCGCGCGGAGTTCAGATGATTTGAGTGCCGCCAATAGCGAAGGCTTCGCTCCTGCCGTCATATCGGCATCGGCAGCATCGAATCCGCTGATGCAGTCGAGAAGCAGCGCGATATCGTCGACTGACCGCGCATAGCCGCCGATCGTATCGAGTGGCGGCGACTGCGCCAGAACGCCGGTGCGCGATATGTAACCGAATGTCGGTTTGAAGCCGATGACGCCGCAATAAGACGCGGGCCTGATCACCGATCCCGCCGTCTGCGTGCCGAGTGCGAGCGGAACCTGATTGTCGGCGACAGCCGCTGCCGATCCGGACGAAGAACCGCCGGGAGTGCGTTCGGGGTCGCGCGGATTGCGCGTCTTTCCAGGGCCAAAGAACGCAAGCTCCGTCGTCACCGTTTTGCCCAAGATGATGGCGCCCGCGGCCTTGAGGGCCGCGACGATGAACGCGTCTTCCGACGGTTGGCGCCCGGAGAAAACCTCCGAGCCGAGTTCCGTCGGAAAGTCCCGGGTATCGATGACGTCTTTCACGCCAACTGGAATGCCGGCGAGCAGAGGCATCGCTTCGCCGCGTGCGCGTTTGGCGTCGCTCTCCCGCGCAGCATTGAGCGCTCGATTGGGATCGAAGTGCGCCCACGCGCCGACGTCCGCGTCGCGTTCGCCGATCCGGGCAATGCAGGCACCGACAAGATCAGCCGACGTAATGTCTTGTGCGATCAGCGCCTCGCGCGCTTCCACAGCCGTAAGGCGGCCGAGTTCGGAAAGATTTGTGCTGACTTTTGCCTGACTCAATGGCTCGTCCCTTTCGGCTCGATCGGTTGTGTAGCAGCCCGGCGCGGCAAGGCAGCGCGGGTGTCAATATCGCGGCATTTACAGGAAAGAAGCATTTTTTCTCGTGGACACGCCAACCGAGACAAAAAGCGCCGCGGATCGGCCTGAATTGGTCCCCGAGACAATTGTATCCGGAGCAGTTCAGTACTAGGACACCCCCGGAGACGAATAAAAAGATCCTTGAGGACTATAATAATGACGAGAGAACATCGCCGACCAGGCCGCCACTTCTTGCAGATCCCGGGGCCGACGCCCGTTCCGGAGCGCATTTTGGCGGCAATGGCGCGTCAGATTCTCGATCATCGCGGCCTTGAGTTCGGCCAGCTCGGCCGGCGCGTACTTTCAGGCATCAAGGGCCTGTTCAAAACGCAGGGCCACGTCATCATCTATCCGTCGTCCGGCTCGGGCGCCTGGGAAGCTGGCCTCAGCAACACGCTGTCGCCCGGCGACAAAGTTCTGATGTGCGAGACGGGCCAGTTCGCCGTGCTGTGGGAAGTCATGGCGCGCCGCCTCGGTCTCGAGACCGAAGTGATCCCGACCGACTGGCGTATCGGCGCCGATGCCAACCAGATCGAACGTAGGCTGAAGGCTGACACCTCGCACACGATCAAGGCCGTCTGCGTCGTTCACAACGAGACGTCCACGGGCTGCCTCACGCGGCTCGATGAAGTTCGCAAGGCCATCGATGCGGCCAAGCATCCGGCACTCCTCATGGTCGACGCGATTTCCTCGCTCGCCGCCGCCGATCTGCGTCACGACGAGTGGGGCATCGACGTAACGGTTTCGGGCTCGCAGAAGGGCATGATGATGCCGCCGGGATTGTCGTTCACGGCCATCAGCGCCAAGGCGATCGAAGCCTCGAAGACGGCTCAGCTCAGGAAGTCTTACTTCGCCTGGGACGAGATGCTGGCTCTGAACGCGACGGGCTACTTCCCCTACACCCCGGCGACCGGCTTGCTGTACGGCCTCGCCGAGTCGATCGACATGATCAATGAGGAAGGGCTCGAGAACGTCTTTGCGCGTCATCAACGTCTAGCGGAAGCGACGCGTCGCGCCGTCCAGGCTTGGGGCTTGGAGATTCAGTGCCGCGATCCGAAATATTATTCGCCCGCTGTGACGACGGTCGTCGTGCCGGAAGGCCATAACGCCGATGCCTATCGCAAGCTCGTGCTCGACAACTTCAACATGTCGCTCGGAACCGGCCTGAATAAGATCGCGGGCAAAGCTTTCCGCATCGCCCATCTCGGCGATACGAACGAGCTGACGGTCCTGGGCGCGTTGACCGGCGTCGAGATGGGCTTCGAGCTTGCGGGCATTCCGCACAAGAAGGGTGGCGTCGCCGCTGCGATGAACTACATCGCCGAAACGGCAGGCTCGGTGAAGGCCGCCGCCGCTTAAACGAGATCGGACTCAAACAAGATCGGATGGTGCCGCTGCATTTGCAGTGGCACCACCGCCGACGAGCTTTAAAATCGTCTCAAGAGTATCGGCTTCCGCGGCAGGCTTGTCCCAGCGGATGCGATGGATGCGCGGAAACCGCATCGCGACGCCCGATTTATGCCGCGTCGATTCCTGCACAGCATCGAACGCGACTTCGAACACGAGTTCCGGCTCGACGGCGCGAACCGGCCCGAACGTTTCGGTCGTATGCCCCCTGATCCACTTATCGATCAGCAACAGCTCTTCATCCGTAAATCCCGAATACGCCTTGCCGACAGGCACGAGCTGGCGCTCGCCATCCTCGTCCGTGCGCCAGACGCCGAACGTGTAATCTGAATAGTAGGACGAGCGCTTGCCCGAGCCGCGCTGGGCGTACATCAGGACGCAGTCGAGCGTCAGCGCCGCGCGTTTCCACTTGAACCACTCGCCTTTAACGCGGCCCGCCTGATAGGGGCTCGCGCGCCGCTTCAGCATCAGCCCTTCGATGCCCTCCGCGCGCGCCGACGACCAAAGCTCGCCGAGTTCGTCGAACGTCTTGAAGTCGACGAGTGGTGAAACGTCCGTCAGTCGCGGATGATGCTTCGCATGCCAGGACTCGAGCCGCTTGCGGCGCTCGCCGAACGAAAGCGCGCGAAGGTCTTCGTGTCCGTCGAAGAGAAGGTCGTAGAGACGCACGTGCGGCGGATACGCCGTCATCATTTTGGCGGTCACCGACTTGCGATTGAGCCGCTGCTGCAAGTCGTTGAACGGCGCGATCTCGCCGTCGCGCATGATGAGGAGTTCGCCATCGACGACGCAATCGTGACCGTGGAACGCCGAGCGGATTTCTGGAAACGCGCCGGAGATATCGTCGCCCTGCCGCGAGAACATGCGAACCTCTCCGCCGCGCGCCGCGACTTGCACGCGAATGCCGTCCCATTTCCATTCGGCCGCGAAGTCTTCCGGCGAAAGGCGCGGCCAGTCTTCCTCCTCGATTGGATGCGCGAGCATGACGGGACGAAAAACCGGTTTCGCGCCGGGATCCGGACGCTCCGACTTGCCGTCGAGCCATTGGAAGAGTTCGAGATAGGGAGGCGCGAGCGCATGCCAGACCTCTTCGATCTCGGAAACGTCGCGGCCGTAGCTTTCCGCAAGTGCGGTTCGCGCCAGACGCGCCGACACGCCCACACGCGGCGCACCGCCGAGAAGCTTCAGGAGCGCCCAGCGGCCGGACGCATCGAGCTGATCGAGAAGGTGCCCGAGACGCTCGGTACGCTCCGGCGTCGTGCCGTTCGCCATCGCGTCGATGACGGCGCCGAGCGAGAGTTCAGGCGGCTCGCCTGAGTTATGTCCGACATCACCCCACCCCCGACCCCTCCCCGTCATGGGGAGGGGAGAAGTGTTCTGTTCCCCGCCCGCGCCGAGTCGGGAAGCGTCTCGTTCCCCTCCCCCTTGCGGGGAGGGGTTAGGGGTGGGGGTGAAATCAAGCACCAGCTGTTTCGGCTTTTCGCTGTCGCTTCGCTCCCGCCGATTTTCCGGCAAGGGGAGAGGAGATTTCTCCTTTTCCAACGGAGAAACGACGGCACGATCATCCGGCCAAAGCAGCGACACGGTTTCGGCCGTGTCGCCAACGTAATCGCGCGACAAGCGGTAGAGCGTCGGATCGATGAAGCGGGTGACGAGGTCGTTCAGCATCCGCCGGAGCGGCAGGCGGATCGGCACGCCGTCCGTCAACGCGGCGAGCGCCCAGCCGCGATCGGGATCGGGCGCCGTGCGGAAATAATGGCCGAGCAGCGCCACCTTGCGATTGCGGCTCTGCGTATAGACGAGACAATCGAGAAGGCTGGCGAACGCGCGCATCGCTATTCGGCCTCCTCGCCATATCCGACGAGCGCGAGCGCGCGAGCCTTGCGGCCGAGCGTGCCCAGATAATGCACCAGCGCATCCTCGCGGCCGTGCGTCACCCAGATTTCTTCCGCTTCCGTTTCAAGGACGGTCTGAATGAGTTCCGGCCAATCGACGTGATCTGAGACGACGAGCGGAAGTTCGACACCAAGCTGACGGGCGCGGCCGCGCACACGCATCCACCCGCTCGCGAATGCATTGACCGGATCGCCAAAGCGACGCGACCAGCGATCGCCGAGAGCGGAGGGCGGACACATGACGATACCGCCGCGCATCGACTTCGGATCGGTGCCCGCAACCGGCAGAAGCTCGCCGAGATCGATGCCGAGCTTCTGATAAAGCTCACTCAGTGCAACGACTGCGCCGTGCAGATAGATCGGCTGGTCGTAGCCCGCATCGCGAACGACGCGGATCATTCGCTGGCACTTGCCGAGATTGTAAGCGCCGATGAGATGCGTCCGGTCCGGTTCGGCCTTGAGGGATGAGAGAAGCTTCGCGGCCTCGTGTTCCGCCTTCTCATGACGAAAAACCGGAAGCGCAAAGGTGGCTTCCGTCACGAACACATCGCAGGTGACGAGTTCGAAGGGCGCGCAGGTCGGGTCGGCCGCGCGCTTGTAGTCGCCGGAAATGACGGCGCGCCGCCCGGCCCACTCGATGACGACCTGCGCTGAGCCCAGGATATGCCCGGCCGGCACCAGCCGCACGCTAACGCCGTTGATGTTGACGGTTTCGCCGAGGGCGAGCGGCTGGAATGCGCCCGCGCAATCCTCGCCGTAGCGCACCTTCATGATCTCGATGGTTTCAGGGGTCGCAAGCACCGCGCGATGCCCGGCGCGCGCATGATCGCCGTGCCCGTGCGTAATCACGGCGCGGTCCACAGCCCGGCCAGGATCGATGTAAAAATCGCCGGGCTCGCAATAAATGCCGGAACCGACCGGGTAAAGCCACGTGTCGACGGGGGGTGCTGTCGAGATCATGAACCATTAAACGCGCGTAACTGCAAAGCAGCCAAGCGCGGAACGTCGTTCACGCGATAATATCAGGAAGCAGCTTGTCTTCGATCTGCGTGATCCGGTCCTTCAAGACAAGCTTCTTCTTTTTCAGCCGCTTGATGAGAAGTTGGTCAGCCGAGGGGTTACCTTCAAGAGCGGCGATTTCGCAGTCGAGCTCACGATGCTCGCCCCGCAAAGTCACTAGCTCTTCCCTGAGCTCGCGTTCGTCGCGCCGCTCCATTTCGATTCCCTGCCGCTGCCCGGTCGATCGCAGCCTTTTGGGTGATTGCCCTCGATATGGCAACAGGGCAAAAGCGCGATTCTGAGCTAACTTTCTAATTCTATGAATTTATTTTACCGATCACCACGGGCAAAAACCCGCATCGTAACAAAAATCAAACATCGCAGCTTTGCCGCAGGAGGCGTTGGACAACCTGAGAAACGTGTGGCACGATTCACACGTCTGCAGCTCTATAGGAGGCGACTGATGACGATAACGGCTCATCTGGCTGAACTCGCGGAGAAGCATCGGGCTCTCGAACAAAAAATAAATCAAACGGCCGCGAGCCCCGGATCTGACGACATCGAGATACGCAGATTGAAGCAAGAAAAATTGAAGCTCAAGGACGAGATAGAGCGGCTGAGACGGGAGACGCGCCACTAGGTTCGGCGCAAAACTTATCCCTTCCAAATCCCTTCCACGCCCTGCCAGCGGAGCGCAGTCTCCGGGCGGGGCTTTTATATTTTTAGCCGAATTTCAGTCACCAAGACTCCCGTCATCCTCGAACGGCGAGCCCGCGAGACGTCCGGGGATGACAGAAAAATCTAGATCGTCATCAGGGCCGAAGGCCGGGACCTGTCCAAGCCCAAAACTTGCGATGGATGTCTATTTGGACGGATCCCCGCCTACGCGGGGATGACGGGGATTTGGAAATTCAGAATCCCCGACTTCGGTCGAATGAAGGAGACGACAAACGCCTAGCCGCTTGACGCGCGAAGTCAGCGCCTATATTTAACCGAATGGTTATTTAACGAGATGGCTAAATAAATGCCCAACGCCGACCGGCTCAGTGAAACCTTCGCAGCCCTTGCCGACCCCACGAGGCGCGCAATCCTGGCGCGGCTGGCGCTGGGCGAGACGTCAGTCACCGATCTCGCCGAACCCTTCGACATGAGCCTTCCGGCCGTCTCCAAGCACCTCAAGGTTCTGGAGCGCGCGGGCCTCATTGCGCGCGGACGCGAGGCGCAGTGGCGTCCCTGCCGGCTCGAACCGGGGCCGTTGAAGGAAGTCGACGACTGGGTCGAGCACTATCGCAAATTCTGGGAGCAGAGCTTCGACCGGCTGGACGAGTATCTGCGTGTGTTGCAGGCAAAGGAGAAAATAGGTGGACGCAAGAAACCGAAGTGATGCGAGCGAAGCCGACAGAGAAATCATCACCACCCGCGTCTTCGATGCCCCGCGCGAACTCGTGTTCGAGGCATTCAGGGATCCTCATCACATCAGCAATTGGTGGGGGCCGAACGGCTTCACCACAACGACGTACGAGATGGACGTTCGACCCGGCGGCCAGTGGCTGTACACCATGCACGGGCCTGACGGCACGGATTACCCAAACCGAGTGCGCTACACTGAGGTGAAGGATCCCGAACTTCTCGCCTACGATCACGACGCCGGCGCTGAGAGGCCCGACTTCGAGCCCTTCAAAGTCTGGATCACGTTCGAAACTGAAAACCGCAAAACGCGTGTCACGCTCCGCCATCTCTTCGCGACGCGTGAACGACGCGACGAGATGGTGAAGTTCGGCGCCGTCGAGGGTGGGCAACAGACGCTCGCGCGGCTGGATCTCTATCTCACTCAAAAAGAAGGCGCGACATCGTGAGCAAGGTCAGCGAAAACCGGCAGCCAAGGCCGTTCGTCATCTCGCGCATTTTCGATGCACCGCGCGAACTCGTCTACAAAGTGTTCACCGATCCCCAGCACATGAAGCACTGGTGGGGACCGAAAGGCGTCGAGATCGTAAGCCCCAAGATGGATCTGCGTCCGGGTGGCATTTTCCACTACGGCATGCAGACGCCAGACGGCTCGACGATGTGGGGACGGTTCGTCTATCGCGAAATCTCAGCGCCCGAACGCATCGTGTTCGTCAATTCGTTTTCGGATGCGGAGGGCGGCGTCACGCGCCACCCGATGAGCCTCGATTGGCCGCTGGAGATGCTGTCGGTCTTCACGTTCGAAGAACTCGACGACGGCCGGACGAAGCTAGCCGTTACCTTCACACCGCTGAACGCAAGCGATGAAGAAATCGCAGTCTTCGACAACAACCACCCGAGCATGACGCAGGGCTTCGGCGGGTCTTTCGAAAAGCTCGATGCCTATCTCGCAAGCATCCAGAAGCACTGATGTTGCGAACGAATGCGAAGATCCCTGTCATCCCTCGGCGACCACCGGGATGACAGGGATATCGCATATTATTGTTATGGCGCTTGCCGGCGCGAGAACGATACGGCGTAGGCCTGCGACCGCATCGGGAAGATCTTGTCGTTCGCCGGGCCTTCGACGCCGTCGACGACGTTCGTCGGATCGAAGATCGCCTCATCGCACGTCTTCGGATCTTCGAAGTCGGTGATCGAGATCGTTCCGAGAGTGACGGACTTCCGCTTATCTTCCGGCCAGAGCGCGGTCGGATCGTCGAGCGGATCGCCGTCCTCACCGAGGATCGCCGTCAGCGTGAACTGAGCCGGTCCCTTGGCTAAGCGGTCCTTGAGTTCGGGCCTGTAGAAGTCGGGGTCCTTCTTCTTTGCCTCGTCATCCGAGATGCTGGCTTCGCCGCCGACCGGCAGCGCCTTGTATTTGAAGATCTGCTTCTTGCCTTCCGCGTTCGTGAACGTGAAGGCGTGAACGCCCCAATAATTGACGGTCCCGTAGCTTGCCGGAACCGGCCGCGCGGTGAGCCACTCCTTCTGCCGCGTAGAGTTCGGATTGTCCTTGAAGTAGGCGCCAATCTTCTCCTTGTCTTTCGTCGCGACGGTCGTCAGCAGTTTCAAGAATTGATCCGGATCTTTCGCGACAAATACGGGCGCCGAGATCAAAAGCAGGTCCGTATTGTTGCCCTTGCCGAGATCGAAGTGCAGCGCTATCCCGCGCACGTTGTCTTTCTGCGCGTTCGGCGCATCGGGATTGCCACCGCCCATTGAGAAGCGCCCGACGACGCCGACCGGCGTTTTCGAATTGAAATGCGGCGCCTTCGTCAGGCTCGCCGCTTCCGTCGACGGCACGAAGTTGCCCTTGACGCAGATCCCGTGGGTGTGGGCCGCCCGGACGCCGGGGTGCTTGCCGAAGACGGCATTGAGCGCATTGACGAGACTTTCCGCGTCGGCCTCGGCATGCGCACGAGCTATCGGAATACTGATAACCGCCGCTGCGCAGAGGGCGGCAATGAGCCGGTTGGAAACGATCAAGAGACACTCCATTGCAAGATTTTTCTAGACCGCACGGACATACGTCGAAGCACGCTACTGTGTTACAATTTTTATAAATTTCGAAAGTCGAAATCGTTATAACGAAATACGAGGGGAAGGACGTCCAAGGCTATTAAGGCATATTCCCTCTTCAGACGATATGACAATATCCGAAGTGAGCCAAGGTGACGGGCGGCTAAAGCATAACGTGGTCGTTGCGGGCGCAGGATGCAGCTAAACGGGTCCCACGAAAAAAAACCGCCGAGGGGCTACCCCGGCGGTTTCCACTTCGATTGATACTTCAGCGGACGGTTACGCGACGACGATGATGTCGACGACTTCCAGCGTATCGGGATCAACGATCGCGACGTGGCTCTCGTCGATCATGAAATATTCATAGTCGCGATATTCCGGAACGATGGCGATGATGTCCGACGGCACCGTGTAAATGCGCACCGACCTCGGGATCCTGACGCCGACATTCACGGAGACGCCGATGTCATGTGCAGGCGCCACGCGATGGCTGGCGAAGGCAGATCGAACACGTGTCTTCTGTTCTGAACTGATGCTAGTGATGGATCCCTTCGGACCGGCTTTACCTTCGGCGCCTTCGCTCTTACCCGTCGAGGCCCTGTCGCGGTCGTTGTACTCATTCCGCTCTGCGCGGTCTGAAGACTTGGCTTTGGCGTTAGGATCTTCGTCCTTCGCCTGACGGTCCTTGACTTGATCGCGATCGCTGGCCTGCTTGTCTTTGTTCTTCAACTGATGGTCGTTATCGTTGGCCTGCTGCTTCGAGTGATCGCGAGACCTTTCGTCGGACGCCGAATTTTCTTTTGCCGACCCGGGCCCATTATCCCGCGCGCCGCGCTCTTCCTTCAGCGAGCCGCCGGATTCCCGCGACGGACCACCGGACTCTTTCGACGGACCGGCGCCTTTTTCCATCGATGAACCGCCGGAACGTTCCATCGCGGCGCCACCGCCGGCCCCTGCCGACGATGGACCCGCGCCGTTGTTCGGATCGGCGAATGCACATGTAGATCCGGCAACAAGTGCCAGGGCAGCAATCGAATATCTCAACATTATCGAGTCTCTCCTGTGTTGACTTCACGTTTGGGGTTAATCGCGACTGCCCCCGCGATTGAGTGGTCAACGTGTGAACGGGCGTGCCGTTCCGGCCCTGCCGACGCGCCCTGAAAAAGGAAGAGATCGGCTTGGAAAAGCGAGACCTATTGCGCCGCGAAATACTGCACCGCACAAGAATTGGATAAAAAAAACAGGCTTCAAATAATGGAGCGTAATTAGAACTCTTCTTGTGCCGGGCGGGTTCTCAACATACGATTCTGAGTATTCGAGGTATTCAAACGGTGACTGCAATGACAGACACTGCAACAACTACCCGTCCAACAGATACCGCAGCTCCAACGCGCGACCTGACGAAGGCCGAGGTCGACCGCTTCCTGTTCGGGAAACACATTACCAGTTGTCCCGTCTGCGGACGTTTTCGCTCTAATTGCGACGTCGATATTCACATGTTGACGTGCGAGCGGAAGTCTTCGTCGAGCAACGCGCCGGTCAATGTGCTGATGATCGTCTGTCAGAACTGCGGCGCAATTCAATTTCACGATCGCACCGTCATCGCCCGTTGGCTGGATTGTCAGCACAAGGTCTGGGTGAAATAGCGAAACCGGACTTCGCTATTTCGTGTAATGGGCCGCAATCGCCGCGGCGGCTATTCCATGGATAGAACGAAGTTCCGCACGACGGGATAGATCTCCGTCTCCCACCGCTTGCCGTTGAACGTGCCGTAGTGCCCGACGTTGGCCTGCAGGTGATGACGCTTGAGATGCGGCCGTAGCGATTGGCAGAGATCGTGCGCCGCCGCCGTTTGACCGAGCGCGCAAATATCGTCTCGCCCGCCCTCGACTGTCAGCAACGCAGTCTTGAGAATCTTGCCGGGATCGACCTTGCGGCCGTGATAGGTGAAATTTCCGGTCGCTAGATCTGCCCGCTGAAAAATCCGGTCGATCGTCTCGATATAGAATTCCTCGGTGAGATCGAGCACCGCGAAATATTCGTCATAGAACGTCTTGATCTTCTCCGCCTCGGCGAATTCGCCGTGCACGAGATGATCGTAGAGCTTCTGGTGTTGCGCGCGATGACGGTCGATGTTCATCGCGAGAAAGCTGAAGAGCTGAATGAAGCCCGGATAGACGCGGCGGCCAGCCCCTTTGTAGCGGCCCGGAACGCGCGCCGTCACATTCGACTTGAACCAGGAGATCGATTTTTCCATCGCGAGCTTGTTGACGGCAGTCGGGCTCTCGCGTGTGTCGATGGGTCCGGCCATCAGCGTCATCGAGCGCGGCGTCGCCGGATGCTTGTCTTCCGACATGATCGCGACGGCGGCGAGCGCCTGCACGCAGGGCTGACAGACCGCGAGCAGATGCGCACCCGGACCGATCTCTTCGAGGAAGCGGATGATATAGTCGACATGCTCGTCGACGCCGAAGCGGCCGGCTTCGAGCGGCACGTCGCGAGCGTTCGCCCAATCGGTGATGTAGACGTCGTGATCGCGAAGCAGCGTCGCGCAGGTCTTGGCAAGCAGTGTCGCGAAATGTCCCGATAGCGGCGCGATCACGAGAACTTTCGGCTGCGCAGTGTCGACATCCTTGCGGAAGTGCAGAAGGTTACCGAACGGCAGGTTGAGGGCCACTTCCTCGATGACGGGCACATCACGGTTTCCGACGCGAACGGAGGAAATGCCGAAGTCGGGTCGTGAATGCGTAAGCTGGAACCGCGAGATCATCTCGAATCCAGCCGCCAGATGATGCCTCAAAGTATCGACAGTCGGCGACACTCGGTGCTCGATGGCAGCCTTGGAATGCCGGGCTGCCTCTCGAAAGGGCGCCCAAAGGTCATCCTGGAACTGGTAAGCTTGGTAAAGCATCGTGCTGACGTTTCCCCTCCGCAAGGGCGCAAAAAACCCATGCGACGGAAAAACTTAGTGCATATTCTGCTGCGCTGCGAGAGGATTGTCGCCGCACGTAAACGGCGGAAGAATGGAGTGGCTTCGTCGATGTCGAAAGCAACGTTGACGATCTCGTCCAAGAACTACTCGTCCTGGTCGCTCCGCGGCTGGTTGCTTTGTCGCATGGCCGGGCTCGATTTCGATGAGCAGCCTATTGCGACGGACGATGCCGAAGCACGGCAGGAGCTATTATTGCTCTCGCCCTCGGTGCGCGTGCCACGGCTGACCCACGGCAACGTAACGGTTTGGGACACGCTCGCCATTGCCGAATACCTGCGCGAGATCGCCCCGAACGCCGGTCTGCTTCCCGAAGATCAGATCGCACGCGCCCATTGCCGCGCTGTGTCGGGTGAAATGCACTCCGGGTTCTACAACCTGCGCTCGGCTCTGCCGATGAACCTCAAGGCGCGCCACGCCTCCTTCAAGATTTTTTCGGGCGCGCGTCCGGATGTTGAGCGCATCAAAACCATTTGGACGGAGTGCCTTGAGAAGTACGGCGGGCCGTATCTCTTCGGAGCGAAGCCGACGGTCGCCGATGCGATGTACGCGCCGGTCTGCACCCGCTTTCGCACGTATGCCGTATCGCTTGAGCCGGCGCTCCAGGCCTACTGCGAAACGATCTTCCACTGGTCGCTGATGCAGGAGTGGACGCAAGGCGCCCTCATCGAGCCGGACGAGATCGTTGAGCTCGAGGTCGAGTTCTGACTTCGGATCGAGTTGAGATCGCGCCATGCCGCCATCCATAGTTGTAGTCGGCGATAGAATTGAAATCTCTGCAGCCAGCGATATCGTGCCCGCGGTTTTTTCGCTGAAGCGGATGAACGTCGTTCGCTTCTATCGACCGGGGGAAATAGGAAATGTCGTTTCTTATGGCGCGCGCAGTGAACGCGCTTGTCTGATTTCGCGTCGCATAAGGGCGTTGCCTATCGCAGCGATCTCGACGGTCTCAGGGGCATCGCGGTAGCAGCCGTCGTGGCCTATCACTTCGGATTCCCTTACGCATCGGGAGGCTTCGTCGGCGTCGACATCTTCTTCGTATTATCCGGCTTTCTGATCACGTCCATCATCGCCGCGGAATTGGAAGCCGGCACCTTCAGCATCGCGAATTTCTACGACCGGAGAGTTCGCAGGATTGTGCCCGCGCTCGTTTTCGTTTGCGCCTGTACGACTGCACTGGCACTTTTTCTTCTGTTCCCCCGAGAATTGATACGGTTTGCGTCGAGCCTGATCGCGACGGCGTTATCCGCCAGCAATTTCTGGTGCCTGTTCCATTCAGGTTACTTTGATCCGTCGGCTGAACGTCAGCCCCTCTTTCATACGTGGAGCCTCGGCGTCGAAGAACAATTCTATATTGTCTTTCCGTTGCTCTTGATGGCCGCATTCAAATGGCGAAGAAACCGCCTCGGGTTGATCATCTGGGGCCTATTTGCGGTCTCGTTGCTCTTGAGCGTTCTGATGCTCGAGCGAAACCCGAAAAGCACGTTCTTTCTCCTGCACACGCGGGCCTGGGAACTGCTGACCGGAAGCATCATCGCGTTGGGCCTCATCCCGAGGCCGGCCTCTCGACTAGAGCGTGATGCGGCCGGTGCGCTCGGGCTACTGGCTATCGCGATTGCTGTTTTCAGCTTCACGTCGAAAACACCCTTTCCCGGATTGGCCGCGCTGCTGCCGTGCGCAGGAGCCGCGCTCGTCATCTGGGGAGGCCAAGGCGGGAAGGAGAATACGCCCGCGCGATTTCTCACGGCTCGCCCGCTCGTCTTTCTCGGGCTGATTTCCTACAGTCTCTATCTATGGCATTGGCCGCTGATCGTATTCGCGAACCTGTTCAGCATCGAGCCCTTGACTGGGTTTCAAAAGACCGCCGTTGCCGGAACCTCGATAGCATTGGCAGCTCTCACGTGGCGCTTCATCGAGCTGCCATTCAGACGGAGAGGCGTGGGCGGCTTCACGCGACCGGCGATACTTTGGAGCGGCGGCCTCAGTCTTGGAAGTTTGGCTGCAGTCTCGCTCATCCTAATTTCATTGCACGGCGTCCCCAGCCGGTTTCCGCAGCAGGTTCTCGACCTCGCCGGCGCCGAAAGCGACTCGAGCCCATTTCGCGAGAAGTGCCATTTCGGTGGAGCGCTCAAACGCACCTACGACGATACCTGCGTCCTCGGCGGCAATGTCGATCCCAAGATCATTGTCTACTCCGATAGCCACGGAGCCGAGTTCAGCGCCGCGCTTGGTTCGCTCGCAAAAGAGCGGAACGAAAGCGTTCGCCAGATTACGGCATCGGCTTGCCCGCCAGCCGCAAATTACTCCTTAGACCATGGAACGCGATGCGGTGACTACAACGCGGCAATGCTGGCGAGACTGATCTCCATTCCACCGTCCACCATCTTGCTCGCAGCAAATTCCATGAGCTGGTCGATGTTCCAGCCCGACCAATATTGGAAGGGGCTGCAAACAACGCTCGCGGAACTCCACCACGCTGGCCACCGATTGATCGTATTGGGTGCCGTCCCCCCTTTGCCAAACCACAAGCCGGCTCACCAGGCGCTTAGCAGATGGGCGTGGCTCGGGAACGATCCGGTCAACTTCACATTCGCGCCGGATGCCGAACGGTTGCGCGATGTGAATGAGAAGCTGAAAGACCTCGCCGCAGAGGTGAACGCAACGTTCGTGCCCGTATCTGCGGCCTTCTGTAAGGACGGGCGCTGCAGCGCTTACCTCGAGGAAGCCGTGCTCTATTTCGACGATAATCATCTGTCGCTGCGGGGAGCCGGCATCCTCGCAAAAAAATTGCTGGTGCCGCTCCTCTGGCCGGAAGCCAGCGCTTCTATCTTCGCTGGCACCCAGTCCCCGCCGTAGCAGAAGCGCCCGTTACGCCTCTTTCGCCAGCTCGCGCAGCTTGAACTTCTGGATCTTGCCGGTCGATGTCTTCGGCACTTCCGAGAAGACGATGTGCCGGGGCACCTTGTAGCGCGCGAGGCCCGCGCGGCACCATTCCAGGATCTCATCGGCCGTAGCCGAGCTTCCCGGACGCAGCTCGATGAAGGCGCACGGCGTCTCGCCCCACTTCTCATCGGGCTTCGCGACGACTGCGCAGAAAGCGACGGAGGGATGCTTGTAGAGCACTTCCTCGACCTCGATCGACGAGATGTTTTCGCCGCCCGAGATGATGATGTCCTTTGAACGGTCCTTGAGCTGAATGTAGCCGTCGGGGTGCAGGACGCCGAGGTCGCCCGAATGGAACCATCCGCCTGCGAACGCTTCGTCCGTCGCCTTCGCGTTCTTGAGATAGCCCTTCATCACGATGTTGCCGCGGAACATGACCTCGCCCAGCGTCTCGCCGTCGGCCGGAACTTCCTGCATCGTCTCGGCATCGAGCACGGTGAGGCCTTCGAGCGCGACGTAGCGGATGCCCTGGCGGATGCGTTTAGCGCCACGTTCAAGCGGCGGCAGGTCGTCCCACGAGGAGTCCCACTCGTTGATCGTGGCCGGGCCGTAGGTCTCGGTCAGACCGTAAAGATGCGTCAGCTCGAAACCGGCATCCGCCATCGCTGCCATGACCGACGCCGGAGGCGGCGCCGCGGCATGGTTGAACGCCACGACATGTCCGATGTTTTTCTTCTCCTCGTCCGTCGCGTTGAGAAGCGTGGACATGACGATCGGCGCGCCGGACAGGTGCGAGACCTTATGCTCGACGATGGAGTCATACATCGCCTTGGCGCGCACCCACCGGAGGCACACATGCGTGCCTTGAACCATCGTCACGGTCCAGGGGAAGCACCAGCCGTTGCAATGGAACATCGGCAGCGTCCAGAGGTACACGGGAAAGCGCGTCATGCCGGTTGAAATGGTGTTCGCGTAGCACATCAGCGCCGCGCCCCGGTGATGATAGACGACGCCCTTCGGATTGCCTGTCGTGCCCGAAGTGTAGTTGAGCGAGATCGCCTCCCACTCGTCTGCCGGCCACCGCCATTCGAAATTCGGATCACCCTGGGCGACGAACGCTTCGTAATCCTCTGACGACAGCGCCTCGCCCGTCTGCGGAAATTCGAGATCGTTGTAGTCGATGATGATCGGCTTCACCGTCGCGAGTTCGAGGGCGGCCTTTATGACCGGCGAGAATTCGCGGTCCGTGATGAGGAGTTTCGTGCCGGCGTGATCGAACTGGAACGCGATGATCGCCGGATCCAGCCGCGTGTTGATCGAGTGAAGAACGGCGCCGACCATCGGCACGCCGAAGTGGGCTTCGAGCATCGGCGGCGTGTTGGCGAGCATCACCGACACCGTATCGCCGACGCCAATGCCGCGCGCGGCGAGGGACGAGGCGAGCTGACGGCAGCGCGCGTAGAATTCTGCGTAGGTTAACCGCGCATTGCCGTGAATGATGGCGGTGTGGTTCGGAGCCGCGACCGCCGTCCTGGAGAGGAACGATAGGGGCGTTAGCGGTTGATAGTTCGCTGCGTTCTTATCGAGATGCTGCTCAAATGGGTTCGTCACGATTAGTGCCCCGGGTTCCTGCCTAGCTCCAAGCTTTCGACGGGCGAAAGCGTTTTTTATTGCGATTGACGCTAGCGAAACCAGAAACGGCCGACAATGCCGCATTTGAGACCGAGACCGCCCTCAGCGGTCAAGTTTCGAGCGGGCCATTTCGGCAGACGCCGGGGGCCAAAAAATCAGAACAAAAGCCCGCGTGCAGGAAGCAGGGGCAGACTTGATCCACGTCATGTCTAAAAAACATATATTGATGTATAAAACATCATATGTTAGCTTTTTTGCATGGCTAATCGCGGGAAGGACAGCGCTTGATTACTGCCGCGCAAATGCGCGCTGCGCGTGCGCTCATTGGTATCGACCAGCAGACGCTGGCGGATCGCGCCGGTGTTTCGTTGCCGACGATCCAGCGCATGGAGGCAAGCGAAGGTAACGTTCGCGGCGTCGTCGATACGCTGACGAAGGTCGTTGCCGCCTTCGACGCGGCCGGCATTGAGCTCATCGGCGAGAATATGCCGAGCGTGGGTCAGGGACGGGGCGTGCGTTTCAAGGAACGCATTCCGGTCAGGACTTCCGCGCCGGCCTTGGCGCAAGGACGCAGGAAAAAAGGCCTGTTCGCGCGCTCGTAACCACTTTTACCACTGCGACGACGACCGCCGACGATTTGGCCGACGATCTCGCCGCTCCATAATGGGGACGGAGAATGGATATGTCGGCAAGACGCGAAGCGACTCGGCCCCGTCCGAGTCTTGCTGAGCTGTTTACGCCAAAGCTCGTTACGGTTCTGCGAGAGGGCTATCGCTTAGCTGATTTGCGCGCGGATACGATCTCCGGCTTGACTGTCGCGATCGTGGCGCTTCCGCTCTCGATGGCAATTGCCATCGGCTCCGGTCTATCGCCCGAAAAGGGTCTCTTTACCGCGATCGTTGGCGGCTTCCTGATCTCGGCGCTCGGAGGCAGCCGATACCAGATCGGCGGCCCAGCCGGCGCCTTCATCGTTCTGATCGCGACGATCGTCGAGCAACGTGGCTACGACGGCTTGGTTCTCGCGACTGCAATGGCCGGCCTGATCATGATGGCGGCCGGGTTTCTGCGTCTCGGGACCTACATCAAATATATCCCGTTCCCGGTGACGGTTGGATTCACCGCCGGTATCGCCGTCATTATTTTTGCAAGCCAGATCAAAGACCTGCTCGGCCTCGACATGACCCATGAGCCGGCGGCGCTTTTCCCGAAGCTTGCCGCGATCGCCTCGAACCTCGGAACGTTCAAGCCAGCAACGATCACGATCTCTCTGCTCTCGATAGTGATTATTATCGGGCTGCGCCGCATCAGGCCCAAATGGCCCGGAATGCTCATCGCAGTCGGCGCCACGACGACCCTCGCCTGGGCTTTGGGTCTCGACGTGGTGACGATCGGCTCGCGCTTCGGCGAGGTGCCGCGGATGCTGCCAGCGCCGCATGTGCCGGCCTTCGATCTAGCCAAGTTGCAGGCCGCTTTGCCCGACGCGATATCGATCGCTTTGCTTGGTTCCATCGAGAGCCTGCTTTCTGCCGTCGTCGCCGACGGCATGACCGGACGCAAGCACCGTTCGAATTGTGAGCTGGTGGCTCAAGGTGTCGCCAACGTCGCCGCTGTTACATTCGGCGGTATGTGCGTGACGGGCACGATCGCCCGCACGGCGACCAACGTCCGTGCCGGCGCGCATGGACCCGTCTCAGGTATCCTGCATGCGCTGTTCATCCTGCTCTTCATGCTGGTGGCGGCGCCACTCGCCGCCTACATCCCGCTTGCGAGCCTCGGCGGTGTTCTCGCCGTGGTCGCCTGGAACATGGCGGAGAAGGAAGAATTCGCAACGCTTCTGAGATCGTCCTGGGGAGATGCGGCCGTTCTGCTGGCAACGTTCCTGCTGACGATCTTCGTCGATCTGACAACCGCCATCTCAGTTGGAGTTACCCTCGGGGCATTCCTCTTTCTGCATCGGATGGCAGAAGCGGTTGAAGTCGAGACCGGGCGCACGTTCGTCACCGGCGACGTGGCAGACACGCCGGAATCGGAACTGCCTTCAGGTCAACCCACAGGTGCCGACGGTGACGTCATGGTCTACAGGATCTCAGGCGCATTCTTCTTCGGCGCGACAGCATCGGTCAGTGCCGTTCTCGACCGGATCGGCGCTCATCCGAAGGTGTTCATTCTCGACTTTGCGGACGTGCCGATCGTTGACAGCACCGCCGCCCGCACCCTCGAAACTTTCGCTCACAAGCTCAATCGCGGCGGCACAAAACTATACTTCACCTCCGCGAGCAGGAGCGTTCGCCGGACGCTCCTTGCCGCAGGTTTGAGAAAGCCGCTCGTGCAATACGCGGCTCGAATCGAGGACGCCGTCGCGATGAGTCGCGGAGAAAGACCGGACCGTCGCAACGTCGGGAATTACTCGTCCTCCTGATCCGTCTCCTTGGACGATGTCATGCCCTTGAGCTTCGCCAGAACGCGGGCCTGCTCCTGCTCCGGCGTCTCCTCGGCAGCTTCTTCCGGACCCTTCGGCGTCAGGATCTCCGCCCGCGCGGGTGACGCGCCGGTGGTCTCCGACGTCGGCAGCAGCGTGCCGGCCTTCTCCTCATCGCCCGAGTCCTTCACGCGGTCGGTACGGCGTGCGGCCTTCTTCACTTCCGCGTCGAGGTCGATCTGAGAGCAGAGACCGAGCGTTACCGGATCCTGCGGCGTCAGCTGGGCCGAGTTCCAATGCGTCCTTTCGCGGATCTGAGCGATCGTCGGCTTCGTCGTGCCGACGAGGCGCATGATCTGGCTGTCCTTCAACTCGGGGTGGTTGCGAAGCAGCCAAAGCACCGCGTTCGGCCGGTCGTGACGGCGCGAGACGGGCGTATAGCGCGGACCCTTGCGCGTCTGCGGAACTGGCGGCAGCTGCACCTTGCTTTCGGCGAGGCGCAGTTTGTACTTCCCATCCTTTTCGGCCCGCGCGATCTCCTCGCGCGTCAGCTGACCGTTCGTGACGGGGTCCATGCCCTTGATGCCCTGTGCCACCTCGCCATCGGCAATACCCTTGACCTCGAGCGGATGAAGACCGCAGAACTCGGCAATCTGGTCGAATGAGAGCGCCGTGTTTTCCACCAGCCAAACGGCGGTGGCTTTCGGCATAAGGGGGCGACGATCGCTCATGGGTGTCCTCTTTCGGTCTTTCGCGGGGGATCGCGAAAGCCACCTAAAACGGTAAATTAAGGGAATTTCCTTTTATAACGCCTCAGGAGGCCCTGACGCAAGGGCTCAAACCCGCCGCAACTGCAACAAGGCCGCAGCCCGATCTGACGCGCCGCGGTTGCGGTTAGCGTTTATGACGGGTTACTGTCGCGAAAAAAGGCCCGTCCGAAGATGGGCCAACATAACGTGCAGGGACGCTTGAATGCTAGCAACCGCCGGCCGGACAAAGTATTTCGAGGATTTAGAGGTCGGGCAGGAAGCCTCGATGTCGAGGATCGTCAGCGAGGCGGATATCGTCGCCTACGCCGCACTTTCAGGGGACTACAACCCCGTTCACCTTGATGCCGAATACGCCGCCAAGACGATTTTCAAGGAACGCATTGCGCACGGCATCCTATCCGCCGGTTATATATCGGCCATTTTTGGGATGAAGCTTCCCGGCCCTGGCGCTATCTACATTTCCCAGTCTCTGTTCTTCAAAGGCCCGGTGAAGATTGACGATCGCGTTGAAACTCTCGTCAAGCTCGTGGAGCTCATACCCGACAAGAAGCGGGCCCGGTTCGAGTGCCTCTGCACTGTCGCCGGTAAACCTGTCCTGACGGGCGAAGCAGTGCTGATGGTCCCAGGACGGCCGCGATAAGCGCGGATACAATCCGCAGTTCGATAGGACCGGGGCGAGGCCGCGCCAAGCATGCACGTCATCCATGGTCACAAGCATGTCATGCCGGAATTCCGAGGCACTTCGATCGCCATCGGAAATTTCGATGGCGTGCATCGCGGCCATCGCGCGCTGATTGCTGAAGCCAAAAGGCACGCGCGCGACGCAAGAGTGCCGTCGGCGGTGATGGTCTTCGAGCCGCATCCGCGCGAATTCTTCCAGCCGGACGAGATGCACTTTCGTCTGACGCCGCTGAAGAGGAAGATAGCGCTCCTGGAAATACTGGGCGTCGACATCGCATTCGTCGAGCCCTTCAACGCCGAACTCGCGGCAATGACCGCGGAACAGTTCATCGAGCGCGTACTCGTGGCTGGACTTGGCGTCGTCCATGTCGTCATCGGCTACGATTTCTATTTCGGCCATAAGCGCGGCGGCAATCCGGAGCTGATGGTTCGCGCAGGGGAAGAACTTGGATTTGGAGTGACCGTCATGCCGCCCATCGCGGAAGCAGGCGAACCGTTCTCATCGTCCGCGGTGAGGCTCTATCTCGCCCAAGGCGACGTGAAGGGCGCGGCCCATGTGCTCGGCAGCCATTGGCGGGTCGCGGGCAGGGTGGTCGGCGGCGCCAAGCGCGGCACCGATATGGGCTACCCGACCGCTAACCTGCCGATGCCGAAAGGCACGACGCTCGGCCACGGCATTTACGCGGTCCGCGCGTATTTCGACGGTGTGCCGCACGACGCAGCGGCCTATCTCGGAACCCGGCCCACGTTCGATGACGGAATGCCGGTCCTCGAAGTGTACCTGTTTGATTTCAACGGCGACCTATACGGCCGTGAGATGGAAGTCGAGTTCATCGACTTCATACGCGGCGACCGCAAATTCCACTCGGTCGAAGAACTCGTCGCCCAAATGGACGAAGACATCGCCAAGGTACAAGCCGTCCTGGCGAAGGCTTGATCCCAACTCGTCATCCCGGCGAAGGCCGGGATCTGTCCAGGCCGGAAAGTTGGCCGGATCCCCGCCTCCGCGGGGATGACGTTATAAAAATCGGGTTCCGGCGTGGTGACGGAGCGCGGGATGACTTGGCGGGCGCACCTTGCTAGAACCCGCGCTGATTTCCTTTGGAATTGAAAGTTTAACCGATGTCGAAAGACGCAAAGGCTGCCGGCAAAGCTGGTGCTGCAACTGAATCCCCCGCAGCCGAGGGCGGCCGCGATTGGAGCAAGACGCTGTACTTGCCGCAGACGGAATTTCCGATGCGCGCCGGTTTGCCTGAACTCGAGCCGAAGCTGCTGAAGCGCTGGGACGAGATCGGCCTCTATGAAAAGCTGCGCACGCAGTCGAAAGGCCGCGTGAAGTTCACGCTGCACGATGGCCCGCCCTATGCCAACGGCAACATCCACATCGGCCATGCGCTGAACAAGATCCTGAAGGACCTGGTCGTCAAATCGCAGCAGATGCTCGGCCACGATTCCAACTACGTGCCGGGCTGGGATTGCCACGGCCTGCCGATCGAATGGAAGATCGAGGAGCAGTATCGCGCCAAGGGCCGCGAGAAGCCGAATTTCCTGGATCCAGCCGCGATCAATGCGTTTCGTGACGAGTGCCGGAAGTTCGCGGACCATTGGGTCGGCGTCCAGCGCGAAGAGTTCAAGCGCCTGGGTGTCGTCGGCGATTGGGAACGCCCGTATCTGACGATGGACTACCGCGCTGAAAGCATCATCGCCCGCGAGCTGATGAAGTTCGCGGCAACCGGCCAGCTCTATCGCGGCTCGAAGCCCGTCATGTGGTCGGTCGTCGAGAAGACTGCGCTTGCTGAAGCCGAAGTCGAATACCAGGATTATCAGTCGGACACGATCTGGGTGAAATTCCCGGTGAAGCAGGTCGTCCAGAACGAAGAGTACGCCGCAGCCGAAACGCCGCCCGAAATTCATCCAGAAGCAACGCCCGAGAATATGCACGGCGCGTCCGTCATCATCTGGACGACGACGCCTTGGACGATTCCGGGCAACCGCGCGATCAGCTTCTCCTCCCGCATCGCCTACGGCCTTTATGAGGTGACGGAAGCGCCGGAAAACAATTGGGCGAAGAAGGGCGATCGCTACATCCTGGCCGACAAGCTTGCCGCCGATGTGATGAAAGCGGCGAAGGTCGAAGCCTATGAGCGCCGTTGGCCCGTCGGCGCGTTCGAGCTCAATCATCTCGTTTGCGAGCATCCGCTGCGCGACCTCGGATACACATTCGATGTGCCGATGCTCGACGGCGATCACGTGACCGACGATACAGGTACGGGCTTCGTCCACACTGCGCCCGGTCATGGCGCCGACGACTACATCATCTGGACGAAGAACCAGAAGGCACTGCGCGACCGCGATATCGACACGACCGTGCCATTCACCGTCGACGCCGATGGCGTGCTGACGAAGGCCGCGCCGGGCTTCGAAGGCAAGCGCGTGTTGAAGGAAACCGGTGACAAGGGCGACGCCAACGACGCCGTCATCAAGGCGCTGGCCGAAGCCGGCAACATCATCGCGCGCGGTCGCCTCAAGCATCAGTATCCGCACTCGTGGCGCTCGAAGAAACCAGTCATCTTCCGCAACACGCCACAGTGGTTCATCGCCATGGATAAACCACTCGCGTCGGGCGGCCGGCTCTCCGAAGGAGAGTCGCCCGACGCAATCAAAAGAGGTCACAACTCGCCCACGCTTCGCCAGATCGCGCTCGACGAGATCAAGCGCGTCGCTTGGGTTCCGGCAGCGGGCGAGAACCGCATCAACGGCATGATCGAGAACCGGCCCGACTGGGTCGTGTCGCGTCAGCGTGCCTGGGGCGTGCCGATCACCGTCTTCCGCAATACGGAAACCGATCAGGTCATCCCTGGGCCGGACTTCGAAAAGTCGGATGAACTGATCGCGCGCATCGAAAAGGCGTTCGCCGAAAAGGGCGCCGACGTCTGGTTTGAGGAGGGCGCCAAGGAACGCTTCCTCAAAGGCTTCATTCCCGCGAAAGACCTGAAGAAGTGGGAGCAGGTCAAGGACGTACTCGACGTGTGGTTCGATTCAGGTTCGACGCACGCCTTCACGCTGGAAGACCCGACGGCCTTCCCCGGCTTCAAAGGCCTGAAGCGCAAGCGCGATGGCGGCCAGGACCGGGTGATGTATCTGGAAGGCTCCGACCAGCATCGCGGCTGGTTCCACTCGTCGCTTCTCGAAAGCTGCGGCACGCGCGGAGAAGCGCCCTACGACATCGTTCTGACCCACGGCTTCGTCCTCGACGAGAAGGGGCAGAAGATGTCGAAGTCGCTCGGCAACGTCGTCGCGCCGCAGGACGTGATGGCGAAGTCCGGCGCCGATATTTTGCGGCTCTGGGTGGCGGCATCTGATTATTCCGACGACCTCCGCATAGGCGGCGAAATCCTGAAGACGTTCTCCGAGACCTACCGCAAGCTCAGAAATACGCTGCGCTGGATGCTCGGCGCGCTCGCGCATTTCAAACCCGAAGATGCCGTTGGCCTGAAGGACCTGAAACCGTTCGAACTCGAACGGCTGATGTTGCATCGTCTCGCCGAGCTCGATCACGAAATCCGCAAGGCTTACGAGCATTACGACTATCGCAAGATCGTCGGCCTGCTGACGCAGTTCATGAACACCGAGCTGTCGGCGTTCTATTTCGACATTCGCAAAGACACGCTCTATTGCGAAGCGCCGTCGAGCATGAAGCGGAAGGCTGCGCTGACCGTCATCGACAAGCTCTGCGATACGCTGATCCGTTGGCTCGCGCCGATCCTCTCGTTCACGGCGGAAGAAGCTTGGCTTCTCTATCGCCCGGACGAAGCGGAAAGCGTCCATCTGTTGCCGTTCCCGAAGATCCCGCGCGAATGGCGCGATGACAATCTCGCGGCGAAGTGGGACCGCGTGAAGGAAGTCAGAAGCGTGGTCACCGGCGCTCTTGAAATTGCCCGCGCGGAAAAGAAAATCGGCTCGTCTCTCGAAGCCGCGCCCGAGGTCTACGTCACCGATCCCGACCTGATGGCGGGGCTCGACGGTGTCGATATGGCTGAAGTTTCCATCACGTCGGATATTTCGATTTCCGATCAGCCGGCGCCGGAAGGTTCGTTCACGCTTCCGAACGAGCCGGGTGTCGGTGTTGTCGTCAAACGCGCGGAAGGCCGGAAGTGCGCGCGATCTTGGCGCATCACCAAGGACGTCGGCTCCGATCCCGATTATCCCGACCTGTCTGCACGCGATGCGGCGGCGATGCGCGAGATCGATGCCAAGATCGATGGCGGTGCGGCTGCATGATTGCGATCATGCGCTTCCGATCTACGATCATCACCCCACCCCTAACCCCTCCCCGTCAAGGGGAGGGGAATCCAAGCGGCGCTCCCTCTTCTCCCCTCCCCCTCGCGGGGAGGGGCTGGGGGCGGGGGGATCCGACAGCGCCCGCATTCAACGATGGAGCGATGTGATGGCCGATAGCGGACAACGGATCGCCTCGCGCAGCGTCGTCTGGAGCAGATGGGCGCCGCTGGCGCTTGCCATCCTCCTCGCGACGATCGCCGTCGATCAGGCGCACAAGTTCTGGATGCTCGACGTCTACGGCATCGAAGCGAAGGGCCGCGTCGAGGTCACGCCGTTTCTCGATCTGGTGTTCGTGAAGAACATCGGCGTCAGCTATTCGCTGTTCAATCAGGAAAGCGCCGAGGGCCAATACCTGCTGGTCGCCTTCGCCGCTCTGGCGAGCGCGGGTCTCTGGTTCTGGTTGAACTGGAGCAGGGGAAACCGGCTGATGGCGGTAAGCCTCGGCTTGATCATCGGTGGCGCCATCGGAAATGCCATCGACCGGCTGCGAATCGGCGGCGTCGCCGACTTCATTTCGCTGCACGCCTTCGGTTTCCACTGGTATGTCTTTAATGTCGCCGACGTAGCTATCGTTGCTGGCGTCATTGGCCTGTTGTATGAGTCCTTCAGGGGCGAGTCGCATTAGCGCCGCAAAGTCGGCTTATCCGCACTCGGGGGCGTGTCGATTCAAGGCACGGGCAAATAAGCATGTCATTGAATTTAGGTCACAAAATCAGTTTGTCCATCGCGCTCTCGCTGTTCTTGGCGGGCTGCGGCGGATTTGATGGCGTTCAGCTCAATGGCAAAGTCTTCGACGCCATGGGCCTGAACGGCGATGGCGCTCCCAAGGGCGATCCCAAGATGGCCGCCCGCCAGCCTCTCGTCGTGCCGCCCGGCCTCGAAGCCCTGCCGCCACCCGGCAGCGGCAAGGTGGAACAGCCCTCGCTTGCCGAGATTCAAGACCCCGACAAGAAGTTGAAGGTCTCGCAGGCGGATCTCGAAAAGCAGCAGGCCGACTACTGCAAGAAAAACTACGAAGAAGCACAGTTCCGCGGCGATTCTTCCGCCGATTCTGCGTCAGGGCCGCTCGGCTCTTGCAAGCCGTCGATCTTCAACGCTGTTAAAAAATGGACGACCGGTTCGACCAATTCCGGCGATGCCGACGACGACTCTCAGGACCAGTGAGTTCGGCTCGATCGCCTCATAATCAATTCTTTTCTGCCGCATAAAAATGCTGATCAGGCCGCATATTTGCTGCCTCAGATGAACGCCTTGTCATTTGACTTTAACCCCCCGAGCACCGCTCATTGGGGAAACATTTTCGCACTGGCGTGCTTCCCTCTAGGCACAAAGTAATCCCCGCAATTCGCTTTCGGTTTAGGATGAAAAACGTCAGACAGCGCTTTAACGCTTACGGTTCGAAGGATCGCCATAATGCGTCTTGCGACGTCCTCCCGATTTAGCCTCTTAACCCTATTGGCCATGCTCATGCTCGCAGTGAATCCACAAGCCCACGCCTCTGACGGAACGACCCGCGCCAGCGAATTCAAACTCGCGAACGGCATGGAGGTCGTCGTGATTCCCGACCACCGGTCACCCGTCGTGACCCATATGGTCTGGTACAGGGTCGGCGCGGCCGACGAGCAGCGCGGAACCTCGGGCATCGCCCACTTTCTCGAGCATCTGATGTTCAAGTCGACGGATAAGATCCCCGTCGGCGAATTTTCGAAGATCGTCGGCCGCCTCGGCGGTCAGGACAACGCTTTCACCGGCAACGACGCGACCGCCTACTTCCAGCGCGTCGCGAAAGACCGCTTGGGCAAGATGATGGAGATGGAAGCCGACCGCATGGTCAATCTCCGTCTCGACGAGAAGGAAGTTCTGACTGAGCGCGACGTCATCCTCGAGGAACGCCGCTCGCGCATCGAGAACAATCCGTCGTCGCTCCTCGACGAGCAGATGAACGCGGCGCTCTACCTGAACCATCCCTACGGCAAGCCGGTCATCGGCTGGTACCACGAGATGGCGAAGCTCTCGCGGCAGAACGCGCTCGATTTCTACAAGCACTATTACGCGCCGAACAACGCCATCCTCGTCGTCTCGGGCGACGTGACGGCCGATGAAGTCCGCAAGCTCGCGGAAGAAACTTACGGCAAGATCCCGGCGAACCCGACGGTTCCGACGTCACGCCAACGGCCGAGCGATCCGCCGCAGCTCGTCGCGCGCCGCTTGACGCTCAAGGATCCGCGCGCCGGCAACTATTCGTTCCAGCGCTATTATCAGGCCCCGAGCTACGTCACGGCTCAGCCTGGCGAAGCCGAAGCGCTCGACATCCTCATGAAGATCGCGGGTTCGGGATCGACGAGCCGCCTCTACAAGAAGCTCGTCGTTGAATCGAAGCTCGCATCAAGCGCCGGAGGCGACTACTCGGGCTATGGCCTCGATGGCGGCACGATCTCGCTCTACGCAGTCGCCGCCGACGGCATACCGCTGGAAAAGGTCGAGGCCGCAGCCGACGACGTTCTGGCCAACATCGTCAAGAACGGCGTCACCGATGCCGAGCTGACCCGCGCCAAGAACAGCTACCTCGCTGACTACGTCTACGACAGCGATAACCAGGCGACGCTCGCGCGCCGCTACGGCTGGAACCTCGCAGTCGGCCGCACCGTCGCCGACGTCGAGGCCTGGCCCGCGAACATTTCGAAGGTGACGGCGGATGACATCAAGAAAGTCGCTGCCAAGTACATCGATCTCAAGGACTCGGTGACCGGCTATCTCGTTCCTGATCAGTCCGGCGTCGCGCAGGCCGAAGATCTTCCCGCCCCATCACCGACCGGCGAATTGAGGTGAAATTGATGATAGGTTTTTCTCGAACGGCTGCTGGGCTTTTTCGCAAAGCAGTCCGTCCCAACATCGCCTTGGCGCTTCCGGTGCTGGCCTTGTTGTTCACTGCATCCGTCAGTCACCAAGCAGCCGCAATGAACATTCAGAAAATTAAATCACCCGGCGGAATTGAAGCTTGGCTCGTCGAAGAGCACGGCGTCCCGCTCATTTCGTTGCGCTACGCCTTCGATGGCGGCAACAGCCAGGACCCGGCAGGCAAGGAGGGTCTCGCCAACTTCCTCACCGCGATGATGGATGAGGGCGCAGGGGACATCAAATCCGAGCAGTATCAGGAGCGCATGGAAGATATCGCCATGCGCATGAGCTACGACGACAGCAAGGACTCGCTCTACGGATCCTTCGAAACGCTGTCGGCGAACCGCGACAAGGCCGTCGAGCTTCTGAAGCTATCGGTGCAGAAGCCGCGCTTCGATACGGATGCCGTCGAGCGCATTCGCCAGCAGCTCATCGCCAACCTGCTCTACGCCGACAAGGACCCCGAGAAGGTCGCGATGCGCGAATGGTACGCGCAGGCTTTCGCCGGACATCCCTATGCGCGCCCGTCGAACGGCACGGTGGAGTCGGTCTCGAAGATCACACGCGATGATCTCCTCGATTATCACAAGCGCACCTTTGCTCATGATAACCTCAAGGTTGTCGCTGTCGGCGACATCACACCGGAACAGCTGGGCAAGCTCATCGACGATGTGTTCGGCGCTTTGCCCGCGAAGGCTGATCTCTTGCCCGTCTCGCAGACGGAGCCTGTGAAGGGCGGAAGCCAGAAGATCGTCGAGATGGGCGTACCGCAGTCGGTCGCCGTGTTCGGCCTCGGCGCCATGCCGCGCAAGGATCCCGACTTCATCACGGCATTCGTCGTCAACCACATCCTGGGCGGCGGCGGCTTCTCGGCGAAGCTGATGGAAGAGGTGCGCGAGAAGCGGGGCCTTGCCTATTCGGTCTACACCTACATTCAGCCCTACCAGCAAACCTCGATCCTCGTCGGCAGCGTCGCGACGAAGAACGCGGCGATGGGCGAAAGCCTCAGCATCATCCGCAACGAGCTGAAGAAGATGGCCGACAACGGTCCGTCGAAAGAGGATCTTCAGGCGGCCAAGGATTATCTCACCGGCTCTTACGCATTGCGCTTCGACACGAACTCGAAGATCGCCTCTCAGCTCCTGGGGCTGATGCAGGAAGGCTTCGGGCCGGACTACGTCGAAAACCGCAACAAGCTGATCAACGAGGTGACTGTCGAGGACGCCAAGCGCGTCGCCGCACGGCTTCTGAAGCCGGACGATCTCGTCGTCACCATCGTCGGCAAGCCAACCGGCATGAAGTCGGCTTCGCCCGCGGCCCTGCAGCAACCGGCGCTCGCCGCACCGGATCGCGGTTGAAATTCGTATTTCGTAATGAACGTCATCCCGGCGGAGGCCGGGATCCGTCCAAGCCCGCAATTCGCGATGAACGCATGCTTGGATAGATCCCCGCCTTCTCGGGGATGACGCCTGCGCGATGGTTTCTCGCCGCGCAACATCCGCATCGCTATGATGCGCTCTTGGCCGCTCATCTGAAATCGGCTAGGCCGGAACCGATTTGAACAAGGAGCGTTGAGCGGCGATGCAAGACGGGCACCGGCACGACGAAATTTCATTTAGACAGAGCATCGACGGATGTCTCGAAGGCGCGATTGGCGAACATGGCCTCGCGTCTTCTAAGCATGCGGCATGGCTCGATCGCATCGCTCCCCATGTCGAAGCGCTGAAAGACGATTATCGGACAGGCAAGCTTCCGCTGCTTCGAATCGTCGAAGACGAGCGCGACATCGCCGATGCCGTAGCCGCCTACGCGAAGCTGAGTGAAGGCGCGAAGACGATCGTGTTTTTCGGAACCGGCGGATCGAGCCTCGGCGGCGAACTGTTCGCGCAGCTTGCCGGATGGAATATCGCGGGCGTCGCGCTGCCGGGCCAGCGCAACCGGCCGCGTACGAGATTTTACGCCAACCTCGACGGCGGCACGCTGCAGAGCGTTCTTCAATCCCTCGACCTCGCAACGACGCGCTTCATCGTAACGTCGAAGTCCGGCGGCACGGCCGAGACGTTGGCGCAGGCCATCGCAGCGCTGACGGCGGTCAAGGACGCGGGTCTCGAGGCCGAGATCCCGAAACTTTTTCTCGGCATCACTGAGCCGGATAAGCCCGGCAAGGCGAATGGCCTCCGAACACTATTCTCGAAATTCAACATTCCGCTACTCGAGCATCACACCGGCATCGGCGGCCGTTTCTCGTGCCTGACGAACGTCGGTCTGATGCCCGCCATCGCCCGTGGCCTCGATCCGCGCGCCATCCGCGCCGGAGCTAAGAGCGTGGTCGATGCGCTCCTCGCGTCGAACCAGCCGCAAGACTTCGCGCCCGCCGTCGGCGCCGCGACAGCGGTCGCGCTCTCGAAAGAGAAGAGCATCAAGACGCTCGTCATGATGCCGTACAACGACAGGCTCGGACGCCTCGCGGCATGGTTCGTACAACTCTGGGCGGAAAGCTTGGGCAAGGGCGGCGAGGGAACGACGCCGCTCGGCGCGCTCGGCCCCCTCGATCAGCACAGCCAGCTTCAGCTCTTCATGGACGGCCCACGCGACCATTATCTGACCGTTGTTCGCGTTGCGAGTGAGGGCGTTGGCCCCCGAATCGATTCCGAACTCGCGAAGATCGCAGGCGCGGATATGCTCGGCGGCCACACCGTCGGCGATATCGTTTCCGCCCAATCGCACGCCGTTCCTGAAGCTTTGGCCCGCGCCGGGCGCCCGGTGCGAACAATCGACATTGCAAAACTCGACGAAAAAACGATCGGCGCGATCGTGATGCACTTTATGATCGAAACGATTCTCGCGGGCCGTCTGCTCGGGGTCGATCCGTTCGATCAACCGGCGGTCGAGCTTGCGAAAATCCTGACGAAGGAGCGCCTCGCGAAAGGCGCTTGAGGCGCTTATCGATTGGGGGACGTTCGCGGTGGCGATCCGGCAGCTTTCGCCAGAAACGGTCAACCGCATTGCGGCCGGTGAGGTCGTCGAACGTCCGGCGAGCGTCGTCAAGGAACTCGTCGAAAACGCGATAGACGCGGGCGCGACCCAGATCGAGATCGTCATCGCGGCTGGCGGCCTCTCGCTCATCCGCGTGACGGACGACGGCTCCGGCATGACGCCCGAGGATTTGGCTCTTGCGGTCGAGCGCCACGCAACGTCGAAGCTCGATGAGGAAGATCTCTTCGACATTCGCTGTCTCGGCTTTCGCGGCGAAGCGCTGCCGTCCATCGGCTCGATAGCTCGTCTAGAAATCAAATCGCGCCCACGGGATGCGAACCAGGGCGCGGTCGTCGTCGTCACGCGAGGTGCGAAAGCGCCGCTCGCGCCCGCCGCCGTTAATCGCGGAACAGTGGTGGAAGTGCGCGATCTCTTTTCCGCGACGCCCGCCCGGCTCAAGTTCCTGAAATCCGAGCGCGCCGAGGCCATGGCCGTGACGGACATCGTCCGCCGTCTCGCGATGGCGCATCCCGACATTGGCTTCACGCTGCAGACCGGTGAGAAGAAGCCGGCGATCTTTGCACGCGGCGACCGCTCATCTGCGGCTTGGCTCGAACGTATCGGCGCCATCATGGGCCGCGAATTCATGGACGACGCGCTCGAAGTCTCAGGCGCCGGAAATGGAGCGTCCGCGCCGATGCGCGTCTTCGGCTTCGCCGGATTGCCGACGCTTCACCGCCAGGACAGCACGCAGCAATTTCTCTTCGTCAATGGCCGTCCTGTGAAGGACAAGCTGCTGATTGGAGCTGTGCGCGCGGCCTACGGCGATCTCATTCCGCGCGGCCGCTCGCCGTTGCTCTCGCTGTTTCTCGATGTCGCGCCGTCCGATGTGGATGTGAACGTCCATCCCGCCAAGGCCGAGGTTCGGTTTCGCGATTCCGGCCGCGTGCGCGCGCTGATGGTCAGAGCGCTTTCTGATGCATTGGCGACGGCCGGGTACCGCGCGTCCGCGCAAGGTGGTGTGCTGACGGTCGAAAGCTTCGCGGCTGGCGTTTTACCGAACTCAGCGGTGCCCCCGCCGTCCTATTCGGGTTCGCCCGGAACCTCCGACTATCAATGGATGGCGCCGAGCCGGGCGCCAGACTTATCCGAACGGGCATTCTCGGGTTTCTCCGAGCGAGCTCAGACGCCTTTTGCCGTGCTCAACACGCCGAGCGCCGATGCGCGGACATCGACAGAACCGGCCGCGAGCGAAACGCTCGATAAACCGCTCGGCGCTGTGCGGGCGCAGGTTCACGAGAATTACATCGTGGCGCAGACGCGCGACGGCCTCGTCATCGTCGATCAGCATGCCGCGCACGAACGCCTCGTCTACGAGAAGCTCAAGGCATCGCTTGCGAGCGGCGGCGTCGCCCGGCAAGGGCTTTTGATCCCGGCAATCATCGAGCTCGACGATGACGACGCCGATAGTCTCGTCGCCCGCAGTGACGAGTTGGCGGAACTTGGCCTTGTGATCGAAAGCTTCGGCGGAGGCGCGGTCGCGGTGCGTGAGGTTCCCGCACTTCTCGGCGAAACCGACGTGGAAGGCCTCGTCAAGGATCTCGCAGCCGAGCTTCGGAGCGACGGCACCGCTCGCGCCCTGAAGGACCGGCTCGACAGCGTCGCCTCCCGCATGGCGTGTCACGGCAGCGTCCGCTCGGGACGCAGGCTCACGGTCGAAGAGATGAACGCGCTCCTTCGCCAGATGGAAGCCACGCCCTATTCCGGCCAATGCAACCACGGCCGCCCTACCTACGTCGCCCTAAAGCTCACCGACATCGAGCGCCTTTTCGGACGGAGGTAACTCCCCGTCATCCCGGCGAAGGCCGGGACGACGGAGATGGATACGACTGTCACGCCCGCCCCAGAACGTCATCCCCGCGCAGGCGGGGATCTGTCCAACGGTCCGTTCATCGCAAGTATCCGGCCTGGATGGATCCCGGCCTTCGCCGGGATGACGGCGAGTGAGCCCCGCTGAACCTGCCGGACATAACCGGCCGGAAAATGCTTGCGGCCGCCTCGGGAGAGACGGCCGCAAGTCAAGCGATCAGAACTGAAGTTACTTGCTCTCGCCTTCGGCCTTGTCGCCGCTGGCCGCATTGAGCTGGCCGTAAAGCGCGACGCCAATCGTGTTCAAAAGCTCAAGCTGCGTTTCGAGGAAGTCGATATGGCTCTCCTCGTCCTTGAGGAGGTCATCGAACAGCATCATCGACACGTAATCGCCGAGGTTGAAGCAGATCTCGCGCGAAGTTTTGTAATATTCGCGGGCGATGTTCTCGCCCTTGAGGTCGCATTCGAGAACTTCCTTGATGTTCTCGCCGATCATAAGGGGTGCGACGTACTGAAGGTTTGGATGCCCTTCGAGGAAAATGATGCGATCGATCAGCCGATCCGCGTGATGCATTTCCTCGATGGATTCTTCCCGCTCTTTCTTTGCGAGCTTCTTGAAGCCCCAGTTGTCGAGCAGCCTGAAGTGCAGCCAATATTGGTTGACGGCGCCCAGTTCGAGCTTAAGTGCCTCGTTCAAACGGGTGATAATTTCGTCGTTGCCCTTCATGCGCCGCTCCCAAGTCTGCCTCTTTACGCTTCTGAACCGCAGTCCAGAAACATTCTAAAGTAGACACGTAGCGGATAAGAGCAAGCTTCACCAGAGGCTTCCGCCATGATGGACGGCGAAAATGCAGAAACTGTTCTGGAAGATCTAAGCGATGGCGCGCTGGGGACGACGGGCGCGCTTGGCGATCTCGGCGTTGATGCGAAGCTGCCGCTGCTGGCGCCGTTCCTCGATGCGGATGAGCTTGGCGCGGGCCTCGGCGAGAACGAACGGGCAGACGCGCGTCGTCTGGGCCAAGCGATCCATGGCTGCATAAATCGCCGCGACCGTTACGGGCGCGCACGTGCAGCAGTTCATCTTTTTGTTGAGGTGCCGGAACACGACGCCGGGCGTCGGCAGGATGCCGGGTCCTGTGCTCATGATTTCGGAGACGGCGACATCGATATCGCGGTCAGATATTACGGCGCACGAACAGACGATCAATTTCGGCTCCAATCAAACGGGGTTCAAGGCCCCGGCATCGGATACCCGATAGGGTAATCAGGCTATAGTTGGTCAAAAAAGTATACTTTCGTCAAGCACCTTTTTTGCCACTTGGAGATAGATAGTACGTCAGGCGGGAATAATCAAAAAAATCTGAGCAAATGCAGGGATTGAAGCTAGATTTTGCCTGCGGCCCGGCGTCCACGACGACGCGAGAAATGCCGGTTTGCTGGAGTTTTCGACAGTAATCGTAGTTTCCATCGCAATCCCGGATACCAGACGCGCGCCCGCCGCATAATAGTATTGAGCGAGTGCCGACCTTGAGCTCACCGAAGGTTCAGACGCCCATCGAAGAGGCGACCGGCGTCATCGCCATAGGCGTGCTTTTCTTCATCTTTGGCTTCGTGACGTGGCTCAACGGACCGTTGATTACCTTCGTCAAACTCGCGTTCAATCTCGACGACGTGAACGCCTTCCTTGTGCCGATGGCGTTCTATCTCTCGTACTTCTTCCTGGCACTGCCCGCGTCCGCCATTCTGCGCCGGACCGGCATGAAGCGCGGCATGGCGATTGGCCTGTTCGTGATGGCGATCGGATCGGTCGTGTTCGGCGAGTTCACGACGATGCGCCAATATTCCGGCACGCTCGCCGGACTGTTCGTCATCGGAGCCGGGCTATCGCTCCTGCAAACCGCTTCGAACCCCTACGTTTGCATCCTCGGACCGCATGAGAGCGCCGCGCGCCGCATCGCCCTGATGGGTATCTGCCATAAGTTTGCAGGCGTCATCGCACCGTTCGTTTTCGCAGCGCTCGTGCTGAAGGGCATCGACAGATTCGACGCCGACGTGTCGAACGCGCCGACGCCGGAAGCCCGCGAAGCGTTGCTCGATGCCTTCGCTGCGCGCGTGTACGGACCGTACATGTTGATGGCAGCGCTGCTCGCGATGCTCGGAGTATGGATCGTGCGCTCGCAGCTGCCCGATCTGAAAGCCGCACCGGCCAATGCGCCGGATCGAGCTGTTGCTTCCGGAACATCGAGCATTTTCGCGTTTCCGCACCTCTGGCTCGGCGTGCTCTGCCTCTTCCTCTATGTCGGCGTCGAAGTGATGGCCGCGGACGCAATCGGCCTATACGGAGCGGGCTTCGGCCTTTCGCTCGACGCGACGCGGCTTTTTACGTCCTACACGCTCTTCGCGATGCTTGTCGGCTACGTCGCCGGACTGCTCGTCATTCCACAACTCTTCTCGCAGCAGACTTATCTCGCTCTATCGGCGGCATTGGGCGTTGCGCTGACAATCGGCGCTTATGTGACGACGGGATATGCGTCGGTGGCATTCATCGCCGCGCTCGGCTTCGCCAACGCGATGATGTGGCCCGCGATCTTTCCACTCGCGATCCGAGGCCTCGGCGCGCACACCGAGACGGGCTCCGCGCTGCTGATCATGGCGATTTCTGGCGGCGCGCTGATGCCCTATGCGTTTGGCCTGCTGAAGGAACACGTCGATTTCCAGCTCGCCTACCTGCTGCTCGCGATTCCGAGCTATCTCTACATTCTCTATTTCGGCGCGAGCGGATGGCGTCAGTCAGAGGCGAAGGGCGGTCTCGTAAGGGCTGGCTAAGCTTATGGCTCTGCGCGTTCGCCGAACTTCAAGAACGTGATCTCGGTATCTCCGTAAACGCGTGAATCGAGCACGACGAATCCGTTGGGGAACGTCAACGTCACGCCCGCGCGCTCTTCCAGCAGGCAGATGGCGCCAGGCTTCAGCCAATTGCCCTGAGCGAGCGCATTCAGCGCCTTTTCGCCCAAGCCCTTGCCATAGGGCGGATCAAGGAACGCCAGATCGTAGGGGTCCATGTTGCCCGCAGGACCGAGGTCCGTCGCATCACGCCGGAAGATGCGTGTCTCGCCGGTCAGACCCAAATTTTCGACGTTCGTGCGAATGAGCGCGCGCGCGTCCGGCGCCTCTTCGACGAACAGACAGTAGGCGGCGCCACGCGACACGGCTTCGATGCCGAGCGCGCCCGTGCCGGCAAAGAGATCAATCACGCGCGCGCCGTCGAGCGAGAAATCCGCAATGCCGTGCGCGATGATATTGAAGAGGCTCTCCCGCACGCGGTCGGAAGTGGGCCGTATTTTCATGTCGTCCGGCGCTTGCAGAGCGCGGCCGCGAAACCGTCCGGCAACGACCCGCATCAATCGTCCGCCTCGCTCGCAGCCTTCCCGCGCGCGTGTCGCGCCTTGCGGTCGGCTTGGCTTTCGGAAAATCCGAGCGCTTCCGAAGCTCTCGGTCCGAGCTGCGCAACGAGAATTTTCCGCCGCACCGCTTCAACCGCGCCGGGCGCAAGATCGAGAAGCTGGAACGGCCCGAATGAAACGCGAATGAGGCGGTTGACCGTCAGCCCGAGGTGCGCGAGCACGTTTCTCACCTCGCGATTTTTGCCTTCGCGGATCGAGATCGAAAGCCAGGTATTGGCGCCTTGCACGCTATCGACCGTCGCTTCGATCGGCCCGTAAACGGTGCCGTCGATCGTGATGCCGTCCTTGAGCTTCGCCAGATCGTCGGGCGACACGCGGCCCTTCGCGCGGACCCGGTACCGTCGCACCCAGCCGTTCGCGGGCAGTTCGAGATGCCGGGCAAGCGCGCCGTCATTGGTCAGCAGCAGCAACCCTTCAGTATTGAAATCGAGCCGCCCGACGGAGATCACGCGCGGCATCTCGGGCGGCATCTTGTCGAAGACCGTCGGCCGTCCTTCAGGATCGGAATGCGTAGTGACGATGCCTTTCGGCTTATGATAACGCCAGAGCTGCGGCGGTTCGGCCGAAGGGAGCGGCTTGCCGTCCACGAACACCTTATCGGACGGACCGACTTCCACGGCCGGTGTTCTGAGCAGCTTGCCGTTGACGCTGACGCGGCCATCGGCGATCCAGCGTTCGGCCTCGCGGCGCGAGCACAATCCTGCCCGCGCCATCGCCTTGGCGATGCGCATCGGCCCATCCCGTTTTTCAGGGGCGGGAGCAGGGGCGCGAGTGGCTGCGCGAGCGGCAGGTTCGGCGACTTTGGTTCTTGGTGGTCTGGCCATCGGTAACACTGAGCTTTCGGGAGCGAAGCGAGCTTATGACATCGAAGGACGCCGTAAGCCATATGTCCCTTGCGCTGGAGGAGGCGAAAGCGGCGGCCAATCGCGGCGAGGTCCCGGTCGGCGCCGTCATCGTCGCAGCCGATGGCAAGGTCCTGGCAGCGGCCGGAAACCGGACGCGCGAGCTCTGCGATCCGACGGCTCACGCCGAAATGCTGGCGATCCGGGCGGCTTGCACGAGGGTCGCGGATGAGCGCCTCGTCGGCTGCAGCCTTTATGTCACGCTCGAACCGTGCCCGATGTGCGCGGCCGCGATCTCATTCGCCCGAGTGAAGCGTCTTTACTATGCCACCAGCGATCCCAAAGGCGGCGGCATCGAGCAAGGCGCCCGCGTCTTCAGCCAGCCGACCTGCCACCACGTCCCCGAAATCTACCCCGGGATCGGCGAAGTCGAAGCCAGCACCCTGCTGAAAGACTTCTTCGAACAACGCCGCCTGTAAACAGCCCCCTTCAACGTCATCCCGGCGAAGGCCGGGATCCAGTCAACCATCAGCGCATTCGCGCTGCTGTCCGCGCGGAGCGCTCCGCCACTGCCGTTGTGTCGAAGCTTGTCTGGGTGCCGACCTGCGTCGGCATGACGGTGGTGTGTGTGGGAAGCCCCGAGCCACTGCCGACACCTGTCATCCCGGCCGGAGCGTCAGCGCAGAGCCGGGACCCAGAACACCATCCAACCCACCTGTCATCCCGGCGAAGGCCGGGATCCAGGCAAAGCGCAGCGCATTCGCGCTTGCTTTCCGCGCGGAGCGAACCGCGCCTGCCGTTGTGTTGAAGCTTGTCTGGGTGCCGACCTGCGTCGGCATGACGGTGGTGTGTGTGGGAAGCCCCGAGCCACTGCCGACACCTGTCATCCCGGCCGGAGCGTCAGCGCAGAGCCGGGACCCAGAACACCATCCAACCCACCTGTCATCCCGGCGAAGGCCGGGATCCATCCAGGCTCGATACTTGCGATGAACGGACGCTTGGACAGATCCCCGCCTGCGCGGGGATGACGTTCAAGCGATTGATACCGTCAATCTCATATCCATCTCCGTCATCCCGGCGAAGGCCGGGATCCAGGCAAAGCGCAGCGCATTCGCGCTTGCTTTCCGCGCGGAGCGAACCGCGCCTGCCGTTGTGTTGAAGCTTGTCTGGGTGCCGACCTGCGTCGGCATGACGGTGGCGATGATGCTGAATTACGGCAGACCCCGCCAGCACGTCATCCCGCGCTCGGCGGCCGGCTTCGCGAAGCGATGTCGCCGAGCGCCAACAAAACCGAGCGCAAACGTGAAAGCTAATCCAGCTCGCGATTGCGGCGAGGACGCGGAAGCAACCGCCGCTTGGCGCGCTTGGGCACCGCGATCATCTTTTGAACGGGGACATGATCCACTTCATCGAGCGCGGGCAATGTCTCGACCGATAGGACGCGCGAAAGCTGCTGTTTCAGCCGTTCTTTTGCCGGCTGCGCCGCTGCGAGAATGTCGTCGCACTTCAGGAAATCGAGCACTTGAAAATTGCTGGTTCCGGCTCTGATGAAAATGTCCGGCTTCTTGTTCTTGAGCTTTTCCTCGATGATGGTGTGCTCGAACAGAAACGCGCTCGAAAAGAGCGCCGAGAACGCCGTCGGAACGGTGCGCTTGGCGTCTGGAACCGGCGAGCCTGAGACGTCGATCGCAACGACGATGTCGGTTTCGGGAAGCAGCAAGTCGAAGGGCAGCGGGTTCGTCAAGCCGCCGTCGATCAGTGCTCGGCCGTCGATAACGACGGGCTGGAACAGCAGCGGCAGCGCCATGCTCGCAGCGACCGAAGTCCGGATTGAGCCCTCGGTAAAAATCTTCGGTTCCTGATCATAGAAATCGGACGCGACGATCTTCAGCGGAATTTGGCAATCGGCGAAGGTCTCCTTCACCTCTTTCGGCAGAATGACGTCGAGAATGACAAACGGATCGAGAAGGGCGTTTCGCGCACTGAAGGCGCTGAGGAGGCGTTGAAAGGGCTGCTCCGTCTTCGAGAAGAGATCGCGGATCAGACCGAAGCGCTGCGAAAGGATAAAGCGCGTGTGATCGCGCAAGTCGCGGCCCGACATTCCCGACGCATAAGCCGCACCATAGACCGCGCCGATAGAAGTCCCTGCAATGACGTCGGGCTTGATGCCGAGTTCATCGAAAGCCTCGATCATGGCGACATGCGCGATCCCACGCGCGCCGCCGCCGCCGAGGGCAAGCCCGATCGTCGGCTTCCGCGTTGGCTTGCTGCCATTCAGCGACGATGCTTGGGGCTTCTGAATGGTCATGCGATGTCGCTATCCCATTGTCCGCCGCCGCGGCGGCTCGTCTAAGTCTCGTCTCGCTGCAACGCGCGCCAGCCGATGTCCTTGCGATAAAAACCGCCCGGCCAGTCGATCTTGGCAATCGCCGCGTAAGCAGCGTCGCGTGCCTCCGCAATTGTCTTTCCGCGGCCGGTGACGTTTAGCACGCGGCCGCCGTCCGCAATAAGACGGGCGCCGTCGCGACGCGTCCCGGCGTGGAATATTTCCACGTTCGGAACCGCCTGTGCCAGTTCCAGCCCCTTGATCTCCGTGCCTTTTTGAGGCGTTCCGGGGTACCCGTTGGCAGCCATCACGACTGTCAGGGCTGCGTCGTCGCTCCAGCGGAGATCGAAGTTCGACAGCACGCCGTCGGTCGTCGCGATGAGCGCCGCGAGCAGATCCGATTTGAGCCGCATCATCAAAACCTGCGTTTCGGGATCGCCGAAACGGACGTTGTATTCGATGAGTTTCGGCCCCGTATCCGTGATCATCAGCCCGGCAAAAAGTACGCCCTTGAACGGCGTGCCGCGCGCCGCCATTTCTTTGACGGTCGGCAAAATGATCTCGCGCATGACGCGATCGTTCATGTCTTGCGTGATGATGGGAGCAGGGGAGTAAGCGCCCATGCCGCCCGTGTTTGGCCCGGTATCGCCATCACCCACGCGCTTGTGATCTTGTGCAGTCGCGAGCGCCAATGCGGTGACGCCATCGCACAATGCAAAGAAACTCGCTTCCTCGCCTAACAAAAATTCTTCGATAACGACTTCGGCTCCAGCCGAGCCGAAGGTCCCTGAGAAACATGCGTCGATCGCTGCCTCGGCTTCTTCGCGAGTCGCGGCGATGATGACGCCTTTGCCCGCGGCCAAGCCATCGGCCTTGACGACGATGGGGAAGCTCTTGTCCGCCAGATACGCGCGCGCTGCTTCCGCCTCCCTGAAACGGCCATAAGCGGCCGTCGGAATGCCAGCTGCGCTGCACAGGTCTTTGGTAAACCCTTTGGAGCCTTCGAGCTGTGCCGCACTCTTCGTCGGGCCGAAATAGCGAATACCGGCCTCAGCCAGGGCATCGCCCAGGCCCGCCACCAGCGGCGCTTCGGGTCCGATCACGACGAATTCGATGCGCTCATCGCGACAGAATTGGATGATGCGCGCTTGGTCGCCCGGATCGAGAGGGATACATTGCGCCACGTCCGCGATACCGGCGTTGCCCGGTGCGCAGAAAAGTTTTGTCAGAAGAGGACTCGCGCTCAGGGCCCACGCAAGCGCATGCTCGCGGCCGCCCGAGCCGAGAAGAAGGACGTTCATCAGGTCGCCTGTTGCAATCCGGGTCTCGGTGTAGCATCGGGTGTAGCATCGAACGTGAAACAAGCAAGACCGCGAAACAGAACAGTAAGCTATTGAATTCCATTCCCAACACGAACGAAGCGCGCCCAGGCGCCAATGCTCCGGAATTCTCGGTGTCCGAACTTTCCGGCGCGATCAAGCGCGCCCTGGAGGACGGCTTCGGCTACGTGCGCCTCAAGGGCGAAATTTCGGGCTATCGCGGCCCCCACGCGTCCGGCCATTGCTACTTCGCGCTGAAGGACGACAAGGCGAAAATCGAGGCCGTGATCTGGAAGGGCGCCTTCGGACGGCTCCGCTTCAAGCCCGAAGAGGGCATGGAAGTGATCGCCCAGGGCAAGATCACGACGTTTCCGGGGTCGTCGAAATATCAGATCGTTATCGAGGCCTTGGAGCCCGCAGGCGCCGGCGCGCTGATGGCGCTGCTCGAAGAGCGCAAACGCAAATTCGCCGCCGAAGGCCTTTTCGAGGAAGCCCGCAAGAAACCGCGCCCCTTCCTGCCGAAGGTCGTCGGCATCGTCACATCGCCGACGGGCGCCGTCATTCGCGACATGCTGCACGGCTTCAATGAGCGCTACCCGGCGTGCGTTCTCGTCTGGCCGGTGCGCGTGCAAGGCGACGGCAGCGCTGCCGAAGTGGCCGCCGCGATCCGCGGCTTCAACGCGCTCGAAGCGGGCGGCAAAATTCCGCGTCCCGACGTGCTGATCGTCGCGCGCGGTGGCGGCAGCCTTGAAGATCTCTGGAGCTTCAACGAGGAGATCGTCGTCCGCGCGGCAGCAGAGAGCCGCATTCCGCTGATTTCCGCCGTTGGCCACGAAACCGATTGGACGCTCATCGATCTCGTCGCGGACGCCCGCGCGCCGACGCCGACGAAAGCCGCCGAATGGGCCGTGCCGAAGTATTCCGAGCTGATCGACGCGCTCGAAAAGCTCATGCTGCGCAAACGCACCGCGGTTCGTCGCTCGCTTGAAGGCGCGAAGACGCACCTGAAGGCCTCCTCGCGCGGTCTGCCGAAACTGCAGGATCTCGTGGCGCTGCCGCGTCAGCGGTTCGATTCCATCGATCGCCGGCTGTCGCGCGCGCTGCTCGCTAATACGCGTGCCCATGCAACGCGGCTTGCACGCGTCAGCGGACGGCTTTCGCCCGCTCCGATACTTCAGAAGCATTCGAGATGCGGCGAGCGGCTGCAGGCGCTCGAACGGCGCGCTGGCCGCGCCCTGCTCAACCGCGTGGCGGTCAGCCGCAGAGTGCTTGATGGTAAGGCTGCATTGCTCAAGTCGTTGGGCTATCACAGCATCCTTTCGCGCGGCTTTGCGCTGGTCCGCGACGAGACAGGCCGAACGATCCGGCAAGCAGCCTCCGTTACCGCGGGCTCAATGATGAACGTCGAGTTTTCCGACGGCAGCATTGCGGCGAGAGCGGAAGGCCCTCTAGGATCGGATGTCCCTAAATCCGACAAAGCTTCGGGTAAAACGTCGCGCCAAAAGCCTGGCGGACGCGGGGGACAAGGCTCACTTTTTTGATACGCTTAGGATAAATTGAGGCGTTGGCGTGCGGCCGGAAATGCGGCATTCATATCATCCGATGTCGGATGATGTCCGGAAGCAAAAGAATGGTACGGCTTGGAAGCTGATGAATCGAATTGAGAAATTTTTTGGTCTGCGCAACGAAGCCAAGCTTCGCTACCTGGACGGTGAATTCGAAGTGTTATCGCCGGGCGATTTTGTGCGCTGTGCAGTGACCGGGCAGCCGATTGCGCTTCCCGATCTTCGCTATTGGAGCGTCGACGCGCAGGAAGCTTACGCATCGGCTGAAATCTCCGCGAAGCGTTACCTGGAACTTAACGCCAGAGACAACGCACCCACGCGCTGAGTGAGTTCGCGCCCTAGCGAACGATCGCGCCTCGGATCAGACGGCGCAAAACGTCGAGATCATTATCTTCGATAGACGTCCGGATCGCGATCGCTCGCGCCCGTTCTCTGAGCGCGCCGCAAGCACCCGTTGCCCCGGCAAGCCGGACGAGATCTTTTTCCGTCGTCACGAGAAGAGCACCCTCGCGTTCCGCGCCTTCCAACAGACCGCGGGCTTCCGCGTCGCTGAACATGTGATGATCGGCGAAAGCTTTCCGCGCGATGATCTCCGCTCCGAGTGAACCGAGCGTCGTGAAAAATCGCTCGGGGTTCGCGATGCCCGCGAAGGCAATCACCTTCTGGTTCTGAAACTGCGCGCTGTCGTCATCCGCACGTGTCGCGGCGGCAATGACCGGTGCCGTCGAAATCGCTTTTAGCATTTCCACGATCGCTGGATCAGGGGCGCCTTGCCCCGTGAGCACAATCAGCTGCGCGAGCTTTCCCTGAACGTCGAGCGGCGCGCGCAACGGTCCCGCAGGAATGACGAGGCCGTTGCCGAAACCGCGCCGATGGTCGACGAGGGCGATGGTGAGATCTTTCGCGAGAGCGGGATTTTGCAGGCCATCGTCCATGATGATGACGGCCTTTTTCGAGGCCATCGCCTCGATCGCTTCCGCGCCCTTGCGGCGATCACGCGAAACGACAGTCGGTGCGGAGCGGGCAAGAAGCAGCGGCTCGTCTCCGACCTCGCGAGCCGTCTGACGCGTGGGGATCACACGCACCGGACCCTTGAGCTTCCCACCGTAGCCCCGCGAGAGAAACCACGGCTCGCGACCTTCGTTCGCGACGAGCTTGGCGAGGAACAACGCAAGCGGCGTTTTTCCGGAACCGCCCGCTGTGAAGTTACCGACGCAGATGACAGGCAGCGATGAGCGATAAGGCTTTGCGTTTTCGATCCGCCGGCTGGCGATCAGGCCGATGAGCGCGCCGACAGGAGAAAGAAGCGACGTCTGCCACCCGCTGTCCGGACTGTACCACCAGCTCGGTTCGGAGATGGGCACGCGTCACGCTCGCTGTTTTTCAAGTAACGGCTGTATCGCGCCGAGCGTCTTTGCCAGTGCGCCACCCATCGACTGCAGCGCCAGATCCGCGCCCTGCCGCATGCGCTTGGCTGCAGCCTGATCCGCGAGCAGCAACGTGACTTGCCGCGCGATGTCGTCGGAAGATCGGACTTCCACGGCGCCGCCTTCCCGGAAGAGCGCGGCGTAGGCATCGCGGAAATTGTGCGTGAACGGACCGGTCAAGACGCACGAGCCGAGACGAACCGCTTCGATCGGATTTTGTCCGCCATGCTCGACGAGCGAACCGCCGACGAGCGCAACCGGCGAGATCGAATAGAATGTTCCAAGTTCGCCGATCGTATCGGCGACGTAGATTTCGGTGTCGCTTTCTGGTGTGGAGGAGCGCGTGCGCAATTGCGTCCTGAGCCCGAGCCCGCCGAGCGACGCGGCGAGGCCACCGCCGCGCTCGGGATGACGCGGCACGATGATCGTCAGCAGTCCCTCGATCTCGCGCCGCATTAGCGAATGCGCGGCCGCGATCATGGTGTCTTCGCCGGGATGGGTGCTCGCGGCCAGAAACAGAGGTCGCCGCCCGACGGCGTTTCGCAGCGCTGCCAATGCGTCGGCGTTGATAGGAGGCGGTGGTGAATCGATTTTCAGATTGCCCGCGGTAATGACGTTCGGCGCGCCGAGACGTTGCATGGCGCGCGTAATCTGCGGGTTCTGCGATAGAACGGCTGCGAAGCGCGAAAAGAGCGGCCGGCCGACGCTCGCATATTTGCGCCAGCGATTGATGCTGCGCGGCGACATGCGTGCGTTGACGAGCACGAGTGGAATTCCTCGTTCCGCCGTGCCGAGAACGAGATTTGGCCAGATGTCGGATTCCGTGAAGATCGAGATCGACGGCTTCCAGTGATCGAGAAAGCGATTGACGTAGTGCGGCACATCGAGCGGCACGTATTGATGAAGGGCCCGCGGCGGCAGGCGGCGGGCCGCAATTTCCGCCGACGTCTTCGTGCCCGTCGTCAACAGAATGTGAATGTGCGGATTGGCTTCGAGCAGGCTGTCGATGAGCGGCAGGATCGCGTTCGTCTCGCCGACGCTTGCGGCATGGATCCACACCACCTGTCCCTCGGGACGCGGCTGACCGGCAAACCCGAGGCGCTCTCCGCGACGGCTCGGATCTTCCTTCCCCTGTTGACCGCGCACATTGAGAAGTAGCGGCACCGCTGGCCTGAGCGCAGCTGTTCCGGCGCGATAGGCTTTCAGAACGAGCCCCGGTTCCGGCGCCGAGCTTGCAGCGAGAACATCGAGCGGCGTGGCCCTCTTGATGTCCGCGCCCGCGAGTTCATACGCGCGGAGCGTTGCGGAATTGAGCGCGGTCTCGAGCTCGACGCGCTTGCGTTCGACCAGAGCGTCATCCGCCGTAGGCGGAACTTCGATCGGATCGCCGATGACGGCAGCGAGCGTCGAGTACGGAAGGTTGATCGTCAGCCTGCTCCACGTATCGAACGAAGCGAAACGCTTCGTCGCGAGCGCAACTGGAACGATGGGCCGACCTGACATGCGGGCAATCGTGACGATGCCGGCACCCGCGACGCGCGCTGGCCCCGGCGGAACGTCAGCCGTCATCACCAGCGAGTTGCCTTCAGAGAGCGCCTGCAGCGACAGCCTCAGAGCCGCCGCGCCACCCCGGTCGCGCTTGCGCCAACCTGCACCCGCGCCGCGAATGAGTTGAACGTCGATGGCTTGTAATGTTTCACTGATGATCTCGGCGTCGCCGTGGCGAGCGACCATAGCAGAAATCTTGACGTTCTCCGGACGAAGCGTCGCAACCATCATGAACTGGCCATGCCAGCATGCGACGATGCAAGGATGGGCATCGGCGAGCCGCTCCATCAGGTCCGGCGGCTCGTGAATAATCTTCGATGAGCTGGCAACGTGCCGGATAAGGCGTGCGAGCGTCTGGCCGCCAAGTCGCAAAAGCTTCTGCTTTGTCTCTGCCATGCGGCAATGGCTGCCTTATCGTTGTAGCGCGAGAATGTGCAAGACGAAGCGTGTTTCTACTCAAGCCCCTTGCGGGTCGTAGCTATAGCGAATAACTAGCAAGTTCAATCACGATGGACCGCGGCTTCTTGTGAACAACGAGTAGGACTTAGAGCTGGCACTATCGGCAAGGCTGCCCGCGAATCGGGAGCATCGAGACAACTCCTGATGGCAAGTCCCCTTAAAGAAGCAAAGCGTGGATTGCGCCGCACGAGCGGTGCATTTTTGCACAGTGCGGTGCACTCGCCTCCATCCTGGCTGGGCAAGCGATTCGCGTCCGCGCTTTGCTACACCGAGATGCTTTTGATCGATTACGGCCTCGTACGGATGGTTTACAATAACCGCCATCGCGTGGGCTCCGACGCTTGGCGTTCGGCGCAGCCGGCCCCCCATCACATCGCCTGGGCACGAAAGCGCGGCATTAAGACTGTCATCAACCTTCGCGGCGAGCAATCCTACGGCACGCGCTGGCTCGAACAGCAGGCATGCGCGCGTCATGGCTTGAAACTCGTCGATCTGACATTGCGCTCGCGCGCCGCGCCGTCACGCGCCGAATTTCAGGCGATGAAGGATGTATTGGAAAAAGTCGAATACCCGATCCTCGTCCACTGCAAATCGGGCGCCGATCGCGCTGGGTTAATGAGCGTCATGATCAGCCATCTTCACGATGGGCTGCCAATTCGAAAAGCTCTAAACCAGCTGTCCTTGCGCTACGGGCACGTTCGCAGCGCCGATACCGGCGTGCTCGACGCCGTGTTCCACCGCTACCTCGCCGACGAAGCGCGAACGGGCATCGCGTTCTGGGATTGGATCCAAACGGTCTACGACCAGCGCGAGGTGAACAGCACGTTCAAGGCGCGCGGTTGGGCGAACCGGCTCGTCAACAACATCCTTCACCGCGAATAGCGGAAGCCACAAGGTTAGCGTTGATGAATGGTCACCGTCACTCGGCGATCACCGCCTGCGGTCCATGCGCCGACCGGCTGAGGCGCGCATAGTAGCCCGTGCGGGCAAGAAGCTCGGAATGCGTTCCGCGCTCCACGATCTGGCCCCCATCCATCACGCAAATCATATCCGCTTTCTGGATCGTCGAAAGCCGGTGCGCGATGACGAGCGTGGTGCGCGTACGCGTGAACTTCGCAAGCGCTTCTTGAACCAGTTGCTCGCTCTCGTTATCGAGCGCGCTGGTCGCTTCGTCGAGCAGCAGGATCGGCGCATCCTTCAGAATGGCCCGCGCGAGGGCGACGCGCTGCCGTTGCCCTCCCGACAGCCTGCTGCCGCGATCGCCGATCATCGTCTGATAGCCGTTGGGCAACGCCATGATGAAGTCATGCGCCGCGGCTGCTTTCGCGGCCTCTGCGATATCCTGCGAACTCGCGCCAAGGCGGCCGAGCGCAATGTTGGCTTCGATCGTATCGTCGAACAGAGTGATGTCCTGGCTGACGATCGCAATGTGATCGCGCAGCGACGCAAGCGTCACGTCTCTCACGTCCTGGCCATCGATGAGGATCTGGCCTTCGGTCACATCGAAGAGCCGGGGAACGAGATTGATGATCGTCGATTTGCCCGCACCCGAGCGGCCGACGAGCGCAACGGTGGATCCGCCCGGCACGTCGAGTGTCACGTCTTGCACCGCGCGCTCGTCCGAATTCGCATCGTAGGCGAACCCGACATCGCGGAAGGCGATCCGGCCCTCGGAAACGTTGAGACGTTTAGCATTCGGCTTGTCACCGATTTTCGGCAACTCGTCGACCAAGCCATAGAAACTTTCTGCCGCTGCTAAGCCCTCTTGCAGCCGTCCGGCAAGATTGCCGAGTGCGCGAATGGGCTGCGCCGCCATCAGCAATGCCGTAACGAAGCCCATGAAATCGCCAACCGTCGAGATGCCGTGCGAAATGCGCAGGTATGCAAACGCGACGACGCCCGCAATGGCTAGGCCACCGAGCGCTTCGAGGATCGGATCCATCCGCGCGCGCGTTTTGACCGACTTCATCTTGAGCGAGTAGATTTGCTCGAAGCTCGCATCCAAGCGGTCCGCCGCGTAATTCTCGAGCTGGAACGACTTGATCAGCCGGGCACCCGCGAGCTTTTCGGAAAGTAGCGAAGTCATGTCGCCGAGCCCGCTCTGCGTCTGCTTGGCGACGCGACGAAGCCGCTGGCTGATGGCGGCGACGGGCAAAGCCGCGAGCGGATAGACGCTCAACACAACGAGCGTCATCGCCCAGTCGAGATAGAGCATCGCGATCACGAGCGCGATCACCGAGAACGTATCGCGAAAAATCGAGTTCAACGCCGACATCATCGCGTTCTGAATGAACCCGATATCGTTCGTCAGCCGCGACATCAGACGTCCCGGCGTCTCCCGCGACAGCCGCGCGAAATCGGCACTGATGAGATGCCGGAAGGCGAGCTTCTGCATGTCGGACGTGATGCGCAGAATAAAGCGGTTCGTCGCGACGGACTGCAGATAGAGAAGGGTCGCGCGAGCAAGCGTGATGCCGACAATTGCCGCAAGAACGAACGGCAAGGCGCCGCTCTGGCCGCCCATCAGCATGTCGAACGATTTCTTGATGATGCCAGGGTAGCCGCCGGTCACCGCCGCAAGACACGTCGTCAGAAAGAGCGTCCAGGCAAGCTGCCAGCGCCGCGGCCAAACCCAGTCGCGGACGAAACGCCGAAGGAGTTCGCGCGAAGCAGCGTCGAGACGAAGGCGGGGCCGCTGCTTCTTCTCTGGTTTGAGCAGATTTGCCGTCACGTGGCTGATGTTGCCGGCTGGGCCTGCTTCAGGCCGTTAGGCTCGAGCAGCCGGTGCAGGTGCACGATGAAATACCGCATCATGGCGTTGTCGACCGAGCGCTGCGCCGCGTTCTTCCAAGCCGCATATGCCGACTGATAGTCCGGAAAGATGCCGACGATATCGAGCCCTTCGAGATCACGAAATTCGTGGCCCTCGAGCGTTTCGAGTTCGCCTCCAAAAACGAGATGCAGGAGTTGCGGCTTTGACTCGGATGAAGATGAGGTCTGGGACATGGACGACAGTTCGTCTCCTGAACAAATGCGCCGGGCGTTTTTCCAAAAACCGCCTAGCCTGATAGCCGTCAACGGCGCAAAGCGTCCTTGGGCATCAGGAATGTGACGACAATGAGCGTAAGCTTTTGTTTACGCTATTTCTTAAGTCGATCGGAAGAGAATTCTGCCACCATCAGATCCAAAGCCAAGTAAAATGGCTCGGAACGTCAACAGTGAGACCGAACAGCGCGGCGCGGGACCTCTCGGGCCGCGTTCCTGTGGGCGGTGAACTGATCCTCAGCTGAGGCCGGCGAACCACGACAGCGCCATATCCGCGACCAGCCCCGCAAAGACGGCAAGACCGACATCGCGGTTCGACTTGAAGCGCCAGAGACAGTTCGCGGGATCGTTGATATCGAGCGTCGCGACCTGCCAGGACATCTGCAGGAACACCAGAACGACCGCTAGGAAGTAGACGAGATGAGCGCCGGCGAACGCGCCCGCCGCCAGCCACAGAATTCCGGCCAATCCGTACATCGCGCCGACGAACGAAACCGTGTCTTCGCCGAAGCGCAGCGCCGTTGAGCCGAGACCGAGCAGCGCGTCGTCTTCTTTGTCCTGATGCGCGTAGATCGTGTCGTAACCGACGGTCCAGAAAACGCAGCCCGCATAAAGAGCGAGAGCGGGAAGCCCGATCGAGCCTTTGATCGAAGCCCATCCGACGAGAGCCCCCCAATTGAAGGCAAGCCCCAGCACCAGCTGCGGATAGGATGTGACGCGCTTCGCAAACGGATAGATGGCGACGATCAAAAGCGACGCGATAGCAAGCCAGATCGTAAAGCTATTGAAAGCGAAAAGCACGACGAGGCCAATCAGAGCCGTTGCAGCGACGAAGCTAAGCGCGGCTTCCGGCGACACTTGCCCTGACGGTAGCGGACGATTGACGGTACGTTCGACACGGCCGTCGATGTCGCGGTCGACGAAGTCGTTATAGGCGCAACCGGAGGCGCGCATCGCGATGGCGCCGATGGCGAACAGCAGGAGATACCAAACGTTCGGCAGGTGATCGTCGGAACTAACCTGGGCGAGCGTTTGCGACCACCAGCAGGGAAACAGCAACAGCCAGGTGCCGATAGGCCGGTCCAACCGGCCGAGCCGAAGGTACGGCTGCCATGTGACCGGGGCCCAGCGGTCCACCCAGTTCCACGGCGGTGCATCCGCAACACGCAAGTTGGGCTTGGGCGAAATCTCGGCACCCGTCGTCAATTGATGTTTCTCCGGCAACGTCGAAAAAGACCTATCCGGCTCGTCGCGGCGACGCAATACCGGGACATCGGTGCGACATAGGTTTGACTGCGAGCGAGGCTTCGATAAGACCGCACTATGGCTATCCGCGACCTGACCTCAGAGCGTTTGTTTCTCGACGCTGACCTTGCCGCCGCCAAGCTCGTGGAGCTTGAGCCGCCGCAAGCGCATTATCTGACGGCCGTCCTGCGTCTCCGGCCGGGGGCGCAGCTGTTGGTTTTCAACGGCCGCGACGGCGAGTGGGTTGCAACCCTCGCCGAGACAAAAAAACGGGGTGCGACCCTGACGGTCGAGCATCAGACGCGCCCCCAGGAAACGGGCCCCGACATCGATTATCTGTTCGCGCCGCTGAAGCGGTCGCGGCTCGACTACATGGTGCAGAAGGCGACGGAAATGGGCGTTTCGCGCCTCAGACCCGTAATTACTGAAAGAACGATCGCCGAAAGAGTTAATAGCGATCGCATGCGCGCCAACGTCATCGAGGCGGCCGAGCAGTGTGGTATCCTGGATGTGCCGTCCGTCGAACCGCCGGCGAAACTCGATGACGTTCTCGACGATTGGGATGAAGCGCGCCGTCTCATCTATTGTGACGAGCATGAGCAACTCTCCGACCCGATCGAGACTTTGGGGAAGCTCCCGGCCGGGCCGCTGGCTGTACTCATCGGACCTGAAGGCGGGTTCTCTCCTCGCGAGCGGAACCGGCTGGTCGGCAAACCATACGTGGTGCCGCTGTCCCTCGGCCCGCGAATCATGCGCGCTGATACCGCAGCTGTTGCGGCGCTCGCTCTGGTCAATGCTGTCGTCGGTGATTGGCGTCGCCGCTAACCGCGTTCTCGCAGACTCTTGCCGTTCCCGCCGGTCATCGCCATAAGGCTCAGGCTGCGGAGACTGCTCCGCGCCGGATAAGCAAGGCTAGGCCGCTCGAGAATGTCGACGCGAGAACAAGGCGCTGCAAGCAAGACGATCGAGAGCCGCGAGGATCTCGTGCGCTGGATCGCGGCTGGCGAAAAGCCAAAAGCCGACTGGCGGATCGGCACCGAGCACGAAAAATTCGTATTTCGCACCGTCACGTTGGACCCCGTTCCCTACGGCGGCAACGATGGCATTCGTGCCTTGATGGAGGAGCTGATCCGCCGCTACGGCTGGATCGCGATCAAAGAGGGCGAAAACATCATTGCCCTGAAACGTCCGGATGGCGAGAAGGGCGGCACGATCAGCCTTGAGCCCGGTGGCCAATTCGAGCTCTCGGGTGCGCCTCTCGAAACGCTTCACGAAACCGCAGCGGAAACGGACGAGCACCTGCGCGAAGTGCTCGACGTCGGCGAAGATCTGGCGATCGGATTTCTGGGCGTCGGTTTCTCGCCGAAGTGGCGTCTCGACCAGATCCCGCATATGCCCAAAAAGCGCTATCAGGTGATGACGCGCTATATGCCGACCGTCGGCAGTCGCGGCCTCGACATGATGTACCGGACGGCGACGGTTCAGGTGAACCTCGACTTTTCGTCCGAGGCCGACATGGTGAAAAAGCTGCGGGTGTCGCTCGCGCTTCAGCCGATAGCGACCGCTCTGTTCGCATCGTCGCCGTTCACCGAAGGCCGCCCAAACGGCTTCCAATCAATGCGGAGCGAAGTTTGGCTCGATACCGATAAGCGTCGCACCGGCATGCTGCCGTTCGCGTTCGAAGAGGGCATGGGCTACGAACGTTACGTCGATTACGCGCTCGATGTGCCGATGTACTTCGTCTATCGCGACGGCAATTACATAGACGTCGCCGGCTCGTCGTTCCGCGATTTCATGGCAGGTCGCCTTCCGGGCCTGAAAGGCCAGCTCCCGACCGTCGATGATTGGTCGGACCACCTCACCACGCTGTTTCCAGAGGTCCGCCTCAAACGGTTTTTAGAAATGCGAGGCGCCGACGGCGGGCGCTGGGGAACGATTACGGCGCTCTCGGCGTTCTGGGCTGGCATTCTTTACGATGAAGCCGCGTTGGATCAGGCCTGGACCCTGATCCGCGATTGGACCACCGAAGAGCGCGAACAGCTTAGAGCGGGCGTCCCGAAAACAGCGCTCGCAACCCCGTTCCGTAACACCACGGTGGGTAACATTGCCCGCCAGGCGCTGCGTATTTCGAGGACGGGTCTCAAGAACCGTGCGCGCATCAACGCGAAAAACCAGGACGAGACCCTCTACTTGACCCCGCTCGAGAAGATTGCTGGCAACGGGCAGACCGTTTCGGATGAATTGCTCCGGCGATATTCCGGCGAGTGGCACGGCAACATCGACCGGATTTTCGAAGAATTTGCCTTTTGATGATGCCGCCCGGCACGGGTGCCCTGCAGTCCCCGGTTCAGCCCATGTTCATGGTTCCGGCACTAGCTTCCGCCGCTTGCCTAGGCTCAGCCGCCCAGCACGGCCCGGGGATTTAGGAGGCGGTACGTGTTTGAGGCTGCATTGAAATCGCTGAAATTTGCCGGGAGAGCGTCGCTCGCTGTCCTGGCGATGTCGGCTTTTGCTGCCCAGAGCGCGCACGCCGATCCGTGCGCCGAGGCCTGTCGGTCGCAGCACAATTCCTGCCGGATGGCCGCAAAGCTCCTCTTTTCGGCGCATTGCGACGCTCAGTTGCAGTCCTGCATCACTCAATGTTTCGCTGGCGCCCGTGTCCGTGACGGACGCGATAATCGCGATGGACGCAATCCGCGGGAGGGCCGTCCTCCGGACATGCGTGACCGCGATGTCCGTGGCATGGGCGACCCGCGGGGGCAAGGTGAACCGCGCGACATGCGAGGGCCGCCGCCCCGTGAGCTTCGCGAACCTCGTGACCAAGGTGGCCAGCGTTGGCTCGGGGCCGGCGATCGTCGTTGATGAGCCTTGCGTCTTTCCGTGGGGGAGGCCGAGGGCCATATTGCCGGTCAGGGGCGCACGTGCGAGGATGATTAACGTCTGCGGCCACGCGTCGAGGTTGCCGTGGACGCCATCGAATTCGGGCTGCTGCGTCTTGAGTGGACGCGCCCCCGAAAGCGAGCCAGCTGACATGCCTATTGGAGACTGAGGACGATGCCGCATATCGAGCTGCCTGAGCCCGATGTTGGCGTCTTGCGGCGGCTGCCCATTCTGATCGAGGGCTTGAAAAGCCGCGTCGGCCAGGATCTTCTGATCGTCGACGAAGACGGGCGCCGCGCCTACGAGACGGACGCTTTCACGTCTTACCGCCGCGTGCCGATGCTCGTCGTGCTGCCGCGTACGACCGAAGAAGTCTCCAAGATCCTGAAGTACTGCCACGAGAACGACGTCAAAGTCATTCCGCGCGGCGCAGGCACGTCGCTGTGCGGCGGCTCGCTGCCGACTGAGGACGCAATCGTCCTCTGCATCTCGAAGATGAACCGCGTCATCGAGATCGATTACGCCAATCGCTTGGCGCGCCTCGAAGCGGGAATAACAAATCTTCAGATTACGGCGCAGGTCGCGGCCGAAGGCTTCTTCTACGCACCCGATCCCTCATCGCAACTCGCGTGCACGCTGGCGGGCAACCTCGCGATGAATTCCGGCGGCGCGCATTGCTTGAAGTACGGAGTAACGACGCACAACATCCTCGGCGTCAAAATGGTGCTGATCGATGGCACCGTTGTCGAGATCGGCGGCTCCGCACTCGAGCGCAACGGATACGACCTCCTGAGCTTGGTGATCGGCTCGGAGGGCCAGCTTGGCGTCATCACCGAAGCCACCGTGAAGCTCGTTCCATCGCCGGAAGGCGCGCGGCCGATGATGATCGGATTTCGCTCGCCCGAAGCCGCGGGAAGCTGCGTCTCGGCGATCATCGCAGCCGGCATCATTCCGGTCGCGATCGAATACATGGATCACGCCGCGATCGAAGTTTGTGAGGCCTTCGCCGGAGCCGGATACCCGCTCGACGTCGAAGCGTTGCTGATCGTCGAGGTCGAAGGCTCGGAATCGGAAATCGGCATTCTTCTTGGCCGCATCGCTGAAATCGCCGCGCGCTTCGATCCGAAAACAGTTCAAATCAGCGCCGATGCCGACCAAAGCGCGCGCATTTGGGCGGGCCGCAAAGCAGCCTTCGGCGCAATCGGACGTATCTCCGATTACCTCTGCATGGACGGCACGATCCCGCTCGCGCAGCTACCGCACGCCCTGACGCGCATCAGCCAGATCTGCGCCGAGTACGGACTGAAGGTCGCCAACATTTTCCATGCGGGAGACGGCAATCTTCATCCCCTGATCCTCTACGATGCCAACAGCCCCGAGGAAGCCAACAACGCCGAAATGGCCGGCGAAGCGATCCTGAAGCTTTGCGTCGAACTCGGCGGCTGTCTCACCGGCGAGCACGGCGTCGGCATCGAAAAGCGCGAGCTGATGACGACCCAGTTCTCAGCCACCGATCTCACCGTGCAGATGCGGATAAAAACCGTATTCGACCCGACGTGGCGGCTGAACCCGGCGAAGGTCTTTCCGCTTGCCTTTTCCGATGTCATGCGCGCAGGCAACGCCGCCAGCACGCCGGAGGCCGCCTAATCGTGAGTGAACTTTTTCGCCCCGCCGCCGAGTGGGAATTGCAGTCCATGATCGCAAGGCTCGCGCGCGAGAAGCGCGGCATTGAAGTCGTTGGCCACGGCGCGCTTCGCAACACCGGCCGCGTGGCAAGTTCGGATGTCGTGCTGACGACATCGGGCCTCAAAGGCGTGACGCTCTATGAGCCGACCGAACTCGTCATGTCGGCGCGGTCAGGAACGCCCGTTTATGAAATCGAGTCGGTCCTCGCCGCACGCGGACAAATGCTGGCATTCGAGCCCGTCGATCTCGGCCCGACGACGGGCGCACCAGGCGGCGCACTTTCAATCGGCGGCGTGTTCGCGACGAACTTTTCCGGCTCCCGGCGCATTTCGGTTGGCAGCGCGCGCGATAATCTGCTCGGCGTCCGCGCCGTCAACGGCCGCGGCGAGCTTTTCAAGTCCGGCGGCCGCGTGATGAAGAATGTCGCCGGCCTCGACGTTGCGCGCGGGTTGACCGGCAGCTGGGGAACGCTCGCCGTCATGACCGAAGTGACGTTCAAAGTCGCGCCGCTTCCCCAAACCATGCAGACGCTGGCTTTCGTGGGGCTGCCCGACGATCTGGCTATTGAAGCGCTGAGCGTCGCGATGGCGACGCCGCTCGAGGTTTCAGGTGCCGTCCATCTGCCGAAGAATTGCGCCGAGCGGCTGAAAGTGGCGAAGCTAAAACACGTCGGACAATCGCTGACGCTTCTGCGTCTCGAGACGTTTTCAACGTCCATTGATGAGCGCAAGGAAAAGCTGAAGGCTGCGCTCAAGGTCTATGGCAATCCGATCGAACTCGATCCGGAAGAAACATTCAGCTTGTGGAGCGAATTTCGCACGTTGTCGGTCATGCCGTTCTCGACCGATACGAGCCTGTGGCGGATTTCGACGCTTCCGACGAAAGCGCCGGAAATCGTCGCCGCGATACAAAAGTTTATGGACGCGGTGGCGTTCTACGATTGGTCTGGAGCGCTCGTCTGGCTCGAAGTCCCAGCCGCCGCCGACGCCGGTGCGGCCGACGTCCGCCGCGCTGTCGCGGTACGCGGAGGTCACGCGACTTTGATCCGCGCTGAGCCCGAAATTCGCTCGACCGTCGATGTTTTCGAACCTTTGAAACCCGAGATCGAAAGATTGACACGCGGCATCAAGTCGGCGTTCGATCCGAACGGATTGCTCAATCGCGGGCGGATGTACGCCGATTTCTAGACACGTCGTTTCGGCAATAAGGCGCAATGCAAACCAATTTTTCAAAATCGCAGCTTGAAGATCCCGAAGTCAGGGAAGCCGAACGCATCCTTCGACGCTGCGTACACTGCGGGTTCTGCACAGCGACATGCCCGACCTACGTCGTGCTGGGCGACGAGCGCGACAGTCCGCGCGGCCGCATCTACGCGATCAAGGACATGCTCGAAAAAGGGCTCGACGCGAAGCCCGAGGTCTCGGTTCACATCGACCGGTGTCTCTCCTGCTTCTCGTGCATGACGACGTGCCCCTCTGGCGTCGATTACATGCATCTCGTCGAGATCGCGCGGAAGCACATCGAGAAAACCGGCAGCCGCAGCTTAAAGGAGCGCCTGATCCGGCGCGCGCTCACCGAAATCGTCCCCTATCCCAATCGCTTCCGTTGGGCGATGCGCGCCGCGCCTCTAGGCCGGCGGTTCTCACGTGTCTTCAAGGCGCTGAACCTTCCCGAACTCACCGCGATGGTGAACCTCGCACCAGTCGAAGCGCCGCGTACCGGCCGTTTCCGCGGTCCCGGAAGGGCGTCGCCGACGGGTGTCCGAACCGGCCGCGTCATCATGCTCGCGGGTTGCGCCCAGCAAGTGCTGAGGCCCGAAATCAACGACGCTACGATCAGGCTTTTCGCACGCGGCGGCATCGACGTGATCGTGTCGGCGGGCGCGGGCTGTTGCGGCGCCTTGAGCCAGCACATCGGCCACGAGGAACAGGCGATCAAGGCAGCCAAGATCAACGTCGATGCCTGGAGCAAGGAAATCGCCAAGGGCGGCGTCGATGCCATCATCATCAACACCTCGGGCTGCGGCACCACCGTCAAGGATTACGGCCACCTTCTGAAGCACGAGACCGAATACGCCAAACGCGCCAAGGACATCGCGGCGATGGCCAAGGACGTCAGCGAATTTCTCGATGCCTACGACATCGGCGCGCCGAAACGCTGGTCGAGCCTCAAGGTCGCCTATCATGCCGCCTGCTCGCTGCAGCACGGTCAACGCGTGACGAGCCAGCCGAAGTCTCTGCTGAAAAAAGCCGGCTTTACCGTTTTGGATGTGCCCGAAGGTCACCTCTGCTGCGGCTCGGCAGGCGTGTACAACATCCTTCAACCCGAAATCTCAGGCGCGTTGCGGGATCGCAAGGTGACAAACATCAAATCGTTGCGGCCCGACGTCGTTGCCGCCGGCAATATCGGATGCATGACCCAGCTCGCACCCTCACTCGATGTGCCGGTAGTACATACGGTCGAGTTGCTCGATTGGGCGCATGGTGGGCCTATTCCCAAGGGCCTGGAACATCTTGCTCAATATTCCACCGACGTGCCCCAGCCCAAACGCAGCGTTGAGGACTACATAGGCGCATGACAGTCAAAGCCGACGTCAAACAATCCAGGACGCTGCTCGCCGACGAGCTTCGCGCCCGTCTTCGCGGCAAGGCGAAGCCGGTCGGTTCTCTCGGACGGCTCGAAGATCTGGCTGTTCAGATCGGCCTGATCGCAGGCTCGACACACCCTGATCTCGGCGTCGCAAAAATTCTGGTCTTTGCGGGCGACCACGGCATCACCGCCGAAGGCGTAACCGCCTATCCGTCAGTCGTGACGCGTGAGATCGCGAAGTTCGTTCTGGCGGGCACCGCAGGCGTCAACGTGCTGGCGCGTGCCGCAGGCGTCGGCGTCGAACTTGTCGACGCGGGGATGCTCGAGCCCTTGCCGCCGCACGATCTCCTCCTCGATCGGCGGATCGCAAAAGGCACGCGGAACGCGCGGCGCGAACCTGCCATGTCCGTCGAAGAATGTGAGGCCGCACTCAAAGCCGGTCGCGCTGTCGATGCCCACTTGGATGGCGAAAACGTCGGCATTGTCGGCTTCGGCGAAATCGGAATCGGCAATACGAGTTCCGCCGCGTTGATTGCTCATGCCTTGACGGGCCTCGATCTCAAATCGCTGGTGGGTCCGGGAGCAGGCGCGCCGGCGCTGGGCCTCGATCACAAATACCGAGTGCTGAGCGAAACCGTCGCCCGCGCCGCGATCGAACCGTCCACGTCAGCCGAACGTACATTCGAAGTCCTTCGCCAATTCGGCGGCTTCGAACTTGTCATGATGGCAGGCGCGATGACCGCTGCCGCTGCCAGAGGACGCGTGATCGTCGTCGATGGCTTCATCTCGACCGCTGGAGCGATCGCCGCCGAAGCCTTGAGCCCTGGAACGATCGACAATTGCATTTTCGCGCATTGCTCGGCCGAACCGGGCCATGCCGCTCTCCTGAAGCATCTGAGCGTCAAGCCGCTGCTCGAACTCGAGATGCGGCTTGGCGAAGGCACGGGCTCCGCACTCGCCATTCCCATCATCAGGGCCGCCGAGCTGCTGCTCCGCGAGATGGCGGATCTGCCGGGCGAACACCCTGAATGATCTCGCTTGAACGAATGCGGTTCTACATCGCGTTGCAATTCCTGACGCGTATTCCGCTGAAGCACATCGATCCCCTGCCAAGAGATTGGCTGGTGCGGGCGGCAAAATATTTGCCATTGGTCGGCGGCCTGATCGGCATCGCGACGGGCGGCATCATCTTGCTGGCGTCACACGTCCTTCCGTCGCCGTTGCCGGTGATTCTGGGTCTCGCGTTCGCCATCCTGGTGACGGGCGGACTTCACGAGGATGGACTGGCCGACACCGCCGACGCATTCGGCGGTGGACGAACCCGCGAACGCTGTCTCGAAATCATGAAGGACAGCAGCATCGGGACGTTCGGAACGCTCGCGCTGATTGTAACTCTGGCGCTCAAGGCGGCGGCGCTCGCAGTTGTCGATCCGCTCTCGGCTGCCAAAATTGTCATCGCCGGATTTGCGGGCGCGCGCGCTGCCGCCGTGCTGGCACTCGCGAGCCTCTCCTACGCGGGAGGCGAAGTCGCGAAGGTTAGCCGTACAACGTCCGACATGACCCAAAGCGAAATCGCGGTGACGCTGGCAACCGGATTGATATTCGGACTTATCTGCCTCAGCCCGCTCGTCTTCTTGCTCTCGACACTGTTCGCAGGCGCGGCGGCGGGCATTGTCGCATTGATTGCGCACCAGAAAATCGGCGGTTACACGGGCGACGTCTTGGGCGCGATCGAGCAGGTTTACGAAACCACGTTTTTTATAATCGCCGTGGCCATAATCGCCGGTCCAGGATAATATTCCCGAAAAATAAGTTCGCCGCAGAGTGTATCGCGTATGGCGACGATGGAAACGGGGGGTGGCGCGTTCTTGCGCGCCGAGGGTGGTTGGTCGCGAGTGCTTGACTCGCGCGGCAGTCCCTTCATTGCCGAAATTTTCGACGGCGCCGATGACGCACTCGCCGCTTTCGAAGCGGTCGAGGCGGGCCTTATCTCCAATGGCTTTCAAACACTCGATTGGTTGACGGTCCTCTATGAGGAACTGGCGCCGTCGCGAAAGGCGATGCCGCGTCTCGTCATCGTGACGGAACGCCTTAGCGGCGATGTCGCGCTCGTTCTCCCGCTCGTCGTTCAGAAAGAAGGCAGGCTGAAAATTGCGAGGTTCGCAGACCTCGGCGTGTCGGATTACGGCGGACCGATTTTAGGACCGGCGCAAACGACGGATCGGAAAACCATTCGCCGCCTCTGGCGCACGGTGCGTGGCGCGATGGGCGACGTCGATCTCATCCGCTTCGAGCGGATGCCTGCAGAAATCGCCGGCCATCCCAATCCGCTGTTGGCACGGCGCGGAATCTCGCCTGCACGAAATTCGGGAAGCGTGCTGACCGTTCCTGACACGGTTGAAGCTTATCTTCGCGGCATTGGTAATAACTACCGGAGGGAAGTCGACCGCTGCCACCGGCGCTGGCAGGAAGAAAATGCGCCGCGCTTCTATCGCGCCACGACAGCCGAAGAAATCGCGCATGTCTATCTGGCGCTCGAAGAACAGCGGGCTCGCCGCCGCGTCAGCCATCATATGGAAAACATCCTCGACGAGCCGAGCTATCGCTCCTTCTACGAGCGCTTGGCAATCGACGGGTCCAACGCCGGTCTCGGCGCGCTCTTTGCGATGGAAGCAAACGGCGAGATCATCGCCACCCTTTTCGGCATCGTCCACGGCGGCACCTTCACGCGCCTCTTCGTTTCGACGGCCGGAGAAGAGTGGGGCCACCTGTCGCCGGGCAGGCTCATCATGATCGAAGCGATGAAATATTTTGCAGCCCAAGGCGTCCGCCGGTTCGATATGGGCATCGGTCAGCATCCCCTGGCCCGCGGCTTCGGCGCCAAGCCCGTGCCGCTTTACGACCTGGTGGTGCCGATGGACGGGATTGCCGTGCCGACGGCCCTGTATCATGCCCTGAAACGACGCCTCCGCGCGAAATGGGCATCTCGGAGCGCGGTCAGGCCCGATCAAGTGGCTGGGCCGCGTAGATTTTAAGGACTTTGGAGCCGCTTTCCTCGTGCCGGTGCATCCGATATAAGGCGGGCTCGCGCGCTGGACACCGGAGAGGTGTCCCGGCAACTTTTCCATTTGCGGTACGGCCCCTCATCACCTCATGTCCAAAGTGAATACAAGCACGCGCCCTGAAGCGCGCCTCGCAAAAGGCTTCCGCGATATCGAGGCGGCGGAGCTTCGGGGCCTGAACGACATGACGGGTAAGATCCGCGACGTCTACGAGCGCTATGGCTTCGAAGCGCTCGAGACCCCCGCGATCGAGTACACCGACGCGCTCGGCAAGTTCCTTCCTGATCAGGACCGCCCCAACGCCGGCGTCTTCTCGTTCCAGGACGAGGACGAGCAGTGGATGAGCCTGCGCTACGATCTGACAGCGCCGCTCGCCCGCTATGTCGCGCAGAATTTTCAAGGCTTGCCGAAACCGTTCCGCCGGTACGCGTTCGGCAACGTCTACCGCAACGAGAAGCCGGGCCCAGGCCGCTTCCGCCAGTTCATGCAATTCGACGCCGATACGGTCGGCGCGGAAGGCGTCGCAGCCGACGCCGAGATGTGCATGCTCGCCGCCGATACGCTCGAAGCGCTGGGCGTCAAGCGCGGCGATTACGTGATTAAGGTCAGCAGCCGTAAATTACTCGACGGCCTGTTGAGCGCCGCCGGACTTGAAGGCGACGAAAACGCCGCGCGCCGTCTGACCGTGCTTCGGGCTGTCGATAAGCTCGACCGCCTCGGTATCGAAGGCGTCTCCCAGTTGCTCGGCAAGGGCCGCAAGGACGAGAGCGGTGACTTCACCAAAGGCGCCGATCTGACCCCCGCGCAAACGATGGGAGTGATTGGCTTCCTCGAACGGCCCATCGCTGAAAGCGCCAATGATCCTGCCTTCAGGGCTGGAGTCGATGATCTCCTTCAATTGCAGAAAATCTGCGCGGCGGCGGGTTATGATGAAACGCGCATCCGGCTGGATCAGACGGTCGTCCGCGGCCTCGAATACTACACTGGTCCCGTGTTCGAAGCCGAGCTGACGTTCGAAGTCAAAGACGATGAGGGCAGGCCCGTGCGCTTCGGCTCCGTCGGCGGCGGCGGCCGTTACGACGATCTCGTCGCGCGCTTCACCGGCGAGAAAGTTCCGGCCACCGGCTTCTCGATCGGCGTCTCGCGCCTGCAGGCGGCGCTATCTCTGATCGGCGACAAGAAAGCCAAAGCCCTTGGCCCCGTCGTCGTGCTCGTCATGGACAAGGCCGAGATCGCGACCTATCAGCGAATGACGCAAGCGCTCCGCAACGCCGGCATTCGCGCCGAGATGTACCTCGGCTCGTCCGGCATGAAGGCGCAGATGAAATACGCCGACAAGCGCAACAGCCCGTGCGTTATCATCCAAGGCTCCGATGAGCGCGCCAAAGGCGAAGTGACGATCAAGGACCTGATCGAAGGCGCGAAAGCCGCTGCCGCGATCAAGGACAATAAAGAGTGGAAGGAAGCGCGCCCGGCGCAGTTCTCTGTCTCCGAGGCGAACCTCATCCAGGAAGTCCACAAGCTCATCAAGCTCCACCAGGAATAGAATATGGCCGCGGAGACGGCGCAGAATCTCGAAGCGCTAGCGATGCAAGCGCAGACGTTGATGTCGGTCTTTACGAAGGCCGGCTACGACGCCGTCGCGCCTTCCATCATTCAACCAGCCGACGTCTTTCTCGACGTCATCGGCGAAAGCCTGCGCGCACGCACGTATGTCTTCACCGATCAGGACGGCGCCGAGCTGTGCCTGAGGCCCGATATCACCGTGCCGACGTGCCGCCTCCATTTGGAACGCCACGCTGATCCCGCGACGCCAGCGCGCTATTGCTACAACGGCCCCGCATTCCGCTATCAGCCGCAAGGCGCCACGGCTTCGCACCCGCGCGAGTTTCGCCAGGCGGGCATCGAGCGCTTCGGCGACAAGTCGCGCGAAGCAGCCGAAGCGGAAACGGTCGCAATCGTCATCAAGGCGATCGAAAAGGTCGGCCTCAAGGATTGGACGCTGAGGCTCGGCGACCTCGGATTGTTTTCGAGTGTCCTTGATGCAGCCGACGTCTCGCCGAATTGGAAAAAGCGGCTCGACGACGCTTTCCTGAAGCCGCAGTCGTTTCGCGAAGCGCTCAAAGCCTTCGCGACGGGCGCGCGCGTCGCGTCGCAGAGCATCCCCGAAGATCTGTTGGCGTCGCTCCGGCGTGACGATTTGGAAAAGAGCGAAGCCGCGGTCGCCGTCTATCTCGAGGAAAACGCCATCGAGCTTCTCGGCACGCGCACGCTGTCAGACATCACCGAGCATCTGATCGTCATTGCCGAGGATCGGCAGGAAAAGCCGCTCGACGCAGCTGCGATCGAACTGATCGCTCGCTACGTCGAAGTCTCAGGGCCAGCGACGACAGCCGGCGACAAGATCGCGTCTCTCCTCAAAGGCGCGGCCAACGGCGCCGGCATGGCGCTGGAAACGTATGACAGGCGTCTGGCACTTCTCGCCAATGCGGGTATCGATCTCGAACGCGTGACGTTCTCAGCCGAATTCGGCCGGACGCTCGCCTATTACTCAGGGCTCGTTTTCGAAGTGAATTCGGCTTCTCTTGACGCGAAAAGCCCGCTCGCCAACGGCGGCCGGTACGATGGGCTGATGCGCTCGGCCGGAGCGCAGGTTGAAGTTCCGGCGGTCGGCGCCGCCATTCATTCCGAGCGTCTTCTCGCAGCGACGCTCAAGAGGGCGCCATGAGCAAACTGACGCTCGCGATACCCTCCAAGGGTCGCTTGATGGAGCAGACGACCGACATGTTCGCGCGTGCCGGATTGGTCGTGCGCAAGGTCGGACACGTTCGCGGCTATCGTGGCGAGATCGACGGAATTCCCGAGATCGACGTCGCATACGTTTCGTCTGGTGAGATCGCAGCCGCGTTGAAGGCCGGTAGCGTCCACCTCGGCATCACGGGCGAAGATCTCATCCGCGAAAACATTTCAGACTCGGCGACCCGCATACGTTTCCTGCAGAAGCTCGGCTTCGGTTTTGCCGATGTGATCGTCGCCGTGCCGACATGCTGGGTTGATGTGGCGACGGTCCAGGACCTGGAAGAAATCGCGCTTCCGTTCCGTCGCCTGCATGGACGCTGGCCGCGCGTTGCAACGAAATATGTGAACCTGACGCGGCGTTTCTTTGGCGCAAAGGGCTTCGGCGACTACCGCATCATCGAGAGCGCGGGCGCGACCGAAGGCGCACCGGCAGCGGGCACGGCTGAGCTGATCGTCGACATTACGACGACGGGCGAAACGCTGCGCGCCAACGGTCTCAAAATCCTCGACGACGGCGTCATTTTGAAATCGCAGGCGAACCTTTGCGCTTCAAACGCCGCCGCATGGACGCCCGAGCTTGAGGCCATTTGCTCGACGCTTACAGAGAAGCTTGCAATCTCCGTTCCCGCCAAGGCGACCGCACGCTAGCGTACCTGCCCCCACGCCGCGATTCTCGCGTTTAACTGCGTCATCCCGGCGAAGGCCGGGATCCAGTCAACTTTCAACATTGCCCGTGTTTATGGCTGTCTGGGTGCCGGCCTTCGCCGGGATGACGTTCTTTGCGGTATGGTCCTCAGCAAGCCTCACACACTGTCGGCGAGATGGCATTTCAAGATGCCGTAGTCGTATTGCCCGCCGAGCGCGGAAAAGGCCGGACCGAGCTTTCCCGTCTCGCGCGTTTGGCATCGCTCGAACGCCTCTTCGATCTCGTCGATCTCCGCGGGGTCGAGCTTCAATGCGTCCGCTGCCGTGATCAGTCCGGCTTCGATAGCTTCCGCCAAGTGACCATAGACCGTCGATACTTCAATCTTTCGTTCAGTGGCGATCGCCTCCGCATCGAGACCGCGCAGGTGTGCGGCGAGTGTGGCATTCACGGTCGCCGACAACCGGTTGTTGAGCACCGGATGCTTCTTGAACTGTGAGATGACGTCGAGGAAAGCCACGCCGTAACGCGCAATCTTGCTGGCGCCGAGGCCGAGAATATCGTGCAGCGCGCTCTCCGTCGTCGGCTGCTTCTCCGCAAGTTCGATCAACGTTTTGTCCTGCGCGACGACGTAGGGAGGAAGCTTGGCCGACGCCGCGAGCTTCTGCCGGAGCGTTCGAAGCGCATCGAACAGCGGCTGATTTTCCCGCGCCACCCGCGAAGCGGCAGCAGACGCGGCGCGCTTCGAGCCCTTTGAAACCTGCCGCGTGACGCGCAACAGAAAGCGCTCTTCGCCGCGGAGCAGTGGTCGCGCCCGCTCCGTCAGTATGAGCGAGCCCATGCCCTCGTCGTCGATGGTCAGATAGCCCTGCGCGGTGAGCTGGCGGAAAAGCCCCTTCCACGTCGTCTGCGGGACGTCCTTGCCGATGCCGTAGACGGTCAGCCGGTCGTGACCGTTGCGGATGATCCGCTCATCCGCAGCGCCAGTCAAAACGTCCGTGAGATACGTAACGCCGAAACGCTGCTCGGTGCGATAGACGGCGGACAGCGCCTTCTGCGCGAGAACGCTGCCGTCTTCCGTATGCGGCGGGTTGAGGCAATTATCGCAGTTCCCGCAGGGCTCGGGCCGCGTTTCGCCGAAATACGCCAGCAGCGCCTGGCGCCGGCAACCCGGCATTTCCGCGAGCCCGATGAGCGCATCGAGTTTTTGACGCTGAACCTTCTTGAAGGCTTCCGCGCCGTCCGATTGTGAAATCCATTGCCGGAGTTGCACGATGTCCTGAAAGCCATAGGCCATCCAGGCATCGGCGGGCTCGCCATCGCGGCCCGCACGGCCGGTCTCCTGATAATAGGACTCGATGGATTTCGGCAGGTTCAAGTGCGCGACGAAGCGGACGTCCGGTTTGTCGATGCCCATGCCGAAGGCAATCGTCGCGACGATGATCAGACCGTCCTCGGTGAGAAACTTCGTCTGCGCGCCAGCGCGAATGTGGGCGTCGAGACCGGCGTGATAGGCAAGCGCCCTGCGGCCCTTCGAAGAGAGCCACGCTGCCGTCTCCTCGACCGACTTCCGCGAAAGGCAATAGACGATGCCTGCGTCCGTCGGATGTTCGGTTTCAATGAACTGCCAAAGCTTCTCTTTCGCGCTGAAGCTGCCAAGCTCCGCAATGGTGTAGCGAATGTTCGGCCGGTCGAAGCTCGCAACGAAGCAAGCAGCGTTCTCGAGCGACAGCTCCGAGATGATGTCCTGGCGCGTGCGTTCGTCCGCCGTGGCGGTCAGCGCGACGCGCGGCACGTTTGGAAAGCGTTTGGCGAGAACCTTGAGCTGGCGATACTCGGGGCGGAAGTCGTGGCCCCATTGCGAAACGCAGTGGGCTTCGTCGATCGCGAAGATCGCAATGTCGCTGCGTTCGAAAAGATTGAGCGTGCGCTCTTGCACGAGGCGTTCCGGCGCAACATACAGAAGATCGAGCGCGCCTGCCGCGAATTCGCGTTCGATTTTATCCTGCGTCGCGCGATCCTGCGTCGAATTGAGGAAAGCCGCCTTGACGCCGAGGTCGAGCAGCGCGTCCACCTGGTCCTGCATCAACGCGATGAGCGGCGAGACCACGATGCCGGTGCCGCGACGGATAAGCGCCGGAATTTGATAGCAGAGAGACTTGCCGCCGCCCGTCGGCATCAGCGCCAGGCAATCGCCGCCCGCAAGCAGGGTACCGATAATATCGCTCTGGAGCGGCCGGAAGCCCTTGTATCCGAACACCTCTTCGAGCGTCGCGCGCGCCGCCGCCATGTCGTTCTCTGCAACCGGCGAGAAGGGAAGGGAAAGCGGCGCGGCGGTGGCCGGCATCGGGAAAACCTACTGCTTAGGAAGTCGATGCCGGAAGTTAATCTGATTCGACTTAGGCAGATGCAGCTTCCGCCCCTGCAACACGAAAAACCCGTTGATTTCCCGAGATCTTTTGAGTCAACCAAACGTTGCGACTTTTTAATCCCACGTTCAGAATGAGTTCATCTTTGTCAGGCTAGTGTGTCTCTCAAGCTGGTGATGTCACTTCCCCCCGTGCACACCAGATGCTGCTGAGCCCGGCCAAGCCCTGAGACATCCCCCCGTCTTCCCCGCTTGGTCGGGCCAGCCCCAACTCCCCAAAACAATCGGACATATCGAAGGCGCGGCTTTTATCGCCGCGCGAAGCCGTTAAACGGCGACATTGCCCGCAAGCTTCACTCGATCATTGGCGCTTTGCTGATCGATGAGGTCGGGGCCCACCATTTTGCCGAATTCCATTTCGCGGATGGCCCCGTCCTGCGCATTGGAAATCAGGTTGTTGGCGATGAGGCATTTTCCGGCGTCGCTCGCGCCGGTAACGGATATGCCGACCCGGGCATGACGAATGACGTTCCCGGTCACCGCAATATCTCGCATGAATGAGCCCCAGCCGATCTGAATGCCGACTGTCGGAGCGTTCTCGATCGTATTGCCTGAGACGACCGCATCGGCCTCGACGCCAATGCCTTCGCCTCGCTTGTCCTCAGGCTCCTGTTCGCGCCGGAAGAGGTTGCGAATGAGGTTGCCCTGAATGACCGCGAGGCGGCCGCCCTCGTTGAAATTCGTGACCGAAATCCCGGCCGCGGCCGTATCGACGATATTGTTCGCGATGACCGCGCCCTGGAAACCGAACTCGGCATAAAGCGCAACCTCGCCAAGCCGCTCGCAGCTGTTGGCGATGATCTGAATATTCGAGGCGGAATTCCCTCTGACGGCGGTATACGCGCAATCCGAGATGCGATTGCCGGTAACGAGAACGCTGCCAGCGCGAAAGACGTTGATGCCGTTGCCGTATTCTCCCGTGCCGCCCGAAGCGCTGCGGATTTTCGAGATGCGATTGCCGGAAACGGCGGATCCGTCTTCGCCGGGCGTCGAGCGCCAGACGAGAATGCCGTTGTTCCCGCAGTCCGAGATCGTGTTGTCCTTGATGTCGAGCCCGGCGGCATCGAGGCTCTTCAATCCTGCGTCGAGCGCGCCAGTAATCGTCACGCCGCTGACGTGACCGCTACACGCGAACAGAGAAAGTCCGCTGCCGATGCTGTTCCGAATATCGAGATCGAGGAGACGGATGTCGTTCGAGCGTGAGATGGTGACAGCCCCATCCGCGCGCGTTCGGTCGAAGGGCTTATAGGCACAATCAAAGACGATGCCCTCGAGCACTAGGCCATGCGCGTCCTCGGCAGTGACGAAAGTTTCGCCGCCGCTATAGGCGAGAATAGTCGTCCGCGCGCTCCCGATGAGGCGCGTTCCCGCGCGAAGCTGCAGGCCGCCGACGAGAAAAGCGCCGGACGGCAGGATGACGGGCATGTCCTCCCGGGCGGCCTCATCGATCACGGCCTGCATGAAGGCTGTCTGATCAAGCGAGGTATTGGGCACGAGGCGAGAGGCGAGATTTTTAGGAGACGTCTCCGGCAGCGCCTTTGCAGCTTTCTGGGCCGCGTGCACGGCGGTGGCGGCCGCGCCGAGCCCAAGGCCGGCGCCCAACACCGAACGACGATCGAAGGTCATGGATGGCGCCCCGTTCCCTGCTTTACCGTGCGAAAGCACAGCAAATGAGCGAGCGCGAGAGACGTTAAGCCGAGGTTAACGATGTCTCGTCGGGGGCCGTCTCAAGCGCAATTTTGATGATTTCGAGCGCGGCCTCCGTGGCCTCTTCAAACCGAAGGGGAGGCTCCGTGAGATCAGAAGGAATATGCACGAACCCGACTTGGCAACCGCCGCGCGCTTCCGCGAATGCCAACGAGTGATAGAGGACGGCGTTGCAGAGATAGCCGCCGGCTTCGTTTGAAATAGAGGCGAGATATCCTTTGACGTGGAGGGCGGTCACGATTTCCCGAACCGGGATCGATGACGCGCGGACAGCCGGGCCATCGGCCGATAAGCTCAGGGAGCGAGGCGTAGCACCCGCAGCGTCGACGGCATTCCGGCAGAAATTGCGCGCCTCGGTTTCGAGGCGAAGGCTCTTGGCTCCCGAAGCGACGCCGAAGTGCAAGGCAAGAACGGGCCGATGCTGCTCATGGAGCTTTGCGACGAGCCTGGGCGCCCGGTCCCATTCGGTCGGCAGGGTCGCGGAGGCAAAACGCGCTTCCGGGAAAACGACGCGCGCTCTCCGGGCAACCCGGCGCGCAAGACTTGCGGATGCGTTGACCGGCACACCCGGAAATGAGCCGAAGCCGGTCAGCAATACGGTCGGACGTGGAACGATTCCTCTCGGCATCGGGACCCATTATAGGCTGCCGATGCCGCTGACCAAACGGGAAGGTCCGGATCGGACTCTACGAGCTGGCGTGGCGTTGACGCAGCTGTTCTCTTTGATCGAAGACGAGGCGCCCTTCCTCGGCCTTGTGGAAATACTGACTATTGATGAGCCAGCCCTTCAACGGCCGCAGCGGCGGAATGCACGTCAGCAGGATGATGGGCAAGCTGGTCAGCAAGTGCATCCAGAATGGAGGTCCATAGGCGACCTCGAACCAGCAGGCAAAAGCTGCGCTCGGGATGCACGCGAAGCAAATCACGAAAAACGCGGGGCCGTCTGCAGGATCAGCAAAGGAAAGATCCAAGCCGCAGGCCGGACAACTCTTTTTCAGCGTGAGAAAGCCCTCAAAAATTTTGCCCTTACCGCACCGTGGGCAAAGACCTCTTATTCCGGTTTTGAGGGGAGATAGCTTTGGCCACTGATGTTCGCCGCACATGGCGATGTCCTTTCTAGCATCTCAACTAAGGAGCCATTGTATGGCAATTGTACAGGCTGGAAAAGCAATGTATGCGTCCTGCGCCAAAATGGCAATTTTCGGGGCATTATTGAGATTATATAGGGGTTTAACGAGAGGCTTTGCGCAGTTTTGATAATCGCGGAAAGCACAGACTATCCCAGGACTGCCATACATGCTATTTAATGTATGGCAGTAGGGATCCATGCACGCTATATAATGTATGGATCGTAAAAGGAGAGGCCCGTAGCTATGTCTTCTTGGGAGCCCTGGCTGGCCGAAGGCGAACAGCTCAAATACCGCGGCATTGTCGAAGCCATCGAGGCCGACCTGCGGGCAGGGCGCATTCTACCGGGCGATCGGTTGCCGCCCCAGCGAATGATTGCGGAAATCCTCGGCGTTGACCTGACGACCGTGACGCGGGCTTTCAACGAAGCGAGGCGGCGAGGTCTCGTCGAGGCCAATGCAGGACGCGGCACCTTCATTCGCCGGCGCATGGACGATGGCCGTTTTCTCGGCGCCTCACCCATACCCGCCGTCGACCTCAGCATGAACATCCCGCCGCAACCGGTTGCCGCCAACCTGAAGCGGCTCATTCCTGAAACCATTGCCACGCTCCTCAACGAGGAAAACGGCATGCAGAACCTGCATTATCAGGAGAGCACGGGAAGCGAATCCGATCGCGCCGCGGCCGCAGTGTGGCTCGAGCGGCGTATCGGCGACGTGAGGCCGGCATCGATTGTTCTGGCCAACGGCGCTCAAAGCGCACTCTTTGCAATCTGCGAATGCCTCGCTTCGCCTGGAGATTCCATCGCTGCGGGTTTCGTAACCTATCCGGGCCTCAAGGCCGTCGCACAGCAATGCGGATTCAGGCTTCGACCACTGGCAATGGATGCGCAGGGCATCGTCCCGGAGGCGTTCGAAGCGTGTTGCGTGTTGGACGCGCCCAAACTCCTCTACGTCATACCCGCAATCGATAATCCGACGACGGCAACGCTATCCGAAGAGCGGCGGCATGAGATCGTTGAGATCGCGCGCAAGTACGATGTCGCGATTATCGAAGATGATCCGTATTCGGCGCTTCAAAGCGATCCGCTGACCCCCATCGCCGCTTTGGCCCCGGACATCACTTGGCACATTGCAACTTTGTCGAAGTGTGCAACCCCGGCATTGCGCATCGCGTATGTCGTCGCGCCGGCCGCAGCTCAGGCAGCGCGGCTCGCAGCTGTGATCAGAGCCGTCAATCTGATGGTGCCTCCAATCAATGCCGCCGTGGCATCACGTTGGATCGCGACTGGAATTCTCGATGATGTGACCGTCGCAATCCGTGATGAGAACATCGCCCGCCAGAAAATCGCGAAGGCGGCACTCGGCGATGCAGAGATCGCGGCGGATAAATGCGGTTCCCACATCTGGATGCGCATGCCGCCGCATTGGCGCGCGACGGATTTTGTCCACCACGCGGGCCGCTCGGGCATCTCGGTGGTGCCGGGATCGGTATTCGCCATCGGCGCGACGGAGCCCGAAGCATTGCGGCTGTCGCTGGGCGTCGCGCCTGACCGGGACGCGCTTCTTCAAGCATTGAAGCAGCTCGCGGGCCTTCTCTCGCAACCCTCCGGCGCCGCGAAGGCCATCGTCTAGCGATTGCAGAAATGGAACGCCCGCATATGGAAAAGCCGGTCGTCAGAGCTGCCGTGGTTCAGGCGGCGCCTGTTCTTTTCGATACGTCAGCCACCCTTGCGCGGCTCGAAAATCTGGTGCGCGAAGCCGCCGGGCAAAAAGCTGACATCGCGGTGTTTCCAGAGGCATTCGTCGGAGGCTATCCCAAGGGTCTCGATTTCGGCGCGCGCCTTGGAATGCGAAGCCCCGAAGGCCGCGATGCGTACCGCAGATATTTTGAAAGCGCGATCGCCGTGCCCGGGCCGGAGTGCGCTCTGATTGGCGAGATGGCGCGAACGTCTCGCATGCATCTCGTGATCGGTATCATCGAGAGAGACGGCGGTACACTTTACTGCACGGCGCTCATGTTCGGACCGGATGGTCGTCTTCTCGGGAAGCATCGAAAGCTGATGCCGACGGCGTTGGAGCGGATCGTCTGGGGCCAGGGCGATGGTTCCACCTTGACGGTCGTGGATAGCGAAATCGGCCGGATTGGAAGCGTCATCTGCTGGGAAAACTACATGCCGCTTCTACGCATGGCCATGTATGCGCAGGGCGTGGAAATATATTGTGCGCCAACAGTCGACGATCGCGAAACCTGGTTGCCGACGATGCGCATGATCGCACTCGAAGGCCGTTGCTTCGTGCTCTCGGCTAGCCAATACCTTTCGCGCGCGGACTGTCCGCAATCCTTTAGCGAACTGCTCGACGGCGAACCGCCCGCCGTTCTGATCCGTGGCGGCTCCTGCATCGTCGATCCACTTGGAAACGTCCTGTTGGCGCCCCACTTCGATGGACCCTCCGTTCGCGTCGCCGAACTCGATCGGCGAATGATCGCGCGTGGCAAATACGATCTCGACGTCGTCGGACATTATGCGCGGCCCGACGTGTTCGCTTTGAGCGTCAATACCGCGCCGCAAGCTCCGGTAAAATTCGAGCCCGTCCCGCCGGTTTGAAATCAAGCCGCACCGGGCCCGGAACCGTTGCGCCGGATGCCGACCGTTGCTTTCCGGCAAAGTGTCACGAAACGCCAGTTGCAAACGCTCGGAAGCTAGATATCCTTACGGCTATATCGGAATCGGCAAAAGGAACTGTCCGCAATGCAGGCAGCGTTCAATTTTTCGCGTCTATCACTCAAGATAGCTCTGGCCGGCATCATGCTGGTTTCGGCGCTTTTCGTCGAAGCTCAGGCCCAGAAGACTGACACGACGACCGTCACCATCTTTGCGGCGGCCAGCCTCAAGAACGCATTGGATGGCGCCGCGGCGGCGTATGAGAAAAGCACGGGCAACAAGGTCGTCATCTCCTATGCCGGATCGTCCGCGCTCGCGAAACAAATCGAGCAGGGCGCACCGGCCGACATCTTCGTTTCGGCCGACCTCGATTGGATGGACTACGTCCAGAAGGCGAAGCTCATCAAGGATGACTCGCGCTTCAATCTTCTGGGCAATCGCCTCGTTCTGATCGCACCGAAGGAAAGCACCGCCTCGCTCAAGATCGGCAAGGATTTCCCGATCGCTGCAGCGCTCGGCGATGGTCATCTTGCGATGGCGAACGTGAAGTCGGTTCCGGCCGGAAAGTATGGCTCGGCAGCTTTGGAAAAACTCGGCGTGTGGACAGCCGTCGAGCCGAAAGTCGCGCAAGCCGACAACGTCCGTGCTGCACTCGCGCTCGTCGCGCAGGGCGAAGCGCCGCTGGGCATCGTCTACGAAACCGACGCCGTGGCGGAGCCCAAAGTTAAGATTGTCGACGTCTTTCCCGAAGACTCACACCCGCCGATCATCTATCCGGTTGCAGTCATCGGCGCGACCAAGAATGGCGACGCCGCCAAGGCCTTCATCGACTATCTGAAATCGCCGGAAGCCCAGGCGTTCTTTAGGAAGCAAGGGTTCTCGATCCTCAAGTAGCAACGGATCGAACGACTGAGCGGCGAACCGAGAGGCGGATCAGTGTTTGGATTTTCTCCCGACGAGTGGAAGGCGATTGAACTCAGTCTGCGGGTCGCCACCGTCGGAACGCTGGTCGGCCTGCCGGTCGCGCTTCTCGCCGCCTATGCGCTGGCGCGGTGGCGCTTTCCGGGGAAGATCATCGTCGATGGCGTCCTGCACCTGCCGCTCGTTCTGCCGCCCGTCGTAACCGGTTACTTTCTGTTGCTGATGTTCGGCAAGCAGGGTCCGCTCGGAAGGGGAATCTACGATCTCTTCGGGATAACGTTTTCCTTCCGATGGACCGGCGCCGCACTCGCTTGCGGCGTCATGGGCTTTCCGTTGATGCTGAGAGCCATACGGCTTTCGTTCGAAGCCATCGACCGCAGGCTTGAGAAGGCGGCCGGTACCCTCGGCGCCAACCCGTACTGGACGTTCTTCCTTGTCACATTGCCGTTGGCGCTCCCCGGAATTCTCGTCGGCGCCATTCTCTGTTTTGCCAAGGCCCTGGGCGAGTTCGGCGCCACGATCACCTTCGTTTCGAACATCCCGGGCGAAACGCAGACGATTCCTTCAGCGATCTACACCTTCACGCAAGTTCCCGGCGGCGAGGCTCAGGCACTTCGGCTATCGTTGGTGTCGATCGTCATCGCAATGGTGGCGCTCATCGTGTCGGAAGTGTTGAACCGCCGTATCCAAAAGCGTATCGCCGTATTCGAATGAAGGAATTGAAACCACTTCTGAGCGTCCGCGCTTTGCAAAAGCGACCGGACTTCACTCTCGATGTTGCCTTCGAAAGCGATAGCGCGCTGACGGCTTTGTTCGGTCCCTCAGGATCGGGGAAGTCGACCATCCTCAATATGATTGCCGGCATCCAGAAGCCCGAGAACGGTCGCATCGTCGTTGCCGGGAACGTGCTGACCGACACGGCCGCACGAATCTTCATTCCCCCGCACAAGCGCCGCGTCGGCTTCGTCTTTCAGGACGCGCAACTCTTTCCCCATCTGACTGTGCTGCAGAACATTAAGTTCGGGCAGTGGTTCAACCGTCGGGAAAAACAGGGGCTGCCGTTCGAGACGATCGTCGATGTCCTCGGCATTGGAGCGCTGCTGAAGCGGCGGCCCGCGACGCTATCGGGCGGCGAAAGGCATCGCGTTGCGTTGGCGCGGGCCCTCATGTCCTCGCCGCGCATTCTGCTGATGGACGAACCTCTTTCCGCGCTCGATGACGCCCGCCGCGGCGAGATCATGGGTCTGATCGAACGGATCCGCGACGAGTTTGCCGTTCCGATCGTTTACGTCACCCATAACGTCGATGAAGTGCGGCGGCTTGCATCGCGCGTCATACGCCTCAGAGCCGGTCGCGTCGTCGCCACCGGCGATGTCAACCAGGCGCTGGGTCCGTAACCCAGGATTAAGCGCGAGCTGCTTGTGGCGATTTCTTCGCCGGCTTCGTATCGCTCTTCTGGTTTCGAGCAAGGTGCTTTTCTATCGACGCCAGCGGCTTTGCGAAGACGCTGAGCGCTTTCGCCTCCATGTCGCGATACTGCCGGACGAGGTCGGCGCCGAACGGCGTCAGCTTTGCAGCTCCACCGCCGCGACCGCCGTGCTGGCGTTCAATCAACGGGTCGGTGAACAGCGCGCTGAAGTCGTCCATCAAATACCAGGCGCGCTTGTACGACATGTCCATGGCCTTCGCGGCCTTCGAAATGGAACCGTGCTGACCGATCAACTCGAGAAGTTGGATGCGACCGTGTCCAATGTAGCGATCGCCATCAAAGTCGATGCGGATCTTAATGACCGTCATTCGCTCCCGCTCCGCAATTCAAAAACCAATCCGCCGGTTTGTTACGCCGGACGCCGCCTCCGGCAAACCTGCCAGTTGAACGCCCCGTTTGGTAAAATCCTACGCTAAAACCAATCGTGACCGCAGCCAATATGCTGAGTCCCTTTGCAAATTGGGACTAAAATTTTGGCGGGTGGAGGCCGCGCTGCCGAAACTCTATTCAACCCTCGCTTTTCGTTCGATAGATCGATCATGCGTCCCTGGCGCGACCGCAATTACTAAACTAACATCAACAAGGTATGCGCGGTGATGGGGAACAAGGGGTGAAACTCCGATCCCTGATCTTGGCGTGGCAATCGGAGGAGTAAGCACACATGATGCCCAGCCGGAAGACACTTGTTACGTCCGGAGCGTTTCTCTTGGTCGGCAGTTTTGCCGTCTGGGGCGACCCGGCCAAATCCGTCGGCGAAGGAGAAGGCCAGCTCGATATCGTAGCCTGGCCCGGATATGTCGAGAGGGGCGAGTCGGACAAGAATTACGACTGGGTGACTGGCTTCGAAAAAGAAACGGGCTGCAAGGTCAACGTCAAGACGGCGGCGACATCCGATGAGATGGTCACGCTGATGAACCAGGGTGGCTTCGATCTGGTCACGGCGTCAGGCGACGCCTCGCTGAGGCTCGTCGCAGGCAAGAAAGTTCAGCCGATCAACATCGATCTCGTTCCGAGCTGGAAGACGCTCGATCCGCGGCTGCAGAATGCGCCTTGGCACACCGTCGATGGCGTCCATTACGGCGTTCCCTATCAGTGGGGACCGAACGTCCTTGCCTACAACACAAACGTTTTCAAGGAAGCGCCGAAGACTTGGTCGGTGGTATTCGAGGAACAGACCCTTCCCGACGGCAAGAGCAACAAAGGCCGCGTGCAGGCCTATGATGGTCCGATCTACATCGCTGACGCTGCGCTCTACCTGAGCAAGAAGAAGCCGGAGCTCGGCATCAAGAACCCTTACGAGTTGAACAAGGAGCAGTACGCTGCGGCCGTCGCGTTGTTGCAGTCGCAGCGCGCTCTCATCGGCCGCTATTGGCATGATGCGACCGTGCAGGTCGACGACTTCAAGAACGAGGGTGTCGTGGCGTCGTCCTCCTGGCCCTATCAGGTGAACCTACTGCAGGCCGACAAAAAGCCGATCGCCTCGACAATTCCTGAAGAGGGCGCCACCGGCTGGGCCGATACGACGATGATGCACGTCGACGCAAAGCATCCGAACTGCGCGTACAAGTGGCTCGAGCATTCCTTGAATCCGAAACTCCAGGGCGATCTGGCCTCGTGGTTTGGTTCGGTACCGACAGTACCGGCCGCCTGTAAGGGCAACGCTTTGCTGACGGAGACGGGCTGTGCGACCAATGGCTCGGAAAACTTCGATAAAATCTGGTTCTGGCGCACGCCGACGGCGAAGTGCGAGAAGGAAAGCTCTTGCGTGCCCTATTCGCAATGGGCGAAAGATTATATCGCCATTCTCGGTAAGTAATCACACTCCCTGCGGTCGGCCGTCTTGGCCGGCCGCAGGCATCCGATGAGTTTCATGTCCCCAGCAGTTCGCTTTCAAAACGTATCCCGTCGCTTCGGCTCCGTGCGCGCCGTCGACGGCGTTTCTCTCGATATTGAGCCGGGAGAATTCTTCGCCCTTCTTGGGCCCTCCGGCTCCGGAAAGACGACGTGTCTCCGTCTCATCGCCGGTTTCGAGCAGCCCGACGAAGGCCACATCGAAATCTTCGGCGAACGCGCCGACGGCGTCCCGCCCTACAGGCGCAACGTCAACACGGTGTTTCAGGACTACGCGCTCTTCCCGCACATGACGGTCGGCGAGAACGTCGCCTACGGCTTGATGATCAAGGGCGTCGGAAAAGCCGAGCGGGAAGCGAAGGCGAAAGACGCCCTCGCGATGGTCAAACTCGGTGGCTACGAGATCCGCCGCACCGCGCAACTTTCGGGCGGACAGCGCCAGCGCGTTGCACTCGCGCGCGCATTGGTCAACGGACCGAAAGTTCTCCTCCTCGACGAGCCGCTTGGCGCCCTCGACCTGAAGCTGCGCGAGCAGATGCAGGAAGAATTGAAGACGCTTCAAACCAAGCTCGGCATCACGTTCGTCTTCGTGACGCACGATCAGAGCGAAGCGCTGTCGATGGCCAACCGAGTCGCGATCTTCAATGAAGGCAAGATCGTCCAGGTCGGCACGCCCACCGACGTTTACGAACGCCCGACCTCACGCTTCGTGGCCGATTTCGTTGGCTCATCGAACGTGCTGTCGCCCGAATTCGCGGCGGCTCACGGCGGACGAGCCGCTTGGACGAGCCTCCGGCCCGAGAAGATCCAGATCGCGTCGCAAAATGCCCTGGTCCCGGCAGCCTGCGCGCAAGCCAAAGGGATCGTTACCGCAATCAGCTATCAGGGCGCGGTAACGCGCATCACGGTCGCGACTGAGAAACTGGCGCTCATCGCGTCGACACAGGCGGGAACCGACGTTCGCAAGGGCGACAGCGTCGCTCTCATTTGGCCGAAATCCGCAATGGTGGCGATGGGAGAGAGCGCGTGACCGCCGCCGTTGCAGAACGCCAAAGGGGGATCGGCGGCGCGATCTCGGACATCTTCTTCGCGCGTCCCCAACTCCTGACGTTCCTCTTGCTGACGCCGCCACTGCTCTGGATTGGCGTCGTCTACATCGGCTCGCTGTTCGCCCTGCTGCTGCAGAGCTTCTATTCGCTCGACGATTTTTCGGGCTTGGTGGTCCACGAATTCACACTCGCCACCTACGAGCAGCTGTTCGAAGCGTCGAACGCGCAGATCATTCTGCGCACCGTCCTCATGGCGACGCTCGTCACGATCACGAGTGCAATCATCGCGTTCCCGATTGCCTACTACGCGGCGCGATACGCGCGCGGCTGGACCAAGGCTCTCTTCTATCTCGCGGTGATGATGCCGCTCTGGTCGAGCTATCTCGTCAAGGTCTATGCCTGGAAGCTGATCCTCGCCAAAGAGGGGATCATCACGTGGTTCGCCAACGTGCTGCATCTAAGGTGGCTGCTCGACGGCATCTTGGAGTTGCCCGTCGTCGGCGGCCCATCACTGTCGTTCAGCTATCTCGGCACGTTTCTCGTCTTCGTTTATATCTGGCTGCCGTACATGATCCTGCCGACACAGGCGGCGCTTGAGCGCGTTCCCGTGAACTTCATCGAGGCCTCTGCCGATCTCGGTGCCGATCCTCGCCAGACATTCCGGACCGTGATTTTCCCGCTCGCACTTCCCGGCATCGTCGCCGGATCGATCTTCACGTTTTCCTTGACGCTCGGCGACTACATCATTCCGCAGATCGTCGGCAATTCGCGTCTCATGATCGGCCAAGCCGTCTATACGCTGCAGGGAACCGCCGGCAATATCCCGCTCGCGGCAGCCTTCACCGTCGTGCCGATGCTGATCATGGCGGTCTACCTCTGGATGGCTAAACGCATGGGGGCATTCGATGTCCTCTAACGCCAACCGCACGACGCCGCTTGGCCTGCGGATTGCGGCAATTGCCGGGCTGCTGTTCCTCCATCTGCCGCTGGCGCTGATCTTTCTTTACGCCTTCACGACGGAGGAAAAGAGCTTCGAGTTTCCGCCACCCGGCCTCACCACAAAATGGTTCGGAATCGCGTGGACGTCGCGGCCGGATATCTGGCCGCCGCTTTATCTGTCGCTGCAAGTCGCGGCCATTGCGACGGTGCTCGCCCTGATATTCGGGACGCTCGCGGCAGCCGCACTTTCGCGTACGCGCTTTTTCGGCCGCGAAACGATATCGCTTCTTTTCGTCCTCCCGATCGCGCTGCCCGGCATCATCACCGGCATCGCGCTCCGCTCCGCCTTCGACATCATGAGCATACCGTTCTCGGTCTGGACGATTATCCTCGGCCACGCGACGTTCTGCATCGTCGTCGTCTATAACAACGCGGTCGCGCGATTTCGCAGGCTGAACGGAAATCTTGTCGAGGCCTCGATGGATCTCGGCGCCAACGCTTTCCAAACCTTCCGCCACGTCATCCTTCCGCAAATCGGTACGGCGCTACTCGCCGGCGGAATGCTGGCGTTCGCGCTCTCGTTCGATGAGGTGATCGTCACGACATTCACGGCCGGCCAGCAAACGACGCTGCCGATTTGGATGCTTGGTGAACTCATTCGACCACGACAGAGGCCGGTGACGAACGTCGTCGCCGTCTTCGTATTCGTCGTAACGTTGCTGCCGATCCTCGCGGCCTACTATCTGACGCGAGAAGGCGAGCACACCGGCGGTTCTTCAAAGTAACGGGACTTGATACTGGAGGATAAGATGCTCGACACGAATATGCTGATCGGCTCTGAGTTCGTCGCCGGAACAGACGCGCCGGAACCCATCGTCAATCCGAAGACGGAAGACGTCATCACCAATCTGCCGGATGCATCCGCCGCGCAGGTCGATGCTGCGGTCATAGCCGCCGATAAGGCTTTCAAGGCTTGGTCGCAGACGACGGTCGCCGAACGTTCAACACTCCTCTTGAAGCTCGCCGACGCGATCGAGCGCGACGCCGAAAGCTTCGCGACGCTCGAAGCGCTGAACACCGGAAAGCCGCGCATCCGCGTCCTGCAGGATGAAATGCCGGCGATCGTCGATTGTTTCCGCTTCTTCGCCGGTGCCGTTCGCAATATGCATGGCCCCGTCGCTGGTGAATACATGGCCGGCCATACATCGATGATCCGCCGCGATCCAGTCGGCGTCATCGGCTCCATCGCACCCTGGAACTATCCGTTGATGATGGCGGCATGGAAGCTCGCCCCGGCGCTCGCTGGCGGAAACACCATTGTTCTGAAGCCTTCCGAACAGACACCGCTGACGCTCCTGAAGCTTGGCAAGATCATTGCCGATATTTTCCCTGAAGGCGTCGTCAACATCGTCGTCGGTAAGGGCGCAACGACTGGCTCCGCGCTGATCAATCATCCGAAGGTCGCGATGGTGTCGCTCACGGGCAGCATCGGAACCGGTCAGAAGGTGCTCCAAGCAGCCGCGACCAACATCAAGCGCACGCATCTTGAACTCGGCGGCAAAGCGCCAGTCATCGTATTCGACGATGCGGACATCTCGGCCGTCGTCGAGGGCGTGAAGATTTTTGGCTACTACAACGCTGGTCAGGACTGCACTGCCGCGTGCCGCATCTACGCGGGCAAGAAAGTCTACGACAATCTCGTTGCCGATCTCTCGAGTGCCGTGAAGAGCCTGAAGTACAACCAGGCCAACGACGATGAGAACGACCTCGGCCCGTTGATCTCTTCCGCGCAGAAATCCCGCGTACAGTCCTTCGTCGAACGGGCAAGCCTGCAAAACCACATCACGATGGCAGCCGGCGGTAAGCCCGCAGAAGGCAAAGGCTTCTTCTTCGAGCCGACGCTGCTGGCAGGCGCCACGCAGAACGATGAGATCGTGCGTAAGGAAGTGTTCGGCCCCGTCGTCTCGATCACGCCGTTCGACGATGCCGATGAAGCAATCGCCTGGGCCAACGACAGCGATTATGGATTGGCGTCTTCCGTTTGGACGCAAGACATCGCGAAGGGCATGAAGGTTGCGTCGCAGCTGCAGTACGGCTGCACCTGGGTCAACACCCATTTCATGCTGGTCAGCGAGATGCCGCATGGCGGCGTGAAAATGTCGGGCTACGGCAAGGATCTCTCGATGTACGCGCTCGAAGATTACACCGTCCCGCGTCACGTGATGGTGAAGCTGTAGTTCGCTTTCGCAGAGCAGCAGCAAAATGCCCGGCTCACGCTGTCAACTGACGCGGCGGCGAGGTCAAGTTCGCTTTCCCGTCGCCCCGTAGTGTTTTCAAAAATCGAGAAGCGGTCGCAAGGCCGCTCCTCAATGAAGCGCTTGGGAGCCAAAGCCGGGTATGACGGGCACTGATGAGCTGACACACGAAGAACTGCTGCAGCGATTGCAGGTCCTGGCTGAGCGCGCAGTGAGGCGCTACGGTCTTGCCGATGACTGCACGGTCAAGCTGATCAACGTCTCCGAGAATGCAACCTACCGCGTCGAAACCGGTGCGGGACAAAAGTGGGCGCTGCGCGTCCATCGCGACGGCTATCATTCGCGAACCGGCATTGCTTCGGAACTCGCGTGGCTGTCCGCCCTTCGCGAAAATGGTGGCGTTGCAGCCCCGACGGCGGTGAGGGGCCTCGACGGCGAATTTATCCAGACAGTGGCGGCCGAAGGTCTGCCGAACGCGCGCAACGTCGTGCTGTTTCAGTGGGAGAACGGATCCGAGCCGGCGCAGTCCGACGTCGCCGGTTTCGAATTGCTCGGTGAGACCGCGGCGCGCATGCATGCGCATGTTCGCAAGTGGCAGCGGCCCCCGTGGTTCGAACGCTTCTCCTGGGACTTCGAGACCAGTCTCGGCAGTCGTCCCCATTGGGGCTCCTGGAAAGACGGTATGGGAATGACGCCGGAAGCGCTTGCGGCCATCACCGAAACCGTCGCGCTGATCAAGCAGCGGCTCGAGAATTTCGGCCAGTCACCCGATCGCTTCAATCTCGTGCACGGCGATATGCGCTTGGCCAATCTGCTGATGGATGGCTCGACCGTTAAGGTCATCGATTTCGACGACTGCGGCTTCTCCTGGCTTCTTTACGACTGCGCGACCACCGTTTCATTCTTCGAGCACGAGCCCGAGGTGCCGGAGCTCCTGAAAGCCTGGGTGCGCGGCTATCGCCGTGTCGGAACCCTGAGCGAAGTGGAAGAAAACGAGATCGCGACGTTTGTCATGCTCCGCAGACTTCTGCTCGTCGCGTGGATCGGGTCGCATTCGGAAACGGAGCTCGCCAAATCGATGGGCGTCGCATACACGGCGAGTTCGATCCCGCTTTGCGAGCAATACCTCTCCCGCTATGGCAATCCCGCCAAAGACACCGCCGCACCCCCCAAGAAGGGCATTCTGGGTCGTCTCTTTGGCTGAATGCTGCACCGCAAATATGCAGTCTCGGCCGTTAATTGCCGAATAATTCACCGCGCATGACGGTTGACCCGCGAGCCGCTTCTGCTAGCCTTTTTCTCTGGGATATTGGCACCTGCTCACCAGGAAACGATGGGACTCGGCATTATCGACTTCGCAGCGAGTGGCGCCGCTTCCCCCATCGGGAAGGGGGCGGATCCGTCCGTGCTGGCTTCTGCCGCGACCGGTTTAGTCAAGTTCATCGAGCGCCAGCGTGGCGACGTCGATAGAATTTTCGGCAGCGCCGGCATTTCACCTGAGATGGCCGGCTCACCGACGCTGCAGTTGAGCCTCAACTCCTACTGCCGCCTGTTCGAAGAAAGCGCGCGGATCACGCGCAACGATAACTTCGGCCTCTGGTTCGGCAACGCCTTCGATCCGCGAGACCTCGGCCTCTGGGGATATGCCTCGCTTTCGGCTCCGTCCCTCGGCGTTGCACTCGAAACGCTCGTCGAACTCTTTCCGCTGCACCAGCAGTCGTCGTCGATGGCGCTGAATACGTCGCCCGAAGGCTTGGTCAGGCTCGAATATCGCATCGACGCGCCACAAATCGTCGAACGCCGGCAGGACGCGGAATTGTCGCTCGGCATGTTCCTCAATCTCATTCGCGAAGCGATGGGCCAGAGCTGGGCGCCCGAGGAAGTTCACTTCGAGCATCCGAAGCCCGAAGGTTGGCGTGAGCACGAACGCGCCTTCGCAGCTCCCGCGTTTTTCTCGCAGCCGACGAATGCAATCGTCTTCCGCCCACAAATCCTGAAGCAGGTTATGCCGGCAGCCGATCCGCGGCTCATGTCCGCAATGAAGCTGTGCCTCGAACGGCTTTCGGAACGTCGCGACGTCCGCTCCAGCATCACCGATCGTGTTCGCAGCGCCGTCCGCTCGAGGCTTCCCGAAGGCTTTCCGCAAATCGAGTGCGTTGCCGCCGAGCTGCGTCTGCCTCTCTCGACCATTCAGCGCGAGCTTCACTACGACGGCCTGAGCTACAGCACGCTCGTCGAGAACACGCGGCGAGACCTGGCGCTGTCATACGTGCGCCAGCGCCAACTCTCTTTCTCTGAAATCGCGTTCCTCGTCGGCTATTCCGAACTCTCGGCCTTTAGCCGCGCCGTCCGCCGATGGACGGGACTCTCTCCGCGCGCATTGCGCGCGGAGGTTTTACGCAGCCAAATCTAATCGACTTCTCGAAGACCTGACGCAATGCGCTAGGCCTGCGCGATCGCATCCATGCTCTCGGGCAGGATCTGACCGCCGTCGACGATGATCGTCTGCCCGGTGATGTAGGCGGCTTCTTTGGAAGCAAAAAACAGCGCCGCGTAGCCGATGTCTTCGACCTTTCCAAGCTTCTGCAGTGGAATGGAAGCCGCCGCCGATTTCTCATACTCAGGTCCGAGGGCCGCGAGACCTTCCGTTGCGATATTGCCCGGGAGAACAGCGTTGACGGTAATGCCGTACTTCGCGAACTCCATGCAGGCCGTACGCATGAAGCCGAGCTGTCCGGCCTTCGTCGCACCGTAGTGAGCCCAGCCCGGAAAAGCCGTGATAGGACCGGTAATCGACGACGTGATGACGATGCGGCCCTGATCCGATTTCTTCAGATACGGCAGGCAGGCCTTGACCGACAGAAACGTTCCCTTGAGGTTCGTGTCGGAAACGAAATCCCAGTCTTCCGGCGACAGCTCCTCGATCTTGGTCTGCGGAAAGATGCCGGCGTTGGCGCAGAGGATATCGATGCCGCCGTAAGCTCTGGCGGTCGCCTCAGCGAGCACCTGCAAGTCGCCCATGCTCGTGATGTCGGCGGCGAAACCCATCGCCGTGCCGCCGGCCGCGCGCAACTCTTCCGCCGTAGCTTCAGCTTCGGCGAGCTTACGCGAGACGACGACGACCTTGGCACCGCTCTTTGCGAAAACGCGGGCGATACCCTTGCCAATGCCCTTGCTCCCACCCGTGACGATGACGGAGCGGCCTGCGATAGACGTGAGCATGAACAAATCTCCTCAGGGACGTGTTGTTGGTCTTGTTAAAGTCTCAGCTATTGAGAGCTCATCTCTAAGCCGCGGATTTGCGGTTGCGCGTGAGCAGGAGCATCGCCGCGTAACCTCCGAAAAGAACGATTGCAGCGGCCGCGGTCGAGATCGTTCCGAGCACGGGCACACCGGGCGTATAGCCGGCGACCATCTTTGCGTAGAGATACTTGGGCAGCGTGTTGTCGGCGCCCGTCGTAAATAGCGACAGGGGGAAGTTGCCCCATGACAGCAGGAAAGCGAACAGGCTGCCCGAGAAAATTCCAGGCATGAGAACCGGCAGCGTCACCTCGCGGAAGGTCTGCCACCGCGAAGCGCCGAGATCTGTCGCCGCTTCTTCCAACGATGGGTCGAAAGAGTAGACCTGGATCGCCATCACCAGCGTGACCACAGGGGCAATCCAAACGAGGTGCGCAAGCACCGCGGTCTTCCACGACAACGTAAAGCCCATGGCGTTGAACCACAGTAGCAGAGCGAGGCCGAGAACCGATTGCGGAAAGAAGATCGGGAGAAGGATGAACTTCTGATAGAGCTTCCGTCCGCGCCAATCGTAGCGGGCAAACGCGAGCGCGCCGAAGAAGCCGAGCACGACCGCGAGGACGGTTACGACCGCTGCTATCGACAAAGACGTGTAGGCGAGCGACCTCACTTCAAGTGAGTTGAGGGTTTTTGTCCACCAGTCGAAGCCGAAAGCCGAGATCGGGAATGTGAAGTAGCGGCTGGCCGTCATTGAAGCGAGCAAGATCGTCGCGCTCGGAAGAAACACGAAGAGCAAAACCGCGGCGGTCCAGACGCCGATCAGAATGTGACGAACGCTGTAATTGCTGTCGGACATCGCGTTACCGCTTTCCAAGAATTTGATCGAGATCGAAGCGCCTCAGCACGATGAGGACGAGCACGCTGACGACCAGCATCAGCAGCACTGCGAGCGCAGCGCCCAGTGGCCAATTCTGTGCGTACGTGAAGGCAATCTCGATATCGTGTGTGATGGGGATGATGCGCTGGCCGCCGAGAACCTTTGCCTCGGCAATCGCGCCGACCGCGAGCACGAAGGTCAGAAGCGAGCCAATCATCAAGCCCGGCGTGGATAGCGGCAGTTCGACTTCGCGAAAAACCTGCCACCGCGTAGCGCCGAGATCGCGTGCAGCTTCGCGCATCTGGTTCGGAACCATCGCGATGCCGAGCGTCATGGGAAACAGCATGAACGGCAGGTAGACGTAGACCATGCCGAACAGGACCGCCGCCGGAGTAAAGAGAAAATCTCCCATCTCCACGCCGAAGAGCGCTTTCAACGTGCCTGGAAGCACGCCGCCCTTGATGAAGAACAAAACCCAACCATAGAGACGAATGTTTTCCGAAACGATGAGAGGGATGGTGAAGAGCAGCGTCAGCGCCGTCGACCAGCGGCCGAACACGCGGACGAGACCGTAAGCAACGGGGTAGCAGATGAGCGCGAGCAGAACGACCGTCGCCGATGCGAGGCCGAGCGACCACAACAGCGAGACGTAGGTGTTGTCGGTGAAGATCTTCTCGTAATTTTCGAGAGTGGGCTCGTGCCAGAGCCCGAAGGTTCTGGGCGGCATGAAGCTGAAGCCGACGACAGCGAGAAGCGGCGCAATGAATCCGAGCAGCAGCAAAACCACGATCGGCAAGGCCGCACGGCGCCCAGGCTGGGCAAGAAACGAATTGGTGCCGCTCATTCGTCAGCCACCAGAATAGCGTTTTCCGGATCCCATCCGATCAGGACTTCGTCGTCGAGCGAGCCCTTGAACGGCTGCTGACGCAGCTTCTCGACAAGGAATACTTTTTCGCCGACACGCACCTGATACTGGATGCGCGAGCCGAGTGCGTACTCGTTGTAGAGTATTCCCTTGAGGCAATTCTGCGCGTCATTTGGAGTGTCGAGGAAGCGCAGGAATTCTGGCCGAACGACAAGGCACTGTGCTTTGGCTTCGATCGAATTCGGCGGAACCTTGAAGCTCGCGCCGAGCGATTGCGAATGCACAGAGCCCGCACCGTTGGCTTCAACAGGAATGACGTTGACGTCACCCATGAACTCGGAGACGAAACGCGAGCGCGGCGTCGAATAAATTTCATTCGGCGAGCCGACTTGAATGAGCTTGCCGCGGCGCATGACGCCGATCCGGTCGCTCATCACCATCGCTTCTTCGAGGCTATGCGTGATGTAGACGAACGTCTTGCCGGTTTGGCGGTGAATGTCCTTGAGCTCTTTCTCGAGCGTCTTGCGGAGCTTGTAATCGATCGCGGACAACGGCTCGTCGAAGAACAGGATTTGCGGGTCGAACGCGAGCGCCCGGGCAAGCGCCACGCGCTGACGCTCACCGCCTGAGCACAGTGTGACGTTCTTCCCGTAATAGTCGGCGGGAAGCTGCAGCTGCTGCATCAGCTCGCGGGCGCGCTTCTCGCGAACGGCCGGATCGACATTCCGGATCTTGAGCGCGAATTCGATGTTCTGCCCCACCGTCCGGTGTGGGAAGAGAGCGAGCGATTGGAACACCATGCAGGTCGGCCGCTCGTTGGCCGGGGTGTCGTTGATGCGCTTGTCGTGAAGCAGAATGTCGCCCGAGGTCGGCTTTTCCATTCCGGCGAGCATGCGGATCAAGGTGGTCTTGCCGCTGCCGGAGGGGCCGACGATCGTGAAGAATTCGCCTTCGCCGATGGAGAGATTGACGTCATCGACGGCGGCGAGACTGCCGAACGCTTTACGGACGTTCTTCAATTGCAGGATGGGCTTTGACATTGCGGTCAACGTAGGAGTTCCAACTTTAAGCAAGCCGATGAGAAATGCTTTGGGCCTTCCGCTCATCAACGGCGGAAGGCCCATGCGATATGTTATACGCCACGCGCAGAGGTAACGACGCGGCGCACTAGCTCAGCTCTTCTTCGCTGCGTTCCAGATGTCGAGCAACTTGTCGTAATCGGGAACGATGTCGTACTCGACGGATCCGGCCATTTCCTCTTCGAGGCTATCCCACTGGATGGCGTCGAGCTGCTCCTTCGAGAAGAGCTTGAAGCACTCGGGATTACCCATTTGGGTGACCGGGTTGAAGGTGCCCTCGGCAAACGCAACGGTGTGAGCGACGACAGGATCCTGCACGTATTCGAGGAAGGCTTCGGCGAGCGGTGAGCTCTCCGGATTATTGACGACCGACGTGATTTCGATCCACGCGATGCCGCCCTTGCCGCCGGCGAGAGGTCCCTTCTTCGGCGTGATGCCGCGAAGGTTCAAGTGACCGTCAGCACGTGCCGGAGACACGGAGTACGATCCGCCCGTCAGGTGGCAATCGATTTCGCCGGACACCAGCGCCTGGTTCATCGTCGCGATGTCGCCGACAACCTTCTTGTTCTTCAGAACGCGCTTCGCAGTTTCCTCGAACTTTGCAACTTCTTCAGCAGAGTGCGGCTTGTACGGATTGAAGCCGGCGATGCAGCAGATGCCGAACACGTTCCAGTCGTCGGATTCGAGAATGCCGAAGCGGCCCGCGAGCTTCGGGTCGTTGAAGAGATCCCAGCCCTGATCCTCGGCTGTCGCCCGGCTGATCTTGTCGGTGTTGACGACGAAAGAGTATGGCCCGAAGCGCTGCGCCATGCCGAGCAATTCCTTGCCCGAGTCGTCCATCGCCCATTTGTACGGCGGCTTGAACTGCGGCAGCATCTTTTCGAAGTATGGCTCGAACTTCGCGCGATCCAGCGGCTTGATCAGCTTCTCGGGCAACATGACTTTGCGTGCCCAGGGATTATTGACGTTGATGAGATCCCAAACGTTGATCTCACCGGCGCGCAGGCGGTTGATCATCGTCGGATCGTTGGTCAGGCTTTCTGCCTTGACCGTCGCGCCCTTGGAGGAGCGGAACGGATCGAGCACCTGAGCCGAGTTATAGCCTTCCCAACAAAGGATATTGAGTTCCTTGTCACGGGCCGCGAATGCGGGCCGTGAGAATGGACCCATCTGGCTGGCGGCCAGCGTCGCCGCGACAGACGCGGACGTTTTCATAAAGTTCCGGCGCGTGAGGTTGCTGTCAAACATGCCTGTCACTCCTGGTGGGCGAAAGATGATGTTGTTGCCCAAAAAACGGGCCCGAACGAAAGCGATCGAAGGGGGCTCGCCAATGGACGAGCACGAGTCGGAAGGAGCGTTTCAACAGTCGATCACGTCATATTCAGTTCCCCCTATGACAAAATCACTGTAGGCGCGCAGCCGCCAAGTTGATTTGACTTTCGTCTACGGAAACTTGACCCTCTGAGCCGAGTCAAGCCGTTTAGGTTAGCTTCATCAGAGCGTTGAGATCCGAACTCGACATGACGTGGCAATAGATCATGTTCATGATTTCGAGTTCTTTGTGATGAAGCTCGTCGGAACCCGCAGCGCAGCAATCTTCGACCACGACGACCGAGAAGCTCTCGTCGGCCAGACTGCGGACGGTTGAAGACACGCACTGGTCGGTAAAAATTCCGCAGCACACAACGGTTTTGATGCCGAGGTTGGTCAGGATCAGCCGCAAGTTGGTTCCGGTCAGCGCACTGTCGGTCGTCTTCGTGACGACGATCTCGTCGCCCACCGGGGCAAGCTCCGGCACGATCTGCGACGGCGCCTCGTCTTTGGGCAAGAGCAGGTTGTTCCAGCCCGGCATCTTTTGCGACAGCGACCGGTCGCGGCCATCCTTGGTGTGGCAGGCGATGCGGGCAAACAGGCATTCGATGCCGTTCTTCCGGAATCTTTCCAGCAGCTCCTGCGTCCGCGGCAGAACGATATTGTGCATGCGGTCGTGGAACGGCGTCCAGGCATCGTACCGCCGCTGATCTTCCGCTGAAAGTGATGCGCGGTCCGGCCGGGCGAGATAGGTGTTTTGAACGTCGATTATGAGGAGGGCCGTGGTTTCCTTGGAGAGATCCGGATCATCTGGCTCCGGCGCGCCGTCGTAATAGATGGATCGATAGGCTGTCTTCCAGCTCATGCCCGCCCCTTTAGAAACGCTTTTTGTAGAGAGAGCGGCGTTCGTAGACGTCCGCTGCCTCTTCGATGAAAGCCGCGACGCCCTCAGCGCCGTAGGTCTCGCGAAGTTCCCGCGCGGCCGCGACGAGTTCTTGCCTGGAGCTTGCCCGTCCCGGACGCAGCAGCTCGTAGATCCGCATGATCACATCCTGAGGCACGTCCACGAGTTCGGCGCCGCGCTCGAAGTTGGCGGCAAGTGTCGGCCGCCCCGCAGCCGTCGCGATTTCCGCCTGCTGGCGAAGCGCCCGGTCCGTGATCCGAAGATCTTCGAGTTTCACGCGGTCGGAGATCACGGCATCAAGGGTGATGTCGTCCAGCTTCTTGCCGGCCTTCGTTTCGACGACGTCGGGCCGGTTCTCGGCGAGCGGATAGTCGGCAACCGTCAGAGGCTTCCCGGTCATGCGGCGGCTCCGATGAAAGTCACGTCGATCTCTTCTGGCTCCGCGCCTTCCGACGTCATTTCCGTCTCGATCGCGTAGATGAGCGAAACCCGCGCATGGTAACGCGAGCCCATCGCTTCGCCCCGCGTCGGCACGATGACAGGCTCGGGCATTTCGCCGAGCGCGTAGGCGGCCGCGTTGAGCCCCATGCGCTTGTAATGTTCGAGCTTCGTGATCGGCGAATTCGAGAACAGCTCGAGATTGTTGTGCGGCAGCCGGTCTTTCTGATGGATGACGGCAGTGCCCTTCGCCTGAATGCCGATCCCGATCCCCGAGCCTGCGAGCCTTGCCGCGCTGAGCCCCAGGAACGAGGTATCGGCCGTATGGCGCATGCGAACGACGCGAGCCGTGCCTCCGCCTTCCGTAATGCCCGCGATCAGCACACGCAGAATGGCAGAGAGCGGATGCCCCGCAACCGTTTGGAAAAGCTTCACACCGAAGGCAGGACTGATGCCGATCACCACCTCCCGCTCATTGCGCGTCGTGGCGGCGGGGCCGACCGGTTTGTAGGCAATCCGCGTGACTTCCGCGGGCCTGAAGGTCGCCTCGACCCTCAGCACCTCTTGCCGTGTCAGCACATCTCGAATGGCGACGATTTCATCGCGTCGCTCATCTGTCAGACGGTAGCCCGTGCCCGGACCCTGATAATCGTTGGGATTGTTGACCGCGCTGACGATGCGCCCATCGCGAACGACCGCCGAGGTTTGCAGATAGTCGCCGGAGACGCGGAGCCGCACGAGCTTTAAAAGATTTTCGGCTTCCTCAGTAAATCCCCGCGCTGCGAGCGCTTTGATAACGTCGATGACCGTAATCGATCGCGCAAAGATGGCTTCGCTGATCATCGCCACGTCTCGGCCCGAGAACGTCCGCGTTTCGTCCGAGCCCGACGCCGCGACGACGCTCTGCTTCATGTCCTTCGTGGGCTTCGCTAGTTGAAGCTCCTCGAGGACGGCGCTGATCGCATCGACGGCCCGAGCCCTGAGTTCCATGACGCGCGTCTCGCCGACCGGAGTGAGCCCGCCATCGGCCTCGAAGTCGCGCTGCAGAACCAGATAATCCTCGAGTTCCTCGCCGTTGAGCAGCGAGGCATTGAACGAATTGTCGTACTTCAGGATCGAACCGAAACCGGAACAGATGAGATCCGACCCGGCAATGAGATACGGCAGGATCTTCGCGCCGACCCGGATCTCCGATTCCGTCGCGCGTGCATCGTTGCCGGACGCGCATTCGAGATCGAGCCAGACGGCGATAAGGTTTTCCGCCATCAATTCGCGCATGCCGCCGGGAACGGTGCAGGTGACGGGCGCACCGTCGATGCCGCCGTTCTGCGTGCCCTGCGCGCCCATTGCGCGCTGGAGGCAAAGGCAGCGCGCTTCGAGATAGAGCAACGATTTGCGATCGTGAAATCCCATCAGCAACTCTGAGCCGGCGCCCGATGTGCACCGCATCTTGATGCCGCGCGAAGCGTAAGCTGCCGCGAGAAACGCCTTGGACCAGGGCGTGTCGTCGCCATCGATGAAGCTCTTCTCGGTGCCGTAGACCGAGACCGTCTCGGCATAGGACGTAAACCCCGCCATGCCGATCTTGAGCTCTTCAGCCTCTTCGCTGGAGCACTGAAAGAGCGTACCCCAACGTCCGACGGCGGCCCCAACCGCACAAGCAACGGCGTTTGACCACGAGTTGCGAGCGACCCGCATCGTCGTCTCGATTTCGTCGAAGCCGAATGCTACGGCGGTTGCCGCGTCCGCCGCCATCTGCAACGGATCGTCCTTCGCGTTCGTCACGTGCGCCTGGTTGCCGGGCGTCTGGCGAGCCCGCATTTTGCTGTAGGCAAACGCGATCTCGAGCGACGACAGGTGACCGACCACCTCCGCCAGCTTCGCAGGCGTCATACCGCGCGCCAAGCGCACGAGCGTCGTGCGCGGCACGTTCATATCGACGAGCATGCGCGCGACTTCGAGCGACGGCATCGCCATCGCTTCCGGCGCAATTTCAGGATCGAGGTGATATCGCGCGATGAAAAAGTCGATCATATCGAAATCGCGGGACGCGATGCCGTCCATCGATTCAACGACCCCCGCGGCAAGCGAAAACCCGGGTTTCGGATCGAAAGGACTCTTGAACGCCGCAAAGCCGTTAGCGGCATCCTCCGCCGCGAACTTGTCGAGCCGGAGCGGGCGTTCATCCCAATCGGAAAACCGCTTCCAGCGATTTGGCCGTGCGTGCGATTCATCCGTCATGGCTGCGTTCTCAACGATGGGTGATGCGATTGCAATCAAGTGACGATAGCCTGAGCCCTGTCAGGGGATTTGACCAGAGCCGCCTCGAAGTTGACGTGTCTCCGGGCTCAAGACCACGACCGGCCGTGCCGCTCAAGCGCAAACTGAACAGACTGAGCCGCGAAGGGTCAAGCCGTTGTCGGCCGCGTACCCTATATTAAACGAAATCGATGCGAATACGCAGCGCAGGATCAAGGAGCTTGCCCAAGGGGCGTTATGGAAGCTACGCGAAAAATTCTCGACCTCAACGCCTTCGACATGAACGCGGCCGACACGCTCGCGCCCGAGGTGACAGAGCTCGTCAAGCGCCGGAAACAGACATTCGGCCCGACCTCGATGCTGTTTTACCAACGCCCATTGAATCTCGTCAGGGGCGAGGGGGTCTGGCTCTACGACGCCGACGGCACCCGCTATCTCGACGCCTATAACAACGTGCCGTCCGTCGGGCATTGCCACCCGCGCGTCGTCGAAGCCGTATCGCGCCAGCTCGGCACACTGAACACGCACACGCGCTATCTCTACGACAACATTTACACTTACGCCGAACGGCTGCTCGGCTCCATGCCAGAGCCCGTCTCGAACATCGTCTTCACCTGCACTGGCAGTGAAAGCGGCGATCTCGCCCTGCGCATTGCCCGCGCAGTCACCGGCGGCACCGGTTTCATCGTCACCGATAATGCCTATCACGGCAACACCACCTCGATGACGGAGATATCGCCGTCATCCGCCAGCGCCGAGCCGAGACCGCCCTATGTGTTCCTCGTGCCGGCGCCGGACACATATCGCTACGGCAGCGATGCCATCGGATCGAAATTTGCCGCGGACGTTCGCGCGGCCATTGCGGCAATGGAGAAAGCGGGCATTCGCCTCGCCGCGTTCATGGCCGATAGCATCTTTTCGAGCGATGGCGTTTTTCCGGGCGAGCCGGGCTTCCTGGCCGAAGCAGTCGCGGCGGTTCGTGACGGTGGAGGCGTCTACATCGCCGACGAAGTGCAGCCCGGCTTCGGCCGTACGGGCGAGAAGATGTGGGGCTTCCAGCGCCACGGACTGGTGCCCGATATGGTCGTGATGGGTAAGCCGATGGGCAACGGGTTCCCGATGGGCGGCGTCGCGGTCAAACCCGCCATGCTCGAGTCGTTCGGCTCGAGGTCCGGTTACTTCAACACATTCGGCGGCAATCCAGTCGCGGCCGCTGCGGGATTGGCTGTCTTGGATGTCCTAAAAGACGAAGGCCTGCAGGAGAATAGCTTTGAGACCGGCGCCTATCTGCGCTCGGAGCTACGCATCGCCGGAGCCGACGGCGACCGCATCGGCGATGTCCGAGGCTCCGGACTTTATATCGGCGTCGAGGTCGTCACTGATAAGGCATCAGCCAAGCCCGACCGCGCGCTTGCCGAGAAAATCGTCAATGGCATGCGTGCGCGCAATGTCCTTATCGGAACGGCCGGGGGGCACGGCAACGTCTTGAAGATTCGCCCGCCGCTCTGCTTTACTCGCGAGCACGCCGACATCTTCATCGAGGCGTTCAAAGGCGCGTTGGCCGAGGCATCTTAAAACCGCTATCGAACGCATTCAGCTGGAGCCGAGATGGAATCGAAGCTTTTCATCGACGGAAAGTGGTGCGACGCGCTGGGCGGGGGCACCCTCGATGTCGTCAACCCGGCGAACGAGCGGATCTTCCATTGCTGCGCCGCTGGAACTGCAGCGGACGTCGACGCGGCGGTCGCCGCCGCGAAGGCGGCAATGGCAGGTCCATGGTCGCGCACGACCGGCCGGGATCGGGCAGTATTCCTTCGCGCGATCGGCGCGGCGATTGAAGAGCAAAAGCAGGCGCTCGCCGAAATCGAGGTGAAGGATAACGGCAAGCCGCTGCCCGAAGCCCTTTGGGATATCGGCGACGCCGCGTATTGTTTCAATCTCTATGCGACCTATGCCGAAGAATTGGACGGACGCCAGGGCGAGATCATCGCGGTGCCCGACGCGCGCTTTCAATCGCGCGTCAAATACATGCCCTCAGGCGTCGCCGGTCTCATCGTGCCGTGGAATTACCCGCTGTTGATGGCCACGTGGAAGGTCGCGCCAGCCATCGCAGCAGGCTGCGCGGTCGTTCTGAAGCCGTCGGAATATACGCCGCTTACCGCACTCGAACTCGCACGCATCGCCGCCGAAGCCGGTCTGCCGAACGGCGTGTTGAATGTCGTGACGGGATATGGCGCGGACGCGGGCGCTCGTCTCGCATCGCATCCCGATGTCCGCAAGCTCGCCTTCACAGGCTCAGTGCCGACGGGCATCGCGGTCGCATCCGCCGCCGCACGCGACGTCAAAAGCATCAGCCTCGAACTCGGCGGCAAATCGCCGATCGTGATCTTCGACGATGCCGACATCGAGCAGGCCGTCGAATGGGTGATGTTCGGGATTTTCTGGAACCAGGGGCAGGTCTGCTCTGCCACATCGCGGATGATCGTTGAGAAGGGCATCGCGCCGAAGCTCATCGACCGGCTATCGGCGGAAGCCAAGAAGATCAAGATCGGCGACGGCATGGCAGCCGGTACACTCCTCGGACCGCTTGTCAGCAAAACGCAATATGAAAAGGTGCTGGGCTTCATCGACGCCGGAAAGAACGAGGCGACGCTTGTGACCGGCGGCGGTCGCCCCTCGCATCTCAACGAAGGCTATTTCCTGGAGCCGACAATCTTTGCCGATGTGACGCCGTCAGCGCGCATTTGGCGCGAAGAAATCTTTGGTCCCGTCCTCGCGGTGACGACGTTCGATACGGAGGCCGAGGCCGTGGCGTTGGCGAACGACAGCGAATTCGGTCTCGCCGCGGCGGTTATGTCCGGCGATCTGAAGCGCGCAGAACGTGTCGCCGATGCATTTGAAGCGGGCGTCGTCTGGATCAATTGCTCGCAGCCGAACTTCCTCGAACCCCCGTGGGGCGGCGTTAAGAAAAGCGGCGTCGGGCGTGAACTCGGAACGTGGGGCCTGAACAACTTCCTCGAGCCGAAGCAGATCACCGCCTACACAACCCAGGAGCCATGGGGCTGGTATTTGAAGGGCGCCGAATGAGAGCGGCCGTCAGGCTTTGAGGCGGTAGCCCGTCCTGAAGATCCACCAGGCGATGGCCATACAGACCGCAAGGAACACGAACGTCATCAGCAGGCTCACGCCGACATTGACGTCGGAGATCTCAAAGAAGCTCCAGCGAAATCCGCTGATCAAATAGACGACAGGATTGAAGAGCGTCACGGTTTGCCAAAACGGCGGTAACATCTTCACCGAATAGAAAGTACCGCCGAGAAACGTCAGGGGCGTGATGACGAGAAGCGGGATGATCTGAAGCTTCTCGAACCCGTCAGCCCAGATCCCGATGATAAATCCGAGCATGCTGAAAGTTAGCGCTGTAAGCAGCAAGAATAGGATCATCCAAAAGGGATGCGCGATGCGAAGCGGCACGAAGAGGCTTGCCGTGACCAGGACGAGCAGCCCGAGGATGACTGATTTCGTCGCCGCGGCGCCAACATATCCGAGAACGATCTCGAATGCGGAGACCGGAGCTGAGAGATGCTCGTAAATGGTCCCGGTAAAGCGTGGGAAGTAAATGCCGAACGAGGCGTTGAGCGTGCTCTGCGTCAAGAGCAGCATCATCACGAGGCCGGGAACGATGAACGCCCCGTAGTCGACACCATCGACCTGCGAAATGCGCGAACCGATCGCTGAGCCGAAGACGATAAAATAAAGACACGTCGAGAGCACAGGCGAAACGATGCTCTGCATCAAGGTGCGTCCCCAGCGGGACATCTCGAAACCGTAGATTGCGCGGACAGCCTCGATGTTCATCGCTTTTGCCTTACGAGATCGACGAAAATGTCTTCGAGCGAGCTTTGTATCGTCGCGAGATCCTTGAATGACACCCCGGCCGCGCGCATGTCGTTCAAAAGCGCGGTGATGCCGGTGCGTTCAGCTCGGGTGTCATAGGTGTAGGTCAGTTCGTTGCCATCGGCGCCGAGATGCAAATTGTAGGCGCTGAGGCCGGCGGGTACTTCTGTTAGCGGCGATGACAATTGAAGCACGAGCTGCTTTTTGCCGAGCTTGCGCATCAGCTCGTTCTTTTCTTCAACGAGAATGATCTCGCCCTTGGCGATGACGCCGACACGGTCGGCCATCTCTTCCGCTTCTTCGATATAATGCGTCGTCAAAATGATCGTCACGCCTTCCGCGCGCAGATCCCGGACGACGCCCCACATCTCGCGGCGAAGCTCGACATCGACGCCCGCCGTCGGCTCGTCGAGGAACAGAATGCGCGGCTCGTGCGCGAGCGCCTTGGCGATAAGCAGACGCCGCTTCATTCCGCCCGAAAGCGTCATGATGCGGCTGTCCTTCTTGTCCCACAAAGAAAGCGCGCGCAGCACTTTCTCGACGTAAGCATAATTCCGCGGCTTGCCGAACAATCCCCGGCTGAAGTTCACCGTCGCCCACGGCGTTTCGAACATATCAGTCGATAGTTCCTGCGGCACCAGACCGATCATCGCGCGCACGGCGCGATAGTCGGCGGCGACGTCCATGCCGTCGACGCTGATTGTGCCGCTCGTGGGATTGACGATCCCGCAGATGGCACTGATCAGCGTCGTCTTGCCTGCGCCGTTAGGGCCGAGAAGGGCGAAGATCTCGCCCCTTTTGACTTCGAGATTGATATCTTTGAGCGCCGTAAATCCCGAAGCGTACGTCTTGGAAAGATGTTCGACACGGATAACTGGCTGCATCGATGGGCTCTCTGCAATGGCGTGCTTTAATCGAGCACGCATCGCAGCGTCACCCATGGTTGTCAACGGGACCCGCCCGAAACAGCCAGTCTTTCGCCGGTAACCCAGCCCGATTGATCAGACGCCAGGAACACCGCGACCTTGGCGATATCATCCGGCTGCCCGACGCGTCCAAGCGGCGTTTCAGCGACCACTGTATTCGCGAAATCGGAGCCCAAAATGCCCTGCGCGTGCACGCCTTCCGTTTCGACCAGACCCGGAGCAAGCGTGTTGACGCGAATTTTCTTCGGGCCCAGTTCCGCCGCTAGAACACGCGTAACCTCATCAACGGCGGCTTTCGTGCTCGCGTAGACGACGGATCCTGGTATCGAAGCTTGGCTGGCGACCGAGCTCACATTGATGATGCTGCCACCGTCGGGGCCAAAATACTTAGCCGCTTCCTGCGCAGCAAGAATGGTCCCAAGAACGTTTGTGTCGAACTGGCGGTGAAACTCCTCTTCCGTCACGCTCTCGAGCGGCTGGAATAAATAGACGCCGGCGTTGTTGACGAGGATGTCGACCGAGCCGAACGCCTTCTTCGTCTCAGCGAAGATGTTTTTGATGTCTTCACCATTGGCAACGCTGCCTTTGACGGAAATGGCTTTGCCGCCTTTGCTCTTGATATCGGCGACGACGCGATCGGCACCTTCTTTGCTCGAGGCGTAGTTCACGGTGACGGCTGCGCCGGCTTCCGCGAGAGCCCTGGCGATTTCGGCGCCGATGCCTTTTGAGGCGCCGGTGACGACTGCGACTTTGCCTTTGAGATCGGTCATTGGCTTTTTCTCCATGAGGTTGGGGGAGGGGGGAGCGTTAAGTTTCGGCCGCGTTATTCCGCGGGCGTTGGTGACAAGTGGCCATGCGATCCAGGGGCGCCAGCGACTGGTGCAACAACCTCACCGGTATGCTTCAAAGGTTTGTTGCCGCTGAGCTTGCGCAGGATCACGTAGAACACCGGCGTCAGGAAGATGCCGAAGAACGTGACGCCGATCATTCCCGAGAAAACGGCAATGCCCATTGCACGCCGCATCTCGGCACCGGCTCCAATCGAGGTCACGAGCGGGACGACGCCCATGATGAACGCCATCGACGTCATCAGGATCGGACGAAGACGCAAGCGGCTCGCTTCGATCGCCGCCTGCACGGGATTTCGCCCGGCGAGTTCAAGCTCGCGCGCAAACTCCACGATTAGAATGGCGTTTTTCGCCGAGAGCCCGACGAGAACGATCAAACCGATCTGCGTGAAGACGTTGTTGTCGCCGTGCGAGAGATAGACGCCCGTGATTGCGGCGAGCAGTCCCATGGGCACGATCATGATGATCGACAGCGGCAAAACGAGACTTTCGTACTGTGCCGCGAGCACCAGGAAGACGAGGAGGATCGACAGCGGGAAAACCCAGACGCCGGAATTGCCGGCAAGGATTTCCTGATACGTCAGCTCCGTCCATTCAAAGCCGATGCCCTTCGGCAAGACTTGCGCTGCGATACGTTCGACCGCTGCCTTCGCTTGACCCGATGAGTAGCCCGGCGCCGCGCCGCCGTTGACGTCGGCAGTGAGGAAGCCGTTGTAGCGCATCGCACGTTCCGGACCCGCAACCTGCTTCACGTTGAGAAGCGCCGAAAGCTGGATCATCGCGCCCGTGTTTGAGCGAACTTTCAACAGACCGATGTCCTCAGGCCGCGCGCGATACTTCGCATCGGCCTGAACGCGAACCGAATACGTGCGGCCGAATTTGTTGAAGTCGTTGACGTAGAGCGATCCAAGATAGATTTGCATCGTCTCGAACACGTCCGTCACCGCGACGCCAAGCTGCCGCGCCTTCGTCCGGTCGATTGCAGCATAGAGCTGCGGGACGTTCACCTGATAAGAGGTAAAAACACCGGCAAGCTCGGGCGCCTTGTAGAGCGCGCCTGTGAAAGCCTGCATCGCATCGCTCAAGGCGTCATAGCCAAGCCCGGCACGGTCCTCGACCTGCAGTTTGAAGCCGCCGATGGTTCCAAGCCCCTGAACGGGCGGCGGCGGAAACATCACGATGAACGCATCTTTGATGCCGGCATATTGCTGATTGAGCTTCATCGCGATTGCTGGGCCGCTGAGTTCCGGCGAGCGCCGCTCTTCAAACGACTTCAAACCGGCGAAAACAATTCCGGAGTTGGAGCTGTTGGTGAAGCCGTTGATCGACAAGCCCGGGAACTGCACCGCGTCCTGGACGCCCGGCGTTTTCAGCATGATATCGCCCATGCGCCGAATGACCTCTTCGGTTCGGTCGAGCGTGGCGCCGTCCGGAAGCTGCGCAAAACCGACGAGATATTGCTTGTCTTGGCCCGGCACGAATCCGCCAGGAACCGCTTTGAACATCGCGCCGGCAGCTCCGATCAGAAGCAGATAGATGAGAAACGCCGCTGCCTTGTGCGACAGGATGCGCTTGACACCGCCGCTGTAGGCATTCGATCCCTTGGTGAACGCCCGATTGAAGCCCCTGAAGAACCAGCCGAAAGCGAAGTCCATCGCCCGTGTCAGCCGATCCTTCGGCGCGTCATGGCCTTTGAGCAGAACGGCGGCAAGCGCGGGCGACAGCGTCAGCGAGTTGACGGCCGAGATCACCGTCGAAATCGCGATTGTGAGCGCGAACTGTTTGTAGAACTGACCGGTCAACCCGGTGATGAGCGCGAGCGGCACGAAGACCGCGACCAGCACGAGCGCGATCGCGATGATGGGACCCGAAACCTCGCGCATCGCTTGAATGGTCGCCTCGCGCGGAGCCAAGCCGTTTTCGATGTTGCGCTCGACGTTCTCGACGACGACGATCGCGTCATCGACCACGATGCCGATCGCGAGCACCAGCCCGAAGAGCGTCAGCGCGTTGATCGAGAATCCGAAAACATGCATCACCGCAAACGTGCCGATGATCGAAACGGGAACTGCGATCAGCGGAATGATCGACGCGCGCCACGTTTGAAGGAAGACGATGACGACGAGCACGACGAGCGCAACGGCTTCGAGCAGCGTGTGGATGACGGCTTCGATCGAAGCGCGCACGAACTGCGTCGGATCGTAGACGATGCTGTAATCGACGCCTTCTGGCATGTATTGCTTCAGCTCAGCCATCGTCGCGCGGACGTTGTCTGAGATTTCGATCGCGTTCGATCCGGGAGACTGGAAGATCGGAATCGCAACCGCCTGCTTGTTGTTGAGCAGAGAACGCAGCGAATAGTCGGCCGCGCCGAGTTCGATCCGCGCGACATCACGCAACCGCGTGACTTGATTGTTCGCACCAGCCTTGACGACGATGTCGCCAAATTCCTCTTCGCTCGCGAGACGGCCTTGCGCGTTGACGGAAAGCTGGAAATCGAGGTTCGGTAGCGACGGAGACGATCCGACGACGCCGACTGCGGCTTGGACGTTTTCGGCGCGAACCGCATTGACGATGTCGCTCGCCGAAAGCCCGAGTTCGGCCGCCTTCGCCGGATCAACCCAGACCCGCATCGAATAGTCGCCTGATCCGAAGATCTGGACGTCGCCGACGCCGTTAATGCGCGCAAGCCGGTCTTTGACGTTGATCACCGCATAATTGCGCAGGTACGTCATGTCATAGCGGTCGTTCGGCGACAGCAAATGCACGACCATCGTGAGGTCAGGTGAACTCTTGACGGTCGTGATGCCAAGCGCGCGGACGTCCTCGGGAAGGCGCGGCTCTGCCTGCGAGACGCGGTTCTGTACGAGCTGCTGCGCCTTGTCCGGATCTGTCCCGAGTCGGAAGGTAACGGTCAGCGTCATCAAACCGTCGGTCGTCGCCTGGCTGCTCATGTAGAGCATGCCCTCGACGCCGTTGATCTGCTCCTCGATGGGTGTCGCGACCGTCTCGGCGATGACTTTCGGATTGGCGCCCGGATAGTTTGCACGGACGACGACTTGCGGCGGCACGACTTCCGGATATTCCGAAATCGGCATCGCAGGCAAAGCCAACAGGCCACCAAGGAAGATCAGTGTTGAAAGCACGCCTGCGAAGATCGGGCGATCGATGAAGAACTTGGAGATATTCATGGCAGGCGCGCCCTATTGGCTTTGCTTCAATATCTATTGCTGTGCGGTGGCAGATGTTTTGTCTGCCGCCGCGTGTTCTTCCGACAACGGACGCCCATCCATCGCGACGGGTTCCGGCGCGACTTCGACGCCCGGCTTCACGTGCTGCAAGCCAGCGACGATGATGCGGTCACCGGCCGCAAGGCCGCTCGTGATGATCCGAAGATCGTCAGCCATCCCGCCGAGTTTCACTTCGCGATAGGCGGTCTTGTTATCGCTGCCGACAACCATGACGTACTTTTTGTCTTGATCGGTTCCGATGGCGCGCTCGGAGATCGCAATGATCGGTGCGCTGCGCGGTTTCGCCATCCGCACGCGGACGAACTGCCCGGCGATGAGCAGCCCGTCGGCATTTTCGAAAGTCGCGCGAAGCCGCACCGTGCCGCTCGCCACGTCGACCTTGTTGTCGATCAGCTGGAGCGAGCCGCGGCGCCACTTGCCTTCATTCGCTGCGGTCGACATCGACACTGGGATTTGTTCGATACGAGCCGTTGCGTTCGCTTCAGGCGAAAGCGTAGCCAGTGCGCGGGAAACGACGTTCTCATCCGCATTGAAGCTCGCGTAAATCGGATTGACCGATACGATCGTCGTCAGCACCGGCGCGTTGGAGCCGCCTTCGACAAGGTTGCCGACGGTGATTTCGTGCCGGCCGACGCGCCCCGATACCGGCGCTCGCACTTCTGTCCACGAAAGATTGAGCTTGGCGGTTTGAAGTGCAGCCTGCGCGCTCTTCAGGTTGGCGACCGCCGCGTCATAAGCGTTCGCGCGGGTATCAAGCTCTCGTTCCGAAAGCGCATTGCCGATGATCTGGCGCGCGCGTGCCACGTCCGCCTTCGTGAATACCACTTGCGCCTGCGCAGCTGCGACGAGGCCCTCCAAGCGTTCCACTTCGGCGGCGTAGGGGGCTGGATCGATCGTCACCAGCGAGTCGCCCGCCTTCACCAGCGCGCCTTCGCGGAAATGAATGGCAACGATCTGACCGGCAACACGAGGACGAAGGTCGACACGCTCGACCGCTTCGAGCCGGCCCGAGAATTCATCCCAGGTATCGACTTCGTGCGGCTCGACGGTCGCGACGGAAACCGGTATCGCCCCACGTTCCTGGGCTAGGGCAACGCCAGCGTGCCCCGTCACAAGAAGTGACGCGATGGCGGCCGTTGTCATTAGGCCCCTGAAAGACTGGGATGGTGCGCGAAGTCTCATGATCAATCCCTCGAATGTTCGCGCCTGACGCGCGTCGTTTCGCCAGAAGCGATCCGGCGGAGATGGCTGAGAGTGGAGTGAGAGCGGCGAGCGTGACGCGGACGGTTGCCGCTGTGCTCGTTGTTAGGAGAAGTTGTCGACGTTGAGCCCGGGAGGCCAGCGGTCGCGCAGGGCGTCGAACTGCCCCGTCTTTTCCACGGAATCTCCTTCGTCCCGAGATTGATATCCGCAGGCGGATACGACGAACGGGACACGGGGGGCATCGTCGTACATTTGACTGGAGGTACGTCCTGAGACCCAACCCGCAAATCCCCGGAGGATCGCAGTCGCGCTAGTGAAAGAGCTTTTCATCGTGCGCAGTTTCCCTATATATGTACCAAGCGGTACCGATATAGGGCGACGACGGAACGTGTCAACCACTATTTGTATCGATGAGTATGAAAATGTATAGGTGTAAAACGAATAAGACAATGACCGGGAGCGAAGCGGTGCAAAAAGGCCGCCCAAGGGAATTCGACAAGGAAGAGGTGCTGGATAAGGCCCTCCACGTGTTCTGGGAGCGCGGATACGAAGGAACGTCGCTTTCCGACCTGACGGAAGCGATGGGCATTAACCGTCCGAGCCTCTACGCGGCGTTTGGAAATAAGGAAGAGCTCTTCAAGCTCGCTCTCGATCGCTACGTCGAGAAGGGCCCGGGTTCCGTGCATCGCGATTCACTCGCGCAGCCGACTGCAAGATTGGTCGTGCAGAACCTTCTCACATCCCTCGCAACGTCTTTGACTGACCCGTCAAATCCCCCCGGTTGTCTCGCAGTCCAGGGCGCGCTGTCATGCGGTTCGGCCGCTGACTCAATCAAGCAGGAACTTTGCCGGCGCCGATCAACGGGCGAGCAAAATCTCTGCCAGCGTTTCGAGCGCGCGAAGGCTGAGGGCGACCTTGCGCAGGATGCCGATCCAGCGGGCCTTGCCCGCTACGTCATGACGGTTGCGCAAGGCATGGCAGTACAAGCAACGGGCGGAGCGTCGCGTGCCGATCTCCTGGCAGTTGTGGACATGGCAATGAAAGCGTGGTCGGCTTCCAAGGACTAGTCCACCAGACGGGCTTGTCCATGGTCCCGAGGTCTTGTAGCCCGCGTCGCAAGCGGCCCTAGAAACGCTTTGGGTGATCCTGCTTTCAACGCGCGATCGATTAGCTAAAATTCATCTGCGGAGTTCTTCAATGTCCCTCTGGCTCGGCGTCGGCATGAGAACAATCCGCGTGTCGATGGTGACGTCTATCCTGTGGTTTGCTTTCAGCGCCCTGACGCCGTTGTCGATGTCAGGTGCCGCCCTAGCGGCGGAGGAGCAATCTTGCAACGCGAACGCCGGCATCACCTTGCCGAAGGGCTTCTGCGCAACGATTTTTGCAGACCACGTCGGCGCCCCGCGTCATCTGGCCGTGGGCTCTGACGGAACTGTCTACGTCAACAATCGCCACCGCAAACCGACTCCTGGCGGCTCATTGCTCGCCTTGAAAGACAGCAAAGGCGACGGCCACGCCGATATCATCCAACGGTTCGGACCGGCTGACGGTGGCGGAACCGGCATCGCAATCTATAAGAATGGCCTCTTCGTAGACATCGGCGACAAAATCATTCGCTACGACCTCGCGCCCGGCGACATCGCGCCCAAGGGCAAGCCCGAAACGGTCGTGTCCGGCATCCCGCAAAACGGCGATCACAAATCCCGGCCGTTCTCGATCGATCCCAAAGGCAACCTTTTCCTCGACATGGGCTCGGCGACGAACTCCTGCCAGAAAGACAATCGGGCGGACGAATCGCCAGGCATCAATCCCTGCGTCGAACTCGAAACGAACGCCGGAATTTGGCGCTTCGACGCCAACAAAACGGGGCAGGTGTTTTCACCCGCCGGACGCTACGCGACCGGCCTTCGCAACGCCGAAGGCATTGACTTCGATGACGCTGGCCGGATCTTCGCGACCCAACACGGCCGCGATCAGCTCTACGAGAACTGGCCGAAGCTCTATTCCTCGCAGCAAGGTACGGATCAGCCGGCGGAAGTCCTGGTCGAGCTTCGTGAAGGCGGCGACTACGGTTGGCCGTACTGCTATTACGACGGCATTCAGCAGAAAAACGTTCTCGCGCCCGAGTACGGCGGCGACGGCGGCAAAGCCGTCGGACGCTGCGCCGATAAACTTCCTCCGGTCGCCGCGTATCCCGGTCATTGGGCGCCGAATGACCTCAAAATCTACAGAGGAAAGGCCTTTCCGGAGAAGTATCGCGGCGGAGCCTTTATCGCGTTTCATGGATCTTGGAATCGGTCCTCCGGTCCCCAGCAAGGCTACAATGTGGTGTTTCAGCCGCTTGCAGACGGCAAAGCCTCGGGCCCTTACTCCGTCTTCGCCGATGGTTTCAGGAACGGAGACGCAGCAGGAACTGAGCACCGTCCAACAGGGCTTGCGGTCGGACCCGACGGTGCGCTTTACGTCAGCGACGACGCGGCCGGCCGTATCTGGCGCATCGTCTTCAAAGGGTGACATGACTTTCGACGCGTTGGGGGCTCGAGAAAATTGGCGGCAAAAGATATCGCGTTTTTGACGGGCGCCTCGGGCTTCGTAGGCTCCGCCGTTGCGCGTCGCCTCATCGAGGAAGGATTTGCCGTCCGTGCGCTGGTTCGGCGGACCAGCAATCGCGCCAACCTCAAAGATGCCGGCCTCGAGATCGTTGAGGGCGATATTCGCGACGCAAACCTCGTCGCCAACGCGGTGCAGGGCGCGCGCTACGTTTTCCACGTTGCCGCCGACTACCGCCTTTGGGCGCCGGATCCGGAAGAGATCGTCGCAACCAATACGGAAGGCACGCGTGCAGTTATGTCCGCCGCTCTGAAGGCGGGTGTCGAACGCGTCGTCTATACGTCGAGCGTCGCGACGCTGAGACTAAGGGGCGATGGTTCGCCTTCGAATGAGACCATGCCGCTCGATGCGGCGGATGCCATCGGCGCCTACAAGCGAAGCAAGGTACTCGCCGAACGTGTGGTCGAGCAGATGGTCGCGGAAGAAGGATTGCAGGCCGTCATCGTCAATCCTTCGACACCGATAGGTCCGCGCGATGTCCGCCCGACGCCGACCGGACGCATCGTGGTCGAGGCTGCATCGGGAAGAATGCCCGCCTACGTTGAGACGGGATTGAATCTCGTGCATGTCGATGACGTCGCGGATGGCCACGTTGCTGCCTTGAAGCACGGGCGAATTGGCGAACGTTATATTCTGGGGGGACAGGACATGACGCTCGGAGAAATGCTCGCCGAGATTGCGCGTCTCGCGGGTCGAAGGCCGCCGGCAATCAAGCTGCCGCGCCAGATCATCTATCCGATTGCCTACGGCGCTGAAGCGATGGCGCGTATCACGGGACGCGAACCCTTCGCTACCGTCGATGGTTTGCGCATGGCCAAATACAAAATGTTCTTTTCCTCCGCCAAAGCCGAGCGCGAGCTTTCATATCGCGCGCGTCCCGCCACGGAAGCATTGGCGGAAGCCTACCGCTGGTTTCGCGAAGCGGGGTATCTGAAGTGACCGCCATCGATCTGATTGCGGCATTCAGTCTTGCGGCCTGGGCCTACCTTCTGTTCTTCAACGGCGGGTTCTGGCTGACGACCGAGCGCGAGGAATCCGAGCGAGCGAAATCATCCGTGCCCGATGCGTGGCCGCGCGTGACGGCTGTCATTCCCGCGCGAAACGAAGCCGATATGCTGCCCTTGTCCCTCACGTCTCTGGCGGCTCAGGATTATCCTGGCGAGTTCTCGATCGTTCTCGTCGATGATCAAAGCACCGACGGCACGGCCGATATCGCGCGAGCCATTGCCGCGAATGGCACCCGAAAAATTACCATCATCAACGGCGCGCCTCTTCCCTCTGCGTGGACGGGCAAGGTGTGGGCGATGCATCAGGGCATAGCCGCCGCCTCGTCATCGAATCCCGACTATTTGCTCCTGACGGATGCCGATATCGGATACGCGCCTGAAACCCTCCGCTCGCTCGTCATGGGATCGCGCGCCAACGGCCGCGCCATGACCTCGGTGATGGCCAAACTCAAATGCCAAAGCTTCGCTGAGCGAGCATTGGTGCCAGCGTTCATTTTTTTCTTTCAGATGCTTTATCCATTTCGATGGGTAAACCGGAAGACCGCCGCAACTGCAGCCGCTGCGGGCGGTTGCATGTTGGTTGCTCGCAGCGCGCTGGAGCGTGCCGGCGGCATCGCCGCCATCCGAGGTGCGCTCATTGACGATTGTGCTCTCGGAAAACTGTTGAAAAGAGAGGGCCCGATTTGGCTCGGACTTTCCAACAACGTGACCAGTTTGCGGGAGTATCCCGCATTCGAGGACATTCGCCGGATGGTTGCGCGGTCGGCCTACGCCCAACTGCGATATTCGCCCTTGCTGCTACTCGGAACAGTTGGCGGTATGGGCGCTATTTACTTGGTGCCGCTCGTTTTTGCCGTTTTCGCCGGTTACCCGGCGAATGTGCTCGCGGGCGCAGCATATCTATTAATGATAATCGCGTTTCAGCCGACGTTGCGCTTTTACAACCGTTCGCCACTTTGGGGCCTCGCGCTACCAGTTATCGCGATGACCTATGTGGGTTTCACGTTAGATTCGGCGTATCAGCATAGACGCGGTCGCGGGGGTCTCTGGAAGGGCCGGGTACAGGCCGAAGTAGGAAAGCAATGACGGTCGACGGCAAGTACAAATCCGGCAAGTCGGAGCGTGACGAGAATTTTCCTGTCGCGTCGCGCATCATTGCCTCGCGTCACCGCGCGCCGATCCTCGCGTTCTATCGCTTTGCCCGTGCCGCCGATGATGCCGCCGATCATCCGACACTCGATGCGCAATCGAAGCTTTCGATCCTCGACGCTCTCGAAGAGACGCTGCTCGGCCGGTCCGATGCCGCAGCGGATGCACTCGCGCTCCGCGATCAGGTGCGGCTGAGAAATCTGAACCCGCAACACGCCCTCGACCTTCTCAAGGCCTTTCGTCAGGACGTTACGAAGAACCGGTACAACACGTGGGACGAGCTGCTCGATTACTGCCGCTATTCGGCGATGCCGGTCGGCCGGTTCGTGCTCGACGTTCACGGCGAGCCGACGTCGACGTGGAAGCATTCGGATGCATTGTGCACGGCCTTGCAGATCATCAATCACCTTCAGGACTGCGCGAAGGACTATCGCAACATTGATCGGGTCTACGTCCCGCTCGACGAACTTGCATCGCATGGAGCGAGCGTTCGCGATCTGGCCGGGTCCAAAGCCTCACCGGCATTGCGCGCCTGTTTGCAAACGCTGGCTGCGAGAACGGAAAGCCTCATGCCCGAGTCGGCGCTACTGCCGTCCAGCGTCGCCGATACGCGCCTTGCCGTTGAAACGTCTGTGATCGTCGGACTAGCACGCAAGCTGATCGGGCTGCTGAAAACGCGCGATCCGCTTTCCGAGACCGTACACCTTTCAAAACCCTACGCAGCGGTGATTGCTGCGCGCGCAGCGGCCGCCACTCTTGCGGGGCGGACATTCACACGCGCTGCGTTTACGAAGTCGTCAAGGATGATGCCGCATGAGCGCTGAAATCAACACTCTGGTTGCTGAAGAAACGCCCGCCGCGGCAAGCAGCTCGTTTTATGCTGCCATGCGGGTTCTTCCGCGTGAGCAGCGCGAGGCGATGTATCACGTCTATGCATTTTGCAGGGCCGTGGACGACGTTGCCGATAACAGCGGCCCGAGGGATCTCCGCCTTGCCGACCTCGTCCAATATCGCGACGACATCGAAGAACTCTACGCAACCGGCCGCCGGACACCGCGAACGCGCGACCTCGCGGGTCCGATCGCGCAATACGGCCTGCTGAAGGAGGATTTCATCGCCGTCATCGATGGCATGGAGATGGATATCGTCCGCGATCTTCGCGCGCCCGAATGGAAAGTCCTCGATCTCTATTGCGATCGTGCCGCCTCGGCGGTCGGAAGATTGTCCGTTCGAATTTTCGGCATGGAAGAAGCGCCAGGAATTGAGCTTTCGCACAACCTAGGACGCGCGCTGCAGCTGACGAACATTCTGCGCGATATCGATGAAGACGCGAGCATGGGCCGTCTCTATCTCCCGAAAGAGGCATTGCGCGAGAGTGGTCTTGCAGAACTTTCAATCGCCGAAATTCTCGCTGATCCGCGGCTTGATGGCGTCTGCCGCGGCATCGCCGAGAAGGCGCGGAAATACTACGACGTGTCGGAAGCCATCATGGCGCGCAGCTCACGCCGGTCGGTCAGATCGCCGCGAATGATGGCAACCGTCTATCGGGGTATCCTCGAGAAACTGATTGCACGGGGATGGCGAGCGCCGCGCGTTGATGTGCGCCGCTCCAAGCGCACCGTCCTCTGGGCGGTTCTGCGTGACGGCATTTTTTAGATGAGCGACGGCACTGTTCACATCGTCGGGGCCGGTCTCGCCGGTCTTTCGGCGGCGGTCACGCTTGTCAGCCGCGGGCGCAAGGTCGTCATCCACGAGTTGGCGCGCCATGCCGGCGGACGCTGCCGCTCATATTTCGAGTCTGCGCTCGGACTGACGATCGACAACGGCAACCATTTGCTGCTGTCAGGAAATGACAGCGCGCTTCGCTACCTGAATACGATCGGCGGCAGGCATCTGCTCGACGACCCGGAGCACTCGGAATTTGCTTTTTGCGATTTCGCATCCGGCGAGCGCTGGACGCTGAGACCGAACGACGGGCCGCTGCCGTGGTGGATCTTCTCGGAGAGCCGCCGCGTGCCGAACACGCGCGCGATTGATTACCTTCGGCTCGGAAGTCTTCTCCAAGCGAAAAGTAGCGATACGATCACGCAGCGGGTTGATTCCGGGTCGCCGGTCTTCACGCGCCTCCTGCACCCGGTGTTGCTCGCGGCGCTGAACTGCGATCCCTCCGAAGGCTCCGCAAAACTCGCCGGCGCAGTCATTCGCGAAACACTCGCGCGCGGTGGAAAAGCCTGCCGCCCTTTGTTCGCGGCTAACGGATTGGGACCGGCGCTCGTCGATCCCGCGCTTTCGTTTCTCGGCAAACGCGGCGCGGAATTGCGATTCGACCATTCATTGAGATCGATCGAATTTGGCGCCGGTCGCGTCCGCGCGTTGCAATTCGCTGAAGGCGCCGTTGAACTCAAGGATGCCGATGATGTCGTTCTGGCAGTGCCCGCGTGGGTCGCCCGGACTCTGATTCCAGATATCGTCGTGCCGACTGAATACCGGTCGATCTGCAACGCGCACTTTGCCATCACGCCGCCCGCGAACCTCCCGAAGATCATGGGCATCGTCAACGCGACGACGGAATGGTTGTTCGCATTCGAAAACCGTTTGTCGGTTACCGTCAGTTCTGCAGATCGCTTCAATGAGGCAGAGAGAGAACCGCTCGCACGCCAGATCTGGACTGAGGTTGCGAAAATCGCCCGCCTCGACGCAGAGCTTCCGCGTTGGCAGATCGTCAAAGAGCGGCGCGCGACTTTTGCCGCCACACCCGGACAGAATGCCCTGCGGCCGAAAGCGCGCACACGCTGGAAAAACCTGATTCTCGCAGGCGATTGGACTGATACCGGACTTCCGGCCACGATTGAGGGCGCGATAAGGTCAGGTGAGGGGGCCGCGAAACTGGCGATGTCGGCGCACTTCTGATAGGACGCTCGAACTTCTGGGAGAGCATCTATGAATTTCGACTCTGCAGCGCAGTCCGCTCGGCTGGCGTCCGCCACCGCGACGCGCGAGATCTCAACGCCTGACATCGAAAACGCGATAAACAAAGCGAAGAACGCGCTTCTGTCACTACAGCGGGACGACGGTCATTTCGTGTTCGAGCTCGAGGCGGATGCGACGATCCCGGCAGAATATGTTCTGATGCGCCATTATCTGGCCGAGCCGGTGGACGCAGCCCTCGAAGCCAAGATCGCCAACTATCTCCGCCGGATTCAGTCGGAAGACGGCGGCTGGCCGCTCTTTCATGATGGTGAGTCGAATATCAGCGCGAGCGTGAAGGCATACTTCGCGCTGAAGATGATCGGCGTCGGCACCGAAGAGCCTTACATGAAGAAGGCGCGCGGCTGGATCCTGTCGCAAGGCGGCGCGTCCCACAGCAACGTGTTTACGCGCAACCTGCTGGCGCTTTTTGGCGCCGTGCCTTGGACAGGCGTCCCAGTGATGCCCGTCGAGATCATGGTGTTGCCGCGATGGTTTCCGTTCCATCTCGACAAGATTTCTTACTGGGCGCGCACAGTGGTGGTGCCGCTCACCGTGCTCAACGCCTTGAAGCCCAGGGCGCGGAATCCGAAAGGCGTCGGCATTCCCGAACTATTCACGATCCCGCCGGAGGACGTCAAAGTCTGGCCGAAGGGTCCGCATCAGAAATCCCCGTGGTCGGAAATTTTTGGCGCGATCGATCGGGTGCTCCGTGCCACTCAGCCGTTCTTTCCGAAGTCGATACGCAAGCGCTCGATCGACAAGGCCGTTGCGTTCGTCGATGAGCGATTGAATGGCGAAGACGGCTTGGGCGCGATCTTCCCCGCGATGGTCAACGCGCTGCTGGTCTACGACGCACTCGGCTATCCGCACGACCATCCGAATTACGTGACCGCTCGGGGATCGATCGAGAAGCTGCTGATCGTCAAGGATGACGAAGCTTACTGTCAGCCTTGCCTATCGCCGGTTTGGGACACCGCGCTTTCCACTCATGCGCTCTTGGAAGTGGGCGACACCCAAGCCGAAGCAAGCGCTGAGCGTGCGCTCCAATGGCTGAAGCCGCTGCAGGTGCTCAATACCGTCGGCGACTGGGCCGCGAGCCGGCCAGGCATTCGTCCTGGCGGCTGGGCATTCCAATATGCAAATCCCCATTATCCCGATACCGACGACACCGCCGTCGTTGTGATGGCGATGGACCGCTCTTTGGGACGCGCTCCGCAAGCCGACAATTCCTATCGTGAAGCGATTGAACGCGGCCGCGAGTGGATCGTTGGCATGCAAAGCAAAAATGGCGGCTGGGGTGCTTTCGACGCCGACAACACGTACGAATACCTCAATCAGATTCCATTTTCCGATCATGGGGCTCTGCTCGATCCGCCGACGGCCGACGTCTCCGCGCGCTGCGTCTCAATGCTGGCACAACTCGGTGAGCGCCACGGACAGAGCTATGTGCTCGACACTGCGGTGAGCTACCTCGAACGGACCCAGGAAAAGGACGGCAGCTGGTATGGCCGTTGGGGGATGAATTACATTTACGGCACATGGTCGGTGCTGTGCGCTCTGAACGCCGCCGGCGTCGACCCGAAGTCGAGCGTCGTCCGCAAGGCGGTCGGCTGGCTTCTGTCGATCCAGAATGCCGACGGTGGGTGGGGCGAGGCCGGGGATAGCTACAAGCTCGACTACAAGGCCTACGAAACGGCCCCGAGCACGGCATCGCAAACGGCATGGGCGCTGATGGGATTGATGGCAGCCGGCGAGGTCGATCATCCCGCTGTTCGGAAAGGCATCGCTTATCTAGCGACGTCCCAAGCCTCTGACGGCTTCTGGAACGAAAAGCATTTCACGGCGACGGGCTTTCCGCGCGTCTTTTATCTCCGCTACCATGGTTATTCGAAATTCTTTCCGATGTGGGCTTTGGCCCGCTATCGCAACCTCAAGGCCTCGAATTCAAGATCAGTGACAGTTGGGATGTGAGCGGATAGTCTGGGGTCGGGGACTAATCTGAGGGATGATGTGAGGGAATGAAGGGGGGAATACTCGCCGCAACGGGGCTGCGAGCGGAAGCTCGGGTCGCGCAACGATCCGGGCGCGTGAAGGCGCTTGCCTGCGGTGGCAACGAGAAACGCCTCGTCTCCCTGATCGAGGAAACCATCCTGGGCGGTGGCATCCGCGGCATCATCAGCTTCGGCATCGCGGGAGGCCTGAGGCCGGGTTTGCCGTCGGGAACGATCGTCGTGGGTACCTCCGTCATCGCCAACGGCACGACTTACGTTGCCGACGAACGCTGGAGCGACAGCCTGTTCGAGTCGCTACCGAAAGCAGAGACAGGCGCAATCGCAGCATCGAATGCGGTCGTTTCACGCCCCGCCGAAAAGCAAGATCTCTATATGACGACCGGCGCGTTCGCAGCCGATATGGAAAGCCACGTCGTTGCGCATTTGGCCAAACAATACGGATTGCCGTTTGCCGTGCTGCGCGTAATTGCTGATCCGGCAAGTCAAAGGGTTCCTCCGGCAGCCATCAACGGCCTTAAGCCGGACGGAACGCCGAACATTCCCGGCGTTCTCAAATCGTTGATGTCTCAGCCGGGTCAGCTCCCGGATCTGTTGCGGGCCGCCGCCGCGACCCGCCGAGCGATGCAGCGATTATTCGGCTGCCACCGGTTTCTGGGCCCGGGCCTCGGCTTCGCTGATCTCCGCTAGCTTGTTCTCGACGTGCCGCGAGAATACGAACTCAGCCGGACGCTGCTTATCGAGCGCAATTTCGGGCGCCATCGGACCATCCGTCTTCACGCCTCTCAGCGCGACGGCGGCGATCTTCCAGGGCTTCTTCACCGCGTCCATGACGGCCGTCGCTTCAAAGCCTGAGTGCACCATGCAGTCCGCGCACTTCTCGTAATTGCCGGTGCCGTACTTGTCCCAGTCGGTGCCTTCCATCAGCTCCTTGAAGGTCTTCGCGTAGCCTTCGCCGAGCAGGTAGCAGGGCCGCTGCCAGCCGAACACCGTGCGCGTGGGGTTGCCCCATGGCGTGCACTGATAGGTCTGGTTGCCGGCAAGGAAATCGAGGAACAAGCCCGACTGGAAGAACGGCCACGCACGACCGCCCTTTCCGAGCTTGAAGATATCGCGGAAGAGCTGCTTCGTCTTTGTGCGATTGAGGAAGTGCTGCTGATCGGGCGCGCGCTCATAGGCGTAGCCGGGTGAAATGGTGACCCCGCCGATGTCGAGCTTTTTCATCTCATCGAGGAACTTCGCGACCTGCTCGGCCTTTGCGTCGCTGAACAGCGTCGTATTGATGTTGACGCGGAAGCCCTTCGCCTTTGCGACTTTGATCGCCTCGATCGCGCGATCGTACACGCCCTTCTGGCAAACCGACCTGTCGTGCATCTCCTTGTCGCCGTCGAGATGAATCGACCAGTTGAAATTCTTGTGCGGCTTGTAGAGATGGATCTTCTTCTCGAGCAGCAGCGCGTTGGTGCAGACGGTGACGAACTTGCCCTTCTTGAGCGCGCCTTCGACGATCTCCGGCAGCTCCTTGTGAAGCAGCGGTTCGCCGCCAGCCAGCACGACGACCGGCGCTCCGCATTCATCCATCGAATGCAGCGCGTCAGCGACCGAGATGCGCTGATTGAGGATCTTATCGGGATAGTCGATCTTTCCGCAGCCCGCACACGCGAGGTTGCAGCGGAAGAGCGGCTCGAGCATCAGCACGAGCGGATAGCGTTTGCGGCCCCTGAGGTGCTGTCCGATGACGTAGGCACCTACCGACAAAGCTTGGTTTAATGGAATTCCCACCCGATAGGGCTCCTTCTAGCGGCGCTCGAACCAGTATTATCACCGATCATGATGCTTCGAGCAATTCAGGCGGTAGGCGGAAAGTAATTTTCTCCTCGACGCCATCGAGTATTTCGATCTCGATCGGCGAGATCCGTCCGATGGTGGCAAGGACATCTTCGACAAGAACATCAGGCGCCGAAGCACCTGCTGTTACGCCAACTACATTCATTCCGGCAAGCCATGCCGGATCAACCTCGCTGCCGTCTGCGACGAGATAGCTTGGTATGCCGCATTCGGCGCCGATCTCGCGCAACCTGTTCGAGTTCGAGCTATTACTGGCGCCCACCACCAAAAGCACTTCGGCGGATTGGCAGAGGTCACGAACAGCCGTTTGCCGATTTTGCGTAGCATAACAGATGTCGCGCGTTTCCGGTCCAATGACGTCGGTGAACCGGCTTTTCACGGCCTCGATGGTCGACCGGGTGTCGTCCACGCTCAACGTCGTCTGCGTGATGTAGGCAACCGGCGTTTCATCCGGAAGATCGAGGTTGGCGACATCCTCACGGTTCTCGACAAGGTAAACGGGTCCCGAGATGCGTCCGAGCGTGCCTTCAATCTCAGGATGTCCGGCATGCCCGATCAGGATCACGGTACGTCCGAGCGACGAATAGCGCTGGCCCTGCTTATGGACCTTTGAAACGAGGGGACATGTCGCGTCGACGACCCTGAGGCGGCGCGATTTCGCATCGTCCTCGATGCCGTGCGATACCCCGTGAGCGCTGAAAATCGTGACCGCGCCGTCCGGGATTTCCGCGAGATCCTCGACGAAATGCGCGCCCTTAGCCTTCAGATCCTCGACGACATGGCGGTTGTGAACGATCTCGTGGCGCACGTAGACAGGTCCGTCCCGCCGCGCGAGCGAACGCTCGACGATATCGATCGCCCGAACTACGCCTGCGCAAAAACCCCGGGGCTGCGCCAAAATCACTTTCATGCAGAAACCCCCGTTCTGCCGGCGCGCAATTGCTTTGCGCCGTGGAAGACTTAGTACGGCAATGCAGTCCGATTGATGACGTTCAACGCGCCGTGCCCCACTCGTCCCCGACATTTACGCATTATCGAGATTGATCGGCAGCCGGGGCAACGTCGCGGCTTTCATGCTGTTGACGTGACGTGTCTCAAAAGCAACACACTGGACGAGGCCACGTCATTCATCTGCTCGACAGGTTCGGCATCGTAGGTGAGCTGCTAACAGATCCATCAAAGATTATCATGAGTCCGTTCTAGAATGATCCTTCACGACCTCGATATCCAACACCATCCAAGACAACCATCGGCGGCTGCATGATCGAGCGCTTCGTAGCTGGGACCGTTGCCATCTCTGTGCGGCAGCGCTGGCTTACCATTGTGCTTGGGCTGGCGCTCACCGCGGGCGCGATCCTTTACGTCATCAACCATTTCGCAATTACGACGGACACGAGCCAGCTCATTGCGTCCGATCTCGATTGGCGGCAGCGCGAGCGCCAGTTCGATCTCGCTTTTCCCCAGCACACCGACACGATCGATATAGTCATAGACGGCAAAACGCCCGAGCTGACTGAAGCCGCCGCAGCCAAGCTCGCGGCTGCCTTGAGCGAATCGCAGCCCGATCCTTTTCAAATTGTTCGCCGGCGTGACGGCGGTCCCTTCTTCGAAAAAAATGGCCTGCTTTATCTTTCAGTCTCCGAACTCAAGGAAACGACCGAGGGGCTGATCAAGGCGCAACCGGTGCTCGGCACGCTTGCCGCCGATCCGACGCTCAACGGACTGGCAAAGGCGCTCTCGTTCGTCCCGCTCGGCATCAAGGAAGAGCGCGCGAAGTGGTCGGACTTCGAAAAGCCGCTCGGCGTGTTGGCCAATGCCATTGACGATCTGATGGCGGGAAAAGAGACGAACTTTTCCTGGGGCGAGCTTTTTACGGGCGGAAGCCCCACGCCTTCTGAACTTCGCCGCTTCCTCGAGGTGAAACCCGTCCTCGACTATTCCGATCTGCAGCCCGGCGCCGATGCAACCTCCTTGATTCGCAAGACGGCCGAACGGCTTGGGCTGACCCCCGAGAACGGCGTGCGCGTGCGGCTCACGGGATCGGTCCCGATGGCGGATGAGGAGTTTGGAACCGTTGCCGAAGGCGCGGTCATCAATACGGCCGTCACGATCGCGGCCGTTCTCTTCATTTTGTGGCTGGCCCTGAAATCGGGTCGCATCGTCTTTGCCGTTCTTGTCAGTCTTTTCGCCGGACTGGCGATGACGGGGGCGCTGGGACTTTATCTTGTCGGCGCTTTGAATCTCATCTCGATCGCGTTCGCTGTGCTGTTCGTCGGCATCGGCGTCGATTTCGGCATCCAGTTTTCGGTGAGGTATCGCCACGAGCGCTTCAGCAAGCAGGGCCTTTGCGACGCGTTGATCGCTGCGGGCAAGAACGCCGGAAAACCGCTCGCACTCGCCGCCGCCGCGACGACAGCGGGCTTCTACGCCTTTCTGCCGACCGATTATCGCGGCGTGTCCGAGCTTGGCCTCATTGCCGGCAGCGGCATGATTATCGCGTTCCTGACGAGCATCACATTTTTGCCGGCGATGCTTTCGCTGTTCAATCCTCCAGGCGAAGCACACGATGTCGGCTATCGCGCGCTCGCGCCGGTTGACCGCTTCATGGCGCGTCACCGCCACATCATCCTGGCGCTGACGGCGATCTGCGTCGTCGCCGGACTGCCGCTACTTACGAAGCTAGAGTTCGATTTCAATCCGATCAACCTGCGCAGCAATAAGGTGGAGTCCGTCGCCACCTTCAATGATCTCATGCGCGATCCGGCGACCGCTCCCAACACCATCGAAGTGCTCGCTCCGAATTTGACGGATGCGGAAGCGCTCGCAGCCAAGCTCGATAAGTTGCCGGAAGCCGCTCAAACGGTCACGCTCGCAAGCTTCGTCCCCGACCATCAGGACGAAAAGCTGGCGATTATAAGGGATGCCGCAGACTTACTCGGCCCGACGATCGAGCCCGACGAAATCGCGGCGGCGCCGACAGACGCTGAAACGCAGACGAGGTTGCGGGACACGGCGTCGGCGTTCGAGGACGTGAGCAAACTTCCCGGCGCCCCGCCCCTTGCCGTTCACATGGCGCAAACGCTGCGCAAGCTCGCAGACGCGCCGGCAGATGTGCGTGCGAAGGTCGAGAAAGCGCTGCTCGACGGGCTGAAGTTGCGCCTCACGCAAATTCGCTCAGCTCTCAAGGCCGAGCCCATAACGCTCGAGAATTTACCGCCCGAGATCATAGCCGACTGGATCACCGCCGACGGCCGGGCACGCGTCGAAGTCGCACCGACGGGCGATGGTAACGACAACGCCAACCTCCGTCGTTTCGCAGCAGCCGTCCTCGCGGTTGCGCCCGAAGCGACCGGGGTGCCGATCCTCATTCAGGAATCGGCAAAGACGGTCGTTCGATCGTTTATCCACGCCGGTCTCTTGGCACTCGTTTCGATAACGATCATCCTGTTCGTTGCCTTGCGCCGCGTCTCAGACGTGCTGATGACCCTCGTGCCGCTATTGCTCGCAGGCGTCGTGACGCTCGAACTCTGCGTGCTGATCGGGCTGCCGCTGAACTTCGCGAACATCATAGCGCTGCCGGTCTTGCTCGGCGTCGGCGTCGCGTTCAAGATTTACTACGTGCTCGCATGGCGGGAAGGCGAAACGAGCTTGCTGGCCTCACCGCTGACCCGCGCCGTCATGTTCAGCGCCATGACGACGGCCGTCGCCTTCGGAAGCTTGTTCTTCTCCAGTCATCCCGGAACATCGAGCATGGGAGAGCTGCTGGCGCTCTCGCTCGTCACGACGCTTGCGGCCGCCGTTCTCTTCCAGCCGATCCTGATGGGTCCGCCGCGGAACGCCAAGCCCGACGACAAGGTCCAGAAAGACTGACGGCGCCGGTTGAAATTCCGGCGCCGCGTCGTGTTCTCATTCGCAATGTCTGCGTTTCTCGATGTGTTACGCGGCGTTGCGGCGCTCACGCAAGAACTGGAAGAATTCGACGCCCTCTCTGAGGCGCCGCTTCATCATGTCGGGCTGCGTTATCATCTCGCCGACGATCGAAGCAATCTTCGGCACCCGGAAGTAGAACTTGCGATAGAACTCCTCGACCGAAGTGAAGATCTCGGTGTGCGACAGACCTGGATAGTGCAGCGGCGCGATTTGGATGCCGTTAGCGTTGATGAGTTCGGCATTGTCGATGTCGAGCCAGCCGTTCTCGGACGCCTGCTTGTAAAGGAATGTGCCCGGATACGGCGCGGCGAGCGAGACCTGGATCGTATGGGGGTTGATCCGCGTCGCAAACTTGATCGTCTCCTCGATCGTCTCCTTCGACTCTCCCGGAAGGCCGAGGATGAAGGTGCCGTGAATCTTGATACCGAGCTCGTGGCAGTCCTTGGTGAACTTCTCCGCGACCTCGACCCGCATGCCCTTCTTGATGTTGTGCAAGATTTGCTGGTTGCCGCTCTCGTAGCCGACGAGCAGCAGGCGCAGGCCATTGTCCTTGAGCACCTTCAGGGTCTCGCGCGGCACATTCGCCTTGGCGTTGCACGACCACGTGACGCCGAGCTTGCCGAGTTCCTTGGCGATCGCTTCCGCGCGCGGCAGGTCGTCGGTGAAGGTATCGTCGTCGAACATCAGCTCTTTCATCTGCGGGAACGCCTTGAGGATGTAACGCACCTCCTCGATGACGTGGCCAACGGAGCGGGTCCGATAGCGATGGCCGCCGACGGTCTGCGGCCACAGGCAGAACGTGCAGCGGCTCTTGCAGCCGCGCCCCGTGTAGAACGAGATGTACGGGTGCTTCAGATAGCCGATGAAGTAATTCTCCATCACGAGGTCGCGCTTGTAGACCGGCGTAACGAAGGGCAGCGTGTCCATGTCGTGCATCACGGCGCGGTCCTCGTTGTGCACGATGACGCCCTGCGCGTTGCGGTAAGACAGACCCTTGATGTCGCTCCAGGCCATGCCGTCGGCGACGTCTTTGATCGTGAAGTCGAACTCGTTGCGGGCAACGAAGTCGACAATCGGCGCGTCCTTTAAGCTCTCGTTGGATTGCACCGCGACCTTGGCGCCGATCAGCCCGACCTTGAGGTTCGGGTTGGTCGCCTTCATCGCCTCGATGACCTTGACGTCAGAATCGAACGACGGCGTAGAGGTGTGCAGAACCGCGAGGTCGTAATCGCGCACTTGCGCGAGCACATCCTGCAGGCTGGTGCGGTGCGGCGGCGCGTCGATCAGCTTTGAGTTCTCGACCAGAGCGGCCGGCTGCGCCAGCCAGGTCGGGTACCAGAACGACTGAATTTCGCGACGCGCCTGATATCGAGATCCCGCACCTCCGTCGAAGCCATCGAACGAAGGAGCCTGCAAAAATAACGTGCGCATGTGAGCGCCTTTCATATAGGCCTAACAGTCCCGTCGGCGCCGACGCTGTAGCGACGACCCCTCCAACTGACAGCTCCGGGTACATAGCTCGCGACAAAAATCGCGAAGCTCAACATGTCGCGTAAAGGAGTGAGCAATATCGAACTCTTTCCCCCACCGGGCAGCCGCTCAACTTGTAACGGAACGAAAAGCCGACATGCAAGCGTCCCCAGGAGGATCATCCACGCTATGGCGTTGAAGCCACTCAAAGGCAACGCTGCCAACGCAAAAGGCAACGGATGCGTTATGACGGAACCGGCATAACCGGCGCCATCGACGAGGCGTATCGTTCGCGCCCATCGAAGCTCATGCGCGAGCAGTTCGCCGAACGTATTTTCCGAAAAAGTATGCCCGACGGTGAAAGGTGCGATCGCAACCTTGAGGCCCTTTTTCCTCACAGCGTCGCCCATGGCGTAGTCGTCGGCCAAAGTATCGGCGAAGGCCTCGTAACCGCCGATAGCGGCCAGCGTGCTGCGACGAATTGCGATTGTCGATCCGAAGCAGGGCTTCGCGAGGCCGAACTGAACGCCAACCAGTACACTCGGCAGAAAATGCTGATCGACCGCCGCCGCGGCAAGTCGAGACCAGAACCCACCTATCGCGCAGCCGCGATAGAGACACGTCACAAGGCCAACCTCGGGTTGCTGAAGCGTGGCGACGACATCGCGAACGTACTGAGGCTCGACACGCATGTCGCTGTCGCTGAGAATCAGAACATCGTGTTGAGCACGCGGAAAAATATTGAGGACGTTGGCAATTTTTGGATTGCCGCCAGCTTTGCGGGCCGAAGCGACGAGTTCGATCTTCCCGGAAGAAAATCTCTCTTCAAGGTTGCGCACGACCGCTATCGCCGGGTCGGCAGGGTCCTGCACTCCGCATATCATCTGAATGTCGGCCGGGTAGTCTTGTCGAATGAACGTTTCGAGACTGGCGCCGAGGCCCGGTTCAGCGCCGTAAAGCGGCTTGATCAAAGAGACATTTTCCCCTCGCCCTAAAATCGACTTGGGCGAAGACGCAAATCGTGCCACCAATAAAGCAGCCAAAAGAGCGTAGACGCTGCCGATAACGGCGACGAGGGTGCATACAAGCCACAGACAGGACGTCATTCTGACGTTACTTTCTGGTTTGACCTGGGGGAAAGCCTACGGGCTTCGACGGGTAAGCTAGCGTTAAGAGCGTGGCTGCGATAGATCTGAGGTTGCTTGGCCGCAGGGCTTGGCATGGGGGAATATCGGGACGTGAGATTCACTACCATCGCTAATTGGCTCGGCTGCATTTTGGCCGGTGTGGGTCTGTCGGCTTGCGCCAGCACATCTGCGCCGCAAATCGCACCACAGCACTTGGCTTCGGTCGAAAGCGACGCTGAGCCGAAATCCATCGCCGATCCTCACGAGCAATTCAATCGCTCGGTTTTCGATACCAATCAGGATTTCAATCACGACGTCCTCTATCCGGCTGCCAAGTCGTATAACGAGAACGTGCCTGAAGGCGTGCGCGATCGCATCGACGCATTCACGACCAACCTTTCCGAGCCGATGGTTTTTGCAAACAACGTTTTGCAGCTCCGTCCGGCTGCTGCGGCCACGACGCTCGGCCGCTTCGCACTCAATTCGACGCTTGGTCTCGGCGGCCTCTTCGACGTCGCGGCGACACAAGGCATGGCTCATCAGTCCGGCGACTTCGGACAGACGATGTACGTCTGGGGCTATCGGGAAAGCGCCTATCTGGTGCTGCCCATCCTCGGCCCGACGAACGTGCGAGATGCGATCGGAACTGGTGTAGAATTTGCCGCGCAAATTCCGGCAGGCACGTTTATACCGACGAAGGTCGCGACGCTGTACAGCCGGGTCAATCTTGCAGGCAGCGTGACCAGTCCGCTCACGAACCTGAGCAAAGCAGAAGATATGCAGACGCTCGAGGAAAGCTCGATCGACTTCTATTCGATGCTGCGCAGTGTGACCGATCAGAAGCGCCAGGCGGAGCTTCAGGAAGCTCTGACAACGAGCGTTTTGACGGGCGAGCCCTTACCACCCGATCCCAACGCGATCGAGCCTGTCATGGAACTCGTTTCATCACCGACGATGCTCAAGAAGCGCCAGATGACCGACGTGCCGAAAATGTCGAGCGCCGAGGATCATGGCGGTACGATCGTTGTCGTCGGTCCGCCGACGCCGGTCGAAGCGCGCTAATTCGATCCGAATTTTAGCCAGGCCAGAATCAGCTGGCGCGGCGTTGCAAAACGTCCGCGCGGCTTAGCTGTTCTCTATATCAATGACGACCGTGAAGACGTCTCAGTGCGCCGTATAAGGTGCGTAGGGGCAGGAAGATCGCGGCCGGCTCATCGTCGACAAGGCCGGCCACGAATGTCGTGCAATCAGCTACCCGATAGCAGCCTATCGCCCTGCTTCTTGAGCGAAGCAATCAGAGCATCGGGGCCGCCTGCTTTTAGGATCGATGAGAACTCAGCGCGACGGCTGGCAAGTTCGCTGATGGTACCGTCGAGATAGACATCGACGATCCGCCATTGCTGTCCCGTCTTGCGCAGCAAGTAATTGATCGCAACCGGCTTGCCGTTGCTTTGAACGATCCGGGTCTTCACCATTTTGTCAGACGGCGGCCGATCCGTAATCTCGGCGATTTCGAATGTCTCGCCGGAGAATCCGTCAAAGCGCTTCGCATAGGTCGCAATCATCATGCGAGCAAACGCATCGGTAACGGCGGCCTTCTGCTCGGGCTGGAACGTGTCCCAGCTTTGTCCGACTGCCACGCGGGACATCGATTGGATGTCGTACGTTTTCGACAGAACGGGCGCGAGAGCGTTGAAACGGCCTTGCACGCCAAGCGCCTGCGCCTGCTTCATCGTGTCGAGTAGCGTAGCGTTTAGGCCGCTAATCGTCTTTTCTGGCGCGTCGAAGGCTTGCGCGCTCGCAAGTTGAGGTGAAGCGAGAAGCGCTGTCATCAAAGCTGCGATCGAAGCCCCAAAAATACGTGATTTCTTGGCCGGGACCATTGCCCCTCCCTCATTGTTTTCAAATTCGGTGTGCCGCCGGCGAGTAGAATCCTCAGCGGCGGGAATGTGTCCTAGGTGGACACGGTGGCGGCATTTAGCCAACTTCCCCACTGTTGTCTGCCATTTGTGAGGCTTGGCTGCAACACTTCCCCGTAGAGTCCGGTTCGATGTGCATGTTCCATTTTTTGCGCCGTGTCATGGGTTCATATTTGGAACAGTTACAGGGACTCGGGCTAAGGCTGTTTTGGGGGGAGTTTGGTCGATGGATGTAATGGTGCCTCGGGTATCCAAAACACCGCTTTTGGACCAAGTCGATACGCCGGCCGATCTTCGGCAACTGTCCGAGAGCGAACTGCCCCAGCTTGCGTCGGAACTTCGCGCTGAACTCATCGATGCCGTATCGCAAACCGGCGGCCATCTTGGCGCTGGCCTGGGCGTCGTCGAGCTGACGGTGGCGCTCCACTATCTTTTCGAAACGCCGCGCGATCGCTTGATCTGGGACGTCAGCCACCAGTCGTATCCGCATAAGATCCTGACCGGCCGCCGTAGCCGGATAAGGACATTGCGCCAGCCCGGCGGCCTTTCCGGTTTCACGAAGCGCACCGAGAGCGAATACGATCCGTTCGGCGCTGCTCATTCATCGACGTCGATTTCCGCTGGCCTCGGCATGGCTGTGGCGCGCGAATTATCCGGCGACACGAATAACGTGGTCTGCGTCATAGGCGATGGCTCCATGAGCGCGGGCATGGCCTACGAAGCGATGAACAACGCCGGCGCGCGGAGCGAACGGCTGATCGTCATACTGAATGACAACGATATGTCGATCGCGCCGCCGACAGGGGCGCTATCGTCCTATCTTGCCCGGCTGACGTCGAGCGACTCGTACTTCTACGTTCGCGACATCGCCAAGCAGCTGGCGAAGGGATTGCCGAAAAGCTGGGAACGGCGCGCCGCGCGCGTCGAAGAATATACGCGTCATCTCTGGCAGGGCGGTGCCTGGTTCGAGGAACTCGGCTTCTACTACGTCGGCCCGATCGATGGTCACGACCTCAATCAGCTATTGCCGGTCCTGAAGAATGTTCGCGACGCCGACCAGGGTCCGATCCTCGTTCACGTCGTGACGCAGAAGGGCAAAGGTTACCCGCCCGCTGAAGCATCGGCGGACAAATATCACGGCGTCGCCAAATTCAACGTCGTGACGGGCGTGCAAGCAAAGCCCGTAGCGTCGGCGCCGTCGTATACGCGCGTATTCGCGGACAGCTTGATCGCCGAAGCCAAGAAGGACGAGAAGATCGTCGCTATCACCGCGGCGATGCCCGACGGAACGGGTCTGGACATCTTTGGTCGCGAATTTCCGGATCGGACGTTCGATGTCGGCATTGCCGAGCAGCACGCGGTAACTTTCGCGGCGGGCCTTGCCACCGAAGGCATGAAGCCGTTCGCCGCGATCTATTCGACGTTCCTGCAGCGCGGCTACGATCAGGTCGTGCATGATGTCGCCCTGCAAAGCTTGCCGGTAAGATTTGCGATCGACCGCGCAGGCTTTGTCGGAGCGGACGGCGCGACGCACGCCGGAACGTTCGACCTCGCCTATCTCGGTTGCTTGCCGAATTTCGTTATCATGGCCGCGGCTGACGAGGCCGAGCTGAAACACATGGTCGCCACGGCGGCGTCGATCGACGATCGCCCGAGCGCCTTCCGTTATCCGCGCGGCGAAGGCACGGGCGTTGCCATGCCCGAAATCGGTATCCCCCTCGAAATCGGCAAGGGACGCGTTTTGCGCGAGGGATCGACAATCGCGCTCCTCTCATTCGGTACGCGCCTGCAAGAGACCTTGAAGGCTGCCGATCAGCTGGCCGCGCTCGGACTCTCTGCGACCGTCGCCGACGCTCGTTTCATGAAGCCGCTCGACACCGAGCTCATCCGGCAACTTGCCGAAAATCACGATGTCCTCGTCACGATCGAAGAAGGCTCAGTGGGCGGCTTCGGCAGTCATGTGCTGCACTATCTTGCCGAGAACGGATTGCTGGATCGCGGGCTCAAGGTGCGCTCGAAGGTCATGCCGGATGCCTTCGTGGATCAGGACAAGCCCGAGGTTATGTATCAGCGGGCTGGGCTCTCGGCCCAAGGGATCGTTGAGACGGTCTGCAACGCGCTTCAGCTGAATAAGCCGACGGTAGCCCGCGGTCGCGCCTGATAACTCCAGATCATAAATCTGGATCGGATCGCGTTTCCCATGACGCGATCCGCCGGTGATCGTCCGAACTATTCAGCGTTTGCTGCGATCATCCTTCTTGTCCGGCGGTCCGTCGATTACCTTGCGGCATGCCGGGCTCAATTTCTTGATATTCTTGTTGAGGCACTCAACGATCCGGTCCTCGTTCGGGATCTGCCAGAAGCAGAGACTGAGCACATCCGGAGTGCAAGCAGCTTGCTCGTCAGCTGTTCCGCTGTGAGCAAACGAGGCGCCGGTCTGCGCAAATGTGATGACCGCAGCCGCAACGCAAACGACCAGCATTTTTTCGATTAGAATTTTGCGTCGCACCGGTTCTGTCCTTCGCCAGGAAATGTCGCGTCTAAAATCGTTGGACTTATTGCGGACGGGTTTTTCGTGTGACCGGGGTTCCCGTCATGACCGAACGGCAATCGGGACTGAGCTTGCTGAGATACCGGTGGAGACACGCAACGATACGGTCTTCATCAGGAATTTGTGCCGAGCAGAATCGGAAGACGTCGGGTGTGCATGCGTCTTGCTCTTCTTGCGTGCCGCTGTGAGCGTAGCCTTCAGTCGAAATCCCACAGACGAGCACAGCGCCAATTAGCGCTAACGATGCCCTGAGCGCTCCCGAATTCGTCACTTTTCCAAGCCCTCACTGATGAAAGGGGAAGTGGCTTCGGCATATGCCCAGAACCCGTGTTGAGACTAAGGCAGCAGGCCCGGAGAACGGCGCTCGCCGGGCATTTTACCAAGTCTCAGAAAGCGTCGGCGTACTTAAGGGGCGGTTCCGGATGCCGGAGCGCTGGGCGAAGGCGTGGCGGCCGGCGGTTCCTCGGACGTCGAAGGTGTGGTCGCGGCCGGAGGTTCGGTGCTCGATGTCGTGCTCGGCGCCGACGACGGCGCAGCAGCACTTTCCTGGGTCGCTGCTGAGCGAACTTCACAAAGCGTCGACGAGTCGAGCGATGTCTTGTTCATGAAGGCCCAGTTCGCGAACGCGACGTAGCAAACCGCCACGGCTTCTCTGTTCTGCAGCGTAACGATGACGTTGTCGGTCTTCACCTTTTCGGTGACGCGCTTCGCAACATCGAGCGGTATCAGCGTTACGGATTTGACTTCGAAGCCCTTGGCGACGAGCGAAGTAAACGACGACTGCATCCGCTCGTCCGCCGAAGCTGTGACGGGAAGCAAACCCATGATGGCGGCAAATACGAGTCCGGGGCCAATGCTGCGCATAAGATCCTCACTGCTCCTGGGGACGTTCGCTATTCCGTAAAAACGTCACTACTACGGCGCGGCGCACCCCTCAATACGCCAACTCATGGCGCACGTTTAGACTTGGGGACAAGAATCGCTGTCCAAGCGGCAGCTAATCGCCAGCGCTAATTGGTGGATTCGTGAGGATAAAAAATCGCCACTGGCGCGGCATAGTCGGGCGGAGCGAGGCTAGATGGGATTTCTTCGCCGCTCTTGAGGAAATCAGGCAAAAAATGCGTATGGGCGCCGGTCGGTGATTGTTCTCCCGGCGAGGGAATCTTGGCGAAGACCTCAATGCGTGCCGCCGCACTCTCGACCACGCGGTTCGGACTGGCAGATATGATCTGCATGCCAATCGTGGCCATCACTTCGGACCAGTGACGGCCACTTTGACCCGCCAACGAAGATGCAAAAACGTCATCGCCGGTGCGGACGCAGAACCGCGAGTTCTTGCGGCCGATGCCATAATCAAAAAGCTGCTGCCCCTGATGATCGGCATCGATCGCATCTCTGTCCGGGCCGAGCGATTGAAGGACCGACGACGAAGCGATCGTCGCGCGGGCCTTCGGGAGACCGAGGACGATCGGGCCGCCTTCGCTAAAAGAAAAGGCCCGAACTTTGTCGCTCAGGCGCAGACGGAATGCGGCATCTGGCGCGCGTGCGATGATCGGATCCGATCCAGCTTCGACACTGATCGTGCGTGCGGCGGTACAAGGGAATTCCGCGACCGCACCCGGCGCGCCGGTCACCCACGTCCCACGTCGCGCTTCGATGGTCTCAGCCGCCCAGTCGACGAGTTCCTCGCGCGTCCAAGGCAGAAGCCGCACGCGAACGGATAGTTTGGAAAGCCGCGCAGGCAGATTCGACCAGACGGCGTCGCGCTGGCTTTCGCTCATGGCAACCCAGTCGCCGATCTCGCCGCCAGTACGGCCGCATCCGAGGCAATAGCCCGTTGCATCGTCGAGCTTGCAAATGCCAATGCAGGGCGAGTGGCGCATCAGGGCGAAACGTCTTTCAAACGGATGATGAGAGGAAAATCATATTGAAATGGAGGCGGCACCCTTGGCGCGCCTCCACTTTGCGTTCTGAACATGAACACGGTCGTTAGCGCGCCAGTCTTTCGCGATCGCCGGCAATGAGCCAGCCGAACAGCAACCCGATCGCCGCCCAGAGAATGAACTGGGTACCCAATGAGGCGATGCGGAAGTTCCAAAGCAGATCCGCAGGAAACTTCTCAGGCACTTCGTTGATCACCGGCAGAGCGTAGGCAGCGATGACGACCAGCACGAGATAGACCGCAGCTCCGACGATCGATGCAGTCCAGCCGCCCAACGTATCGAAGGCTTGCCTTCCGAAGCTGATGGCGATGGCCAGCGCAAAGAGCGAGAAGACAATCATCCCGAAATAGAGTTCGGTCCGATAGCTAATCGTCTCGCCTTGTCCCACAGCCGGCGGATTTGCCGGATACTTGAGGTAAGGCACGAGATACAACACCAAAAAGCCGACTGCGGCGATCACGAGCGCCGTGCTACGCGGTGGTAGATGGAGTAGACGGCCGCTGATGAATGCGTAGGCGAGTGCAAAAAGACCGCCAAGGGCCGTCCCATATAACGCGACGCCGGTTAGAAGGCCGACGCTCGCCTGCACATCACGGCTGACGAGCTCAGGTTCCTCGGCTTCGCCTGGGGCAGGCGTATGAGCCGCTTCCTCGAACGCAATTGCGCGGTCGACCTGCGGTTCGCCGATGATCTTCGCAAACCCAAATGCCAATAGACTAGCGATGAGCCCAGCAATCATGCCGCGCATCAGCAGAGCTCCCATGTCGAGGTCTCCGCAACGTTAATGGCAGGGGAAGCCGAGCAGATGGCGCCCGTCGTGCACGAACTCGTGCACATACATGCTATTGAAGAGTGAGGTAGCGCCTTCTTCGACGCCCACGAAGTACATGGCGAGAATGAACAGCAACCCGGCGAAAACCGCCCAGGGCAAAATCTCTTTGAGAGGGATGGGCGCGCCAATCGAGCTGCCCGAAATGATTGCAGATTGTGACATAGGCAAGTGCCTCCTTGGGATTTACGCGTCCCGTTTCAAGCTGTGGCGCTAATCATAGGAGGGTCTGACTTTCGATGGACGGTATGGACGTCCCCGATTACAGTGGCGCGACCGTTCCGGAATCTCACCGGCTTCCTGCCTATGACGATGCGCCCACCACCATAAGCCCGGCCGTAATTTTGTCAACGTAAGCAACCGGCCTGCATGAAGTCGCGCCTCACATTCATCGCCAACGCCTCGACCGCTGCCGTCAGGGCCGCCGCCTTTCCGCTAGACGAGGGGATCGACGACTTCGGCAAAAGAGATGCCGCAGCTCTCGCCAAGGAGCTGAGCCGCTCTGGCGTCGCCCTGACGAGCCCTGCCGCGCGGGCAAGGGAAACGGCCTCGGCACTCGGGTTCGATGCGACAATCGAGGATGACCTGCGAGACCTCGATCTTGGTCGCTGGGCGGGACACAAGCTTTCCGAGATCGCCGAGACCGAGCCGGAGGCTTTCCAAAGCTGGCTGTCCGATCCGGGCTCTATCCCACACGGCGGAGAGAGCGTTGAGGCACTTGTCGCGCGCATGGGAACTTGGCTGAACGCCGTATTGCGACGCCAGGAAAATATTATCGCAATTACGCATCCAGCCATCATGCGTGCCGCGATCATCGCGGCCCTCAACGCAGGTCCGGCATCGTTTTGGCATATTGATATAGCGCCGTTGAGCATTCTCGAACTAAGTTCCAACGGGCAACGTTGGACGCTTCGCGCACTCAAGAACTGAAGTGCCGCGAGAATTATTTCTCAAAACGGCGGACATTCGTAATCGGCAGTCCAACACTTTCAAACACGCTGACGGACAGTTCGTTCGCAAAATTCGTCCCGGAAAGGGGCCCGCGATAACATCCCAGATACTCTAGAATATCATACCCGATTGTCGGGAAAAACTGGCACGTGCACTAATTAGACGTGAGCTGACGGAATGCTCGGCACCTATTCCACTCCCATTCCGTGTCGACGCTCGAACTGAGCCCCCCAGTTAAGCGAGGACAATATGGTCGGTATAAAAAACAGCCACGCTGGTGCGGCGCTGATGACGCTGTTCGCATGTGCTTCATTAACTCCCGCATCCGCTCAGGAAATCGAACACCATAAGAAAGAAGCTCCGAAAGTCGAAGCACCCGCTCCAACTGTGACTCAGGAGATGCTGACGAACGCTGCGAGCGACGCCAAGCAGTTCCTGCACACGAACGCCAACTACGAGCAGACGCGCTTCTTTCCCGGCAAGCAGATCAATACCTCGAGCGTCTCGAAGCTTCGCCCCGCGTGGATCTTCCAGTTGGATGTGAAAGAGTCGCTCGCGACGACACCGATCATCGTCGGCGATGTCATGTACGTCACGACATCGTTCGATCATGTCTATGCGCTCAACGCCAAGACCGGCGAGCAGTACTGGCACTACAAGCACAAGATGGGACCGATCACGACCTACTGCTGCGGACCGAACAATCGCGGCGTCGCGGTGCTCGGTGACAAAGTTTATTTCGCAACGCTTGACGCCAAGCTCGTCGCTCTCAACGCGAAAACGGGTAGCGTCGTCTGGGAGACGCAGCTCGCGGATCCCGAATTGGGCTACAGCGAAACGATGGCACCGACGGCTGTCAACGGCAAGATTTTGATCGGCACCAACGGCGGCGAATACGGCATCCGCGGCTTCGTTCGCGCATACGATGCCAATACCGGCAAGCAGGTCTGGAATTTCGATACGATCCCGGAAAATTCGGTGGGCGTCTGGGCCACGAAGGACGCGACCGGCAAGGATTTGCTTCGCAATATCGAGGCCGAAAAGGCGCAGCTCGCAAAAACGGGTGACCCATATAAAACGCTCGGCGGCGGCGTATGGCAGAACCCCGCAGTCGATCTCAAGCTGAACCGTGTGTACTTCGTCGTCGGCAACCCATCGCCCGACCTAGACGGTTCGCTGCGCCCGGGCGACAACCTCTACACGGACTCGCTCGTCGCCGTCGATCTCGAGACTGGCAAGTACGTTTGCCATTTCCAGTTCATTCCGCACGACGTATGGGATCTCGACGCCGTTAGTCCGCCGGTTCTCATCGACGTCAAGGATAAGGACGGCAAGACTGTTCCGGGCGTGCTCCACGCCGGAAAGACGGGGCACGTCTACGTCAACAAACGCGATGACTGCAGCATGATCCGCTTCTCGGAGCCGATGGTCGCTCAAGACAATATGTGGACCCTACCGACGCCGGAAGGCGCGCGCATGCTCCCCGGAGCCAACGGTGGCGTGGAATGGTCGCCAATCGCGGTCAATCAGAAGCTGAACCTCGCCTACGCCGTCAATCTTCATCAGCCCATGACGTATCAGGTGCAGAGTAGCCCCTATCCCGATGGCAAGCTGTGGCTCGGCGGCGCTTTCAAAGTCATCCCGACCGAAGAGTCATTCGGCAATGTCTCGGCGGTGAACTACAACACCGGCAAGCTCAAGTGGAAGGTGGAGACGCCGCAGCCCATGATGGGCGGCGCGCTCGCGACCGCTGGCGATCTGGTCTTCACCGGCGAAGCAAACGGCTGGTTCCGCGCCTACAACGCCGAGAGCGGAAAGATCTTGTGGTCCTTCCAGTGCGGCGCCGGCGTCAACGCGCCGCCTGCCGCCTACACGCTCGACGGCAAGGAATACATTGTTGTCGGAGCAGGCGGAAACACGCAGATCGATTTCAAGCGAGGCAACAATATCATTGCCTTCACGCTTAACTAATCGAACGAGAAGCGCCCGGAAGGAGTGCCGAACGCTCCTTCCGGATTCGTTGAAGAGATCGTGACCAATTCTGTCACTCGGAGTTCGCTCGATGAAAGTGAAGCATTCTTTGCCGATCGCAATTGCGACCCTGGCCGTGGCGTTTCCGTTGACCTCGAGGATTGCGTCGGCCGCCAGCGTCGAGGAAAACGCGCAACTTTGTGCGAGCTGCCACGGCGAAAGCGGCATTCCGCAAGAGAAGACGACGCCGATCATCTGGGGGCAGAATGAAGGCTACCTCTACCTGCAACTTCGCGACTTCAAGAGCGGTGCGCGGAAGAACGATATAATGTCCGGGGTGGTCGCCGGTCTCGAGAAGGCTGATTTCAAGGCACTGGCCGCGCACTTCGCTGCGCTGAAGTGGCCCAATATCCAACAGCCTTCACCTCCGAAGGATGTCAGCAAAGCGGCACTGACGGTTATCGGCTCGATCGGGTGCACCTCGTGCCATCTCGATCAATATCAAGGTGACGGGACGACAGCGCGGCTTGCCGGGCAACAGGCGGAATACTTGCTGAAAACCATGACGGCATTTCGCGACGGGTCGCGGGCCAACAACCCCGGAATGTCGGATCTCATGAAAGCAGCGCAACCCGCCGATCTCGGCCCCGTCGCACAGTATCTTGCGAGCCTTCAGGTCATTGGCGGCAAGGGCAACCAATAGCCTTATCTGATCGTCAGTTTCTTGCGCAAAGCGTCATTGGTGGCAAGATCGGCTGCCGACTTGCCGGCTTTGTCGTGCAAAGTTTTGTCGGCCCCCCTGGCCAGCAATACATCGACAGCTTTGTCGTGTCCGAGCGATGCGGCAATCATCAAAGCCGTCCGTCCGAGATTATCCTGATCGTTGATGTGTGCGCCATGATCGATGAGAAGCGCGAGCACGTCCGCCACATCATTTGAGCCGGCACCATCTTCGTGTCCTGCGGCCCACATGAGCGCGGTAAGATCATTACCGTAGCGAGCGTTGACGTCGACGGCATGATCGAGAAGCAAACGCACGACATTCGGAAAGCCACGGGCAACCGCGTAGCAGATCGGCGCCTTGCCAGTCGCGTCGGCCTTTTTCGGATCCCCGCCTTTGTCGAGGAGCAGGCGAACGACCTGTTCGTTGCCGGCAAACGACGCTGTTGCGATGGGGGTAAGACCGGTTCGGCCGGGAATGTTCACGTCCGCGCCGTGGGCGATAAGAAATCGGACTGCAGAAGGATTGTCCTCCTCCGACGCCGCAAAAAGCGCGGTTCCACCATCGAGATCACGCGCGTTGATGTCCGCGCCACGCTCAAGGAAAAGCTCGACGATATCGGTGTGGCCTGTCTTTGCGGCGTGAGCGAGGGGCATCGCACCAAGCCGATCGCGTGACGAAAGCGATGCGCCATCGTCCAGCAGTCTGCGCGCGAGTTCGATACAACCCTTATCGGCCGCAGCAACGAGCGCTGCGTTCATCTCGAGGGGGCCTGCCGCTTGCTTGATCTGAATGTACCGCTGCTCTTGTTCTTGACAGACGCGCACGTTTGCGAACGCGGCGCCTGCAAAGGTCAAGCAGCAAAAAGAGGCAACGAGGAGGGAGTATACCGAAGTGCGGAGACCATGGGGCACGGGAGGCTCCTTTGCCGGAGCCAAATGTTTAGCCCCGGAACCTTTTCGATTTCCATACTTCGTAACGGATCCGCGCGAGCTTGTAAGCGTCCGGTATGGACAAGGCCCACACGAACAGGCCACCGGCGGTGCGGCCGACAAGCGACTGCTCGGGCGTTGAGAAGTGCCAGGTGAAGAGCGCCATCAGTAACGTGAAGAAAGCAAATCTTAAGCCTCTTTCCAGGAAGCCGGCCGCGATATGCCCGCCGCCAGGAAAAACCACGGCGATGGCCAGAACCAGATAAGGGTTCAAGGGTGGACGTTCAACGATGGTGCTCATGCGGCTTGAACTTCTCGCGCTTTATCGATTGCGGCACTCAAATCATCGAAATCCTTGAGGCGCGCCGCGAGCGCCTCCGGAGCAACGGCAGAGTCATCAAAACGAGATTGCCGTAAAATTAAATGTTGACCTCTGTCGCCTTCGCCCGCCTGCCAAATGAGGCGAAGACCCTTGCCTGTTACGGCAACTTCTTTCATGCGCTGCTCGGCAAAGATCCGTCGAAGAACGGGCGAGAGGCTATTGAGTAGATCCTGTGAAGCCCGTCCGCCGCCTTTTACGAGGATCTCCTGCGGGAGGCCCGAAGGCGGTTCGAGTATCCGCGCGTGATCGTGTGTCAGCGAGTAGAACTCGTTACCGGTCGGTCGGGCGAGCATCGAAAATTCCGGAAGCCCTGGGCGACGCTCAATCCGCGTCAACTTCATCCAGAGCTGAGGAAGCCTGCGAATGGTCATCGTATCTGGAAGGAGTTCGACGCGGATAAAGCATCCGCTGTGAAAACCTTCAAGGCTCGGAAACCCGTCTCCGCCATGAGTGATCACGGCATCGGAAAGAAGGTTTGCGCAACCGTCGAGCAGGGGGCGCCGCGCGGCTATGACCTTCGCGTGTTCGCGCATTGCGACGAACACAGTAGTCACCACTCCGATGATGGCGAACGTCAGGGATAAGTACATCGTGTTCCCGCCGAAGGATAAAGAATGGCCGACGACAATCGCCGGCCATTCTTCGTGAGGTTTAGTAGCCTACCGGCCGCGGCCATTGCATCGTGAACTGATCGCCACGCCGCACGTATTTGTAGCGGTGGAAATGGAACCAGAGCGAAGCGACGACGAAGAAGATCATCATCGCGACGAGCTGCGTACCGTAACCAAGGAACACCGCAAAATACGTCGTCGAGCAGATCGTCAAGAGAACGAGTGCAGGCAACGGGTGGAAGGGATGAATGTAGCCGCGCTTGATCACGTCGAGCGGCCACTTCTTGCGGAACATGATGACCTGGAGCGACATGTACGTGTAGCCAAGAAGTCCCGACAGGATCGAGAACGTGATAACCTGATCGAGCGGCGCGAAATACGCAAAAACGAGCGCCACGGGAACAAGAAACACGATTGACCGGAACGGGGTTCTATTCTTGGGATGCACCGCGCCGAACCATGTAGGCAGGTAGCGGTCACGACCCATCGAGAACCATGCCCGCGATGCGTCGTTGATGCAGCCGTTCGCCGAAGCCAGCGTCGAGAACATCGTTCCAACGAACAACAACACCATGAGCGGCATCGAGTTCGTCAGGCGTGCGGCATCAAACAGCGGCGTTGTTGCCTGGCCGAGATATTCCCAGGGCATCAATCCGGTGCAGAGATACCACGTCATCGTTGCGGCGATGAGCAGGGTCATAATGCCTGTCATCGTGCCGAGCGGTAGCGACCGCGCGGGCGAACGCACCTCTTCTGCCGCCTGACACGTCCCCTCGATGCCGAGATAGTACCAAAGGCCGAAGTGCAGCGAGGCGATCACTCCGAGCCACCCGTAAGGCAGACCGTTGAGAAGCTCACGATGGTTGAGGAGTTCGTTCGACCACGGTTTGACGGCGGCGAACAGCACGACGACCGCGATGAACGCGATGGCCGTAAGCACGAGGTTGACCGTCAGCGTCGCATAGACGCCCCGGTAATTTAGCCACGCGAGAAACATGATCGACAAGACAATGAATGGCTTGTCATGCGCCTCCGCGAAGCCTGCCATCTGGCCGACTGTTTGAACGAGATAGCCGAGCGTGATGGCATTTGCCGCTTCGAGCATTGTGTACGCGAAGACAAGATAGAGACCGACGTTGAACGCCATAAGCGGTCCGACGATATGTTTTGCCTGCGCGTACTGACCGCCTGCGGCCGCAACCGTCGAGGTTACCTCCGAGTCGATCATCGCGACGCAGGTATAGAGCAGGCCAGCTACCCAGCATGCGATCAGTGCCGCGATTGCGCCGCCCTTGCCGACGGCGAAGTTCCATCCCATGTACTCGCCGACAAGAACGATGCCGACGCCAAGAGCCCACACATGCGCGGGACCGAGCACGCGAAGGAGCGAGATTTTCTCGCCATGAACAACTGTAGTTTGGTTCACCGGTGTCCCCCTTGATGTGTCGGGTCGATGACGAGTGCGTCGTCGATTTCGCCTTCTTTCGAGGACGTCAGCAGGTCCTCATCGTAAGCGAGATTGGTTTTGATCATGTCGAAGAGCATCCACAGGCCGAGGACGGCAGAAATGGCCCAGGCTGCGTATTCGATGATTTCAAAGTTGTTCATTGCTGGATCTCACTTTTTGCCGAAGCGTTCTTCGAGGACTTCCCGGTATTCACGTTTGGAAAACGCGAACAGCAACGCGAAATAACCGATCACGACGACTGCCGTGATGATCAGTTCGACCACGCTGAAGCTGTAATCGAAACGTGAGGTGATCAATGGCGCCGCGGTCTCAGGCGTCATTCCCAGTTTAACCCACTGTGCCTGCTGCACGGCATTTTGGCCGAGCCCCTCCCAAGTCTTCGTGTCGGCAAGCACGAGATCGGTTTTGCCGCCGCCGGCGAGCTTGAGATAAAGTGGAGTGAAGAGCGCCGCGAATACGAGGACCAGCAAGAACAGGCTGTCGAAAAGCTGTCCGATAGCGGATTGCTTCGGAGGTTCATAATGAGGTTTGTTCACGATGCCACCAGATGGTTTCAGGAATTGCGCTTAGACAAATCGAGATAATGCAAATCGAGACCGTAGATCTCGTCGCGCTCTTCGCTGAGATGCGCGACCATCGCGAGGATCGCCGCCGTGTTGAACAGGAGCACTAGGCTGCCAGCCACGGCTAGCGCCCAAAAGACTTCCGTTGAACCGAGGTAGTCTTTGATCTTGAAGAAGACGAATGCGTAGAGAACCCAGAGAACCGCCACCGCAGTGAGCGACCAAGTTCGATCACCTGAAAATTTGCTCGCGATTCGAGGATCGGTATTTGAATGTTTCATTTTCCCTCCTTCTGTGGTGGGGCGCGCACTGCCAACCGAGGCCTCTCGACCATTGATCTGGTCAATGCTGAAATCGAACCGAGATCCGCTCGCCCCGTTGGGTTGGTTTTTCCTGCGACATTTAGTGACGCAGGGAGGCTGCTCGCCGTCAACATTTTTTCGTAAGACGAAACAAATATTCGATGACGCGGCGCGAGATTCATGCTGCAAAGCAGCACGCCATTTGAATAAAATCAGGGACTTAGCGCGAGTGCGCTGCAAAGCTCCGCCGAGAGCTTAAGCCCCATGCATCATTAATGATCGGCAGAGTGATTATCGTTTGAGCTTTGGTAGGAGAATGGTTGGACGCGCTCGGTCCTTATCGAAAAACGCGCGCGGCGAGCGCTGATACAACGAGATGCGGCTTGATGTAGCCGACGGACGTAGACGCTCTGCCGGAAAAAATGAACCTTAGCAGATGCGCTTTCGAGCCCGCAGAATTTTCAAATTCAACACCAAATCCGTGTTGGGTCTTTCGCCGAATATAGGCGCCGATTGAAACGTCCGCGAACCCCACTCGAACTTGGCTCCCGAGAGGCAAGGGCGGCTCACCCAAGAGATGCATGCCGCTCACAGAAACGTCGGACGCATAGAATTCGAACGATGCTCCCTCAGTACCGAGCTTGACGGGCACGCGAACATCGAAGCGCTCTCCCTTACGGCGTTGTTGCTGCTCGCTACAGACGTAGCAGCACAGAGTGAGCACGACGATATTATACCAGCTCCAGAAGAGCGCGATGGCGCTCGATTCCGCCAATGCTCGAGATGGATCCATAAGAAAGGCGATGACGATGCCGACTGCGGTCAGCGCGAGCAGAGAGCCAAATATTCTAAGGAGCGGCCATTGAATGAATTGCTTGCTGCGATCGCCGCCCTTGGCCGTCACTTTGAACTTCTGACCTTTCGGTCGCAAAATTCCGGCGGCGACGGATTTCAAGACTTCGGTCGAGCACAGCATTTGATAGAGGTCAGACATCAGAGGCAGCACGCGCCCTTCGGTCAACCAAAGGAAGATCGAGATTTGCGCGGCGAGAAACGGCGCCAGATACCAGATTGCATCGATAACGTTGGCGTGCACGGCCTCTATGCCGAAGAGCAGGTAAAGCGCCGGCACGATGACGCCAAGCACGCGGAAAAGATGCGTCGCCGACCAGTGAAGAAACGTCTCGCAAAGCATGATGCGATCGACGAACGGCAGGCCGTTCCCGATTTTCAATGGGCCGCTCGGGCCACGGCAGATCTGCACGAAGCCGAGGCACCATCGGGCGCGTTGACCTGTGTACTCGGCGAGCCCTTCCGGCGCGAGACCGAGCGAAAGCACCTCATTCAAATAGACTGTGCCATAGCCTTTCTCACGCAGGCGAAGTGACACGAGATAATCCTCGGTCACCGAATCCGTGGGAAAGCCACCGATGCTCTGCAGGGCATCGAATCTGATGATCGAGGAAGTGCCACAGCAAAACGCGCCTCCCCAAGCATCCTTCGACGCCATGACGATGTCGAAGAAGAAGCGCTGCTCGTCTGGCCACACGCGCGTCAGCGCCAGATTGCTTTGAATGGGATCGGGATTGAAGAAGTGCTGCGGCGTCTGCACGACACCCACTTTGGGGTCGAGCGCCAGGGATAGTCCTCGCGTTAGGAATTCCGGAAGCGGCACGAAATCGGCGTCGAGGATCGATATGAAATCCGGCTTTTCGTCGAGCGCTGCGAGCTTCTTCAGAGCCGCATTGATGTTGCCGGCCTTGGCGTGCGCGTTGTCGCTCCGCGTCAGATAGCCGACGCCATGTCGCTCACAAAGCGCTCCCAGCCAAGACCGTCGCCCGTCGTCGCAAACCCACACACGGAAGTTCGGATAATTGATCGCAAGCGTGCCGATAATCGTGCGTTCGAGAATGGTCTCGTCTTCATTATATGTGCAGATGAGAACGTCGACTTTTGGCAACTTCGGAAGAGCCAGCAGCGCCGGTACGTTCCGATTGGCTTCGGCGGTGCGGTTCCGTGTGCGCGTCAGAAATATTTGCGATGCCGTCGCGCCGATCATCGTTATGGCTTCGACGGCGGTGAAGAGAACGCCGACGATGAAATCGGTGGGGCTGCTGATCGAAGGAATGGTGTTGAATATCCGCCATGTCATGTAGCGCCAGCCGAGACCGAGGCAGATAGCGATGGCGCAGGTTCGCACGACGGTGTTGTTGCGATTGACCCACGGCAGGATCGCCGCCGCAAGCAAGCCGATGATGAAGGCCGGCAGCAAGGCGTCGAAATAGTTCATTCCGGAAGCGGACGTCATGCCGGCGCTCGCTCAATAAGTGCGGGAAAATTCGGCGGCGCTGGCGGTGTCGAACTGAACGAGCCCGGAACGCCCGATGCGGCAGTCGGCGTGCTTCAGGAGGTCCGGAAATCTAAGAGTAACGTGATAGGGCTCGCGGCTGAGCGCGTTTTGTAGAATGGCGCTGTTGGAGGCGACTGCAGCAAGGCCGTTCAAGCTCACAACCGTGCCCGTCAAGATTTCTCCGCCGTCGCGCGGTCTGAAGGTCGCTGTCTGCCCGACAGCTAATCGTTGATAGACGCCTTCGCTGACGCTCGCCGTGACGATCGCACTACCGCAATCGAGAAGCTTGACGAGATCTTGCCCGGCGTTGACGTGCTCGCCCGGTGCCGTCAGCATTTCCCATACCCGCCCGTTCACCGTTGAGCGAATTGCCGCCTGCGAAAGATCATCGTGGCGCTCTTGCTCTTTGAGAATTTCGGCCTCGACGCTCGCGAGTTCGGCGCGGCTGCCGACAAGGCGCGCCTGCACATCTGAAAGCTCGAGCGAGACTTCCATCTTTCGCTGAGCCGACTGAGGTGTGTCGTTATAGCTGTCGCCGACATACGTTCCCTTTTTCGCGGCTTCGAGTTCGACGAGCATGCCCTTGCGGCGCTCGACTTGGCCCTTGACCGCCTGCTCCGTAACATGCGCTTCGCCCGCGGCCTTATCGAGAAATGCCTGGCTCACAGCGTCCGTCTTGCGCAATGTGCTCGCTCTGGCGAGCGCATCGGAAGCAACCGAATATTGCGCCTCAGCCGATGCCATATCCGTATCGGCCTGTCTCAATCTCTGCTCGAGTTGCTCGATCCGCCCGATGCGAAAGCGCTCTTGCTGCGTTGACAGCTCTTCCAGACTGGCGATGAGAAGCTGCTTCTTTCCTTCCAGCGCGCCGATGGTCGTCCGCAGCTGATTGCGATCCCTCGTCAAGTTTGCGAGGTGCGAAGAGTCGGCCCTCGGATTGCGAACGACGAGAATGTTTTGATCAACACTGAACATGCTGCCGACATCGGTATCGGCGTTCGCCATGCTGACCTCGCCCTCGATGGGAGCCCTCAGAGTGATCACCCGCGCGTTGACGATTGCTTCGGCGCTTGTTGTTGCAAGCAATCGCTGAACCGGAAGCCAGCCGAGTGCCAGTGCAAGCGCAACGGCGATGAGAGACTTGATGATCGTCGCGGGCCGCACATTGGCGGGCAGTGCGATTGGCCGGGCTGCTTTGGCGGGTTCCTTGGCAGGTTCGGGAACCGGCGTGACCTGGGGTTCGGGAATTTCGCTGGGACGGCCATCGCGCCAGTCCTTGACCACGGATTCGAGGTAGGCGAGCTGCACGTCGGCCGTGAACTCGTTTTCGCGCACCGCCTCTAATTCTGCGGACTCCGTCGAACCCGGCAACGCCGATGCGCGCAGCCGAGGGGACCTCGATATAAAAGTCTTGCTGGATGATGAATTGGACGACATGGGCCACGCGATCGATTGAAACGCTCCGTGTGCGCCATGGTACGTGCAATAGATAACGTAATGCTGAGGATTTGATTTAATTAGTTCTTACGGATGATCAGAAGAGGGACGTTTTCAATTCCGCTGGTCCGTCCAAGCTTAAAAATTCTTAAAAATTCACGTCGACGGGTGCTCGTCTCTGACCTGTGCATCTTATTGGGTAAGGGCCTGGAAAAGCAGTGGAGGTCCCTTCCGAAAAAGTCTTTTCATCGTTTGTTGACTATTGGTGTACACTTTCATAATGTGCTTATGCTCGATCCGTTATCGGGCCGTCTTTGCGTCCGCTTCCGGGGGAGGCTTCGCAAGGAAAAGAGGCAAGCCCGCCATTGAGCGCAGCAGCGCTCAGCCAGCCAGCCCGTAACAATTTGTAATCACGGGGGACGTTGGGAATGGCTGTGCGTGGCTTCAGTATTTTGAATTCGAGACCGATAAGCTTCGGCGCCGGGGGGCAATCGGGGGGAACGTTCGGTAAGGCCGCACTTACGCTGACGGTTTCGGCCACCGCGCTTGTGCTGGCCGTACCGGCATTTGCGCAAGAAACACAGCTGCCGGGTATCAACGTCCAGGGAGCGCAAGCTAAGAAGAGCAGCGCGCCGAAAGCGAAGCCAAAGCCGAAGCCCGTTCAGGCGGTGCAATCGGAGCCTGCTGCTCCAGCTGAAGCTGACGGTGGAAACCAAGCCGCGGCGGCGAGCGATGCGCCCTACAATACGCCGGCCAGCGTCAGCGTCGCTGGGCAAAGCGAGATCCAGACTTTCGGCCAGGCCGATATCCAGGACGTCTTCCGCGCCATGCCGGGTGTGTCGACCGGGAACGATCCGAATAATCCCGGCATCTCCGTCAACATCCGCGGTTTCGAAGGTCAAGGCCGCGTAAACACGATGATCGACGGCGTGCGGCAGAACTTCAGGATTACCGGGCACACCGTCGGGGGGTTCGCCTATGTCGATCCGCTGCTTCTGGCAAGCATCGAAGTGCAGCGTGGCGCGGTTTCCGGAGTCGGCGGTTCTGGCGCCCTTGCGGGTTCTGCAAATTTGCGCACGCTCGACGTGGATGACGTGTTGAAGCCCGGAAAGGATTACGGCGCGCTCACCAGCTTGACGTGGGGCAGCAACGGTCTCGGCTTTTCAGAAATGGGCGCTGGCGCTATTCGCAGTGGCGCGATCAGCATCGTCGGTGCGATCAGCAAGCACGATCAAGACGACTACGAGAATGGTCGCGGCCAGCGTGTTCCCTATACGGATCAGGATCTGATCTCCGGATTGGCGAAAGCCCATATCCGGATTGATTCCGCGCAGCAGGTTTCGTTCGGCACTATTCTCTACAACAACGACTTTACGGCCAATTCCTACAATCAAAACATCGATTCGAAGATCTATACGGCCAGCTACGTTTATAATCCTGCAGCAAACGATCTCATAAATTTTCGCGCCAACTTCTCTGGTAGCGACCTCAATATGCGTTATCTTGGTGGGATAGGAAATTCAGCGACCTCAGCAGGGCGCAACATCGAAGATCTGGGCCTGGGCTTTGATGTCTCGAACACGTCGCTCTTCAATTTGGGTGGAATTGCCGTCAAGTCGACTTACGGATACGAATATTTTCACGACGACGTCGATGCCACGAACACCATCGACCCATCCAAGGGGGGCGGCACCAATCCATCAGGAAAATCGACGACACGCGGCGCATTCTCCGAAACGACGTTCTCTAAGAACATCTTCGATTTGATCGTCGGTCTTCGGTACGATGATTTCAACCTCAATGGTCATGGCGTCGTAGACCCGCATGCCCCCAGTTTTCTTGGGCCGAACTTTCCAATTCCTCTGCCGCCGGGCATTGAGAAGGGTCCGTTCAGCGTTGACAATTCCTACGGCGATCTCAGCGAGAAGTTCACTTTGGCGGCTAAGCCCGTCGAATGGTTCCAACCTTATGTGACGTGGTCGAATACATTCCGCGCTCCGTCGATATCAGAGACGTTAATTGACGGCACGCATCCAGGCAGTGGGTTCGAGCCGAATTTCTACCCCAATCCGTTCCTGCAGCCTGAAAAGCAGCGAGGATGGGAATTCGGATTCAATTCAAAAGTCGATGGCCTCATCAAGCCCGGAGATTCATTTCGCTTCAAAGGTGATTACTACACGATGGACGTCAACAATTACATTACTGCTGCGTGCGAGGTCTATAACCCGACCTTTGGGCTGACCAATTGCTGGTTCGTCAATAATCCCGGCACATCGAAAGTCGAAGGCGTCGAGTTGGAAGGCACTTATGACGCTGGCTACTTCTTCGCTGGCCTGAGCTACAGCCATAGCCACACGACTTTGCCGTCACAGATGGATGGTCTGGGTCTACATAGCTATCTGCCGGGCGATGTCACGACGATCACAGCGGGATTGCGGTTCTTCGATGAACGCCTGACGATCGGAGCCCGTAGCTATATTACCTCGAAGAGCCAGAAGGGCGACGTCAACGTCGAACCAGGCGATCCGCTGTTTTACGATGGCTACACGACCTACGACCTCTTCTCCAACTACAAGGTCAACGACGATATCAATGTCGCTTTGACGGTCACCAACCTGACCGACCTTCCCTACACGCCCGCGCTTAGCAGTCCGGGTACAGGCAGTGGTGTGATGGATACGGGACGCGGTCGCACGTTCCTGCTGACGACACGGGCTCAGTTCTAGTCGCTCCGCGGAAGCGAGACGTATCGAGAAAGTTCTGCATCGGCGGGCGTAGGTCCGCCGATGCGCTTCGAAGAAGCGAGTTACCAGGGAGACGAGCGAAATTGACGTTCCTTGAACGGCATGATCGTCGGCCGCGCGAAATGCGCTCGTCGGATTCTCAATCCCGCACGTTCGAGTCTTGGCCTATCCAAGGCAACGTCGTCCCGTTTGCTTTCGATAGGGTCGCGAGCAGCGACTGGAGAACACCGCATAGAGAACGGGTCGAAGCGGCGAAGGTGGCTCCGCCATCAAACCTCACGAAAGCGGAATCGCGAAAGCTGCTTGTCGCCACGATCGTCATTTCGGCGACCATTCACGCAGCTGCGATCGCATCAGTGATGTCGGGCGACACCGGCGAACAATTCGGCATGCTCGATAGCAAGACCGATACGTTCAGCCTCGCGACGACCCAATCGGTCGTTCTTGAATCGATTTCCACCCATGACGCGCAAACGGCGTCGGCTGCTGCTGCAGCGTCTCAGGCCGGAAGCGTCGAATCCGCGGAATCGGCGCCGCAGGACATGGCGGAGGTCAAGGAACCTCTTTCCGATGACCCGCCGCCGACACCGATCAAAGTCGCCGATGTGACGCCGACAGCGGTCGCGCCAACGGAAGACCCTCTGCAGGTGATTCGTGGTGGCGGCGAACCTGACACGGTGAGCGAGATCAAAGCTGCGGAGTTTTCAGAAACGCCCGTCGAAGAAATGCCGGAAGCGGTTGAGACGAAAGATGACGCGCCCGCAAAGGCAAAGCAGGAAGAGAAGGTCGAAAAGGAACGCAAAGTTCAGCAGGAGGAATCGCATTATCAAACAGCGGGCGGCTCGGCATCGCGTTCAAGCGCCGAGCATGCGGTGGTCGATGGTCGGGCTTCTGCTAGCCGCGGAAATGCGTTGAGCTATGCGGCGGGCGTCCGGGCTCGTGTCGAACGCAATAAGCCGTCGGGCAACGGCCTCCGCGGAACGGTCCGCGTTTCATTCGGGATCACGACGACGGGCGAATTGAGTTATGTGAAGCTTTCCGAATCCTCCGGCAGCGCCAAGCTCGACCAGGTTGCGATGGATGCTGTCCGGCAAGCCGCACCATTTGACGAACCGCCGTCCGATCTGTCGCCGTCCCAGCTTGCCTATGTGATCCCGTTCTATTTCCGCTGAGGCCTTCGCGAAGCTGCACTTTAGGCAACAACGGCTCAACGCGGCTATCGCGCATTACATAAAATGCGGCCCGCCCTAAAAACAAAACCGAAAACCACGAGAGCACTCGAGTTCACACGAGTGCTCTCGGTAATGATCGTTGAAGCCCGATCGTTAAACGAGGGCTTCTTCCTTCACTTCCGTCTCTTCCTTTAGCGGCATAGCGAGTGGACGTTCGATCTGCGTGTCGCAAACGCGAGCCACGACGCCCGGTCCAAGAGCCTGAAGCGTTATCACTCTGCCATTCCGAAATCGGATGGCGTCGCGGTGAAATGGTCCGTCCACCTGCGTGAACGTAGCACTTTCCCGGTCCGATACATCAGCATGTTCTTGGATGAACGACGAAATGCCGGAAAGCTGGAGCTCCATATCGCACGCCATGCAAACAGCGACCGACTGATCACCACGGGCTACAAAACCCACGGTTCCACTCGGGAACTTATTGCTGATGTACTCCTCGCCCCGTCGCGCCGGCCGGCTCTGAAACATTTCGAGAGAATAGTCGCACATGTCTGACCTCATCAGTTGGTGCCACTAATTCAAAGAACTTGGGAGCCGACTGCGAAGTTCCTGCGATACACCCTCAATGTTCAACGAAACGATTCAAGGCAGGACTGACCATCGCTTGAACCAGTTCTCCGCCTGTATCCAGGCATCTTTGGCAGCTTCTGCATGGTAACTGGGACGGTAATCAGCATGGAAGCCATGCGGAGCGCCCGGATAAATTTTGAATTCTGCAGTTTTTCCCCCTGCTGCTAAGGCGGCCTTCATCATATCGACTTGCGCCGGGGGGATGCCCTGATCATCACCGCCGTAAAGACCGAGCACCGGCGCCTTCATGTCCGCAGCAAGCTCGATGGGGCTTTTCGGCCAAACCTCCTTTTGTGCTGCCGGATCGACAAGCGAGCCGTAGAACGCGACGCCCGCTTTAACATCGGCGTTGGCGGCGCAATAAACCCAAACAGCCCGGCCGCCGCGGCAAAAGCCTAAAATGCCGAGCTTCGATGCGTCACCGCCTTGGGCTTTGGCCCAGCGGACGGTTGCATCGAGGTCGGCGACGAGCTGGGAATCTGGTTTTGAGTTGACGAGGGGCACCAGCTCCTTGATGTCGCTGATCTTCGTCAGGTCTCCAAGCTTGAAGTAATAGTCCGGAGCAATCGCAAAAGCGCCAAGCTTTGCAAGCCGCCGCGTCACATCTTTGATGTACTCGTGAAGACCAAAGATCTCCATACAGACGAGAATGATGGGCGGATTATGTGCACCCGCGGGCTTCGCGTAATAAGCCGGCATAGCGCCTTCCGGCGTCTCCACCTTCGCGGTGCCGGTGTCGAGACCGGCGGCGCTCGTTGTGATTGAATTTGCCCGCACCGGACCGGCTGCGAGCGTATAGCCGGCCGCGGCAGCCGCAGATGCCGTCATGAAGCGGCGTCTTGACAGGTATGCGCGCCGAATAAGCCCTATGAGGTCGGACGCGACGTGGTGATGAGCGGCCATATCCAAATCCCTTTCGACATCGACTAAATCCTACATCGATCTCAGCCGGTCGGCTTCTCACGATATATGGGCCGGGGAGGCGGCAGAATGACGACGCGAGCACACGGGCCGTCTCGCGATTATGCGCAGCCGTCATGCAATGCTTTTTCGGTCAATCGGTTAGGGGTTGATAACCACGGTCGACGTCCGGCCCGCAACGAGACGCAGGCCGTCCGGAACATCATCCAATGCGATGCGCACAGGAATGCGTTGAGCGAGGCGCACCCAGCTGAACGTTGGATTGACGTCGGCAAGCAGATTGCTGCCATTGCTTCTGTCGCGATCCTCGATGCCGCCGGCGATGCTCTCCACGTGGCCTATGATCGCCCGATCTTCACCCATCATGTGAACCGTCGCTCGGTCGCCGACATGGATCAACGGCAACTTCGTTTCCTCGAAATATCCATCGACGTGATACGAATCCTGATCGATGAGCGCCGCAACGCCCTTGCCTGAGGTCACATAGTTGCCCGGCTTCAAATCGAAGTTCGTGATCGGACCGTTGACCGAAGCGCGGACGTCGGACCGCTCAAGATTGAGCTTCGCAACATCGCGATCTGCCTCGGCCTGATGTAAATCCGCTTGGGCCTTGGCTTCCGTCGCTGTCACCTGCTCAACCTTCTGCTGGCTGACCGCGATGCTGCTCATCGTGCGGTAGCGCACGAGATCCTTCTGGGCAGCCTCAAGCGTAGCTTTCTGCCCCTCGACATTGGCCTCCGCCTGCCGGAGCGCCAGCAGGAAGCGATCGCGGTCGATGCGAAAGAGAACATCGCCTTTGTGAACGAGCTGATTGTCCCGCACGAGAACCTCGGTGACGAGACCGGAAACGTCCGGCGCAATCTCGATGATGTCTGCGCGCACGCGCCCATCGCGCGTCCAGGGCTCCACTTCGTAATGAACCCAGAGCCGCCAACCGACGGCGATCGCAAATCCGAGTGCAACAATGGTGACAGCAAAGCGGCCGAGTTTCGATAATAGGGAAATCATCAGTGAACCTTCGAGAAATACATGACGCTTGCACCAAGCAGGCAAACAAAAACGCAGAGATTGAACAACGACTGGTGCCACACAAAACGATAGACGCCGAGATATCGCAGCCCGCGCGCGATCACGGCCATCGCGAAAAAGGACATGACCGCGCAGACGAGGATCGACGGCACGAAGACGCCGAAGATGTTGAGTTCTGGATTCATTCGGCTGCCTCGAGCATTTCGGGCGCAGGCGGGAGATATGGCGGCGACGGTTCTCCCGGGAAGAGGCTGCGCCTCAGGCCGACAAGCCCAAGCAACGCCTTGCGGCTCGACGAGCCATCCTCGTCACGCACCGCGACGATGGCGCGATTGATCCTGTCGAGCACCGAAGTCGGCGCCTCTGCTGTAGAGCTTCCGTTGTAATGTTGCTTCAAAGCCATGAGAACCGCATCGACGCGCCGCCTCGAATACGTCGAGAGACCCGGACGCGCGCGTCGAAGATCGATAATATTGAACCCCTGCCGCAGCTCTCCGATCGCTTCGGGGATCCTGTGACCGGCCGCTTTAGCGCGTGGAGCGAGGAGGATCAGGCGGTCGAGCATGACGCCTGTTAACCGCGCGTCCTGAGACGAATCTTCTGCTTTCGCTATCTCGGCAAGCGTTGCTCTGTTCGCGTTGGCAAGGCGGCGAATGCTCCACTCCGCGCCGACGGGGCGTAGCAAAGATGCCATGACAGCAGCAATACACACCCCAAACGTAGTCGCGATGCTCCCGTTGAGAAACGCGGCGGTGTCTACGCTGAAGTGCGCCTGGATACCAATCGTGGCGAGACCGTTGACGCCCAGAGAAAGGCCGATCAAGAGCGTCTCGGGCTTTGACAAGAGCAGACCGATAGTCAGGAGCGCAGGCGCAAACACCAGCATGAGCGTTTCGAAGTTGTGGACGTGCGGAAAAACGCCGAAGACATAAATTCCGGATAGAATGGAAGCAGCCACCGCCCACTTGGCGAAAGCCATGATGGAAGGCACTGGATTGTCCTGGGCTGCGAAAAGGCTTCCGGCGACGGCGGCCATCATCGCTGCCGTACCGCCTTCCGGCCACGCAAGTAGAATCCAGAAGGTGCAGCAGACGATAACCGTCGAAAAGCTGACCAGCGCGGACACGGCCGCCTGCCCGCGATCGGAATGGCGCGTGCGAATGGCTGTCCCCTCGATCTGATACGCGAAGTCATTCGGGCGAGGCGTCGCATTTCCCGCCATAGCGGTCATCACATGGAGACAATCGCCTCGGATTGCGGTGAGATCGCGCAGCCGCATGAGTAGGGTGAGCTCAAGCAGATCATGCCACGTCCGATGGACACTGGGTGTGTCGATGCGTCGGTCGATATCTTTTCGCAAATTGTCGAACTGCTGCGCATCGCCTGGACGCTCCGGCGTCAGCCATCGATCGAGGCGTTCTACGAGTGCACGCACCGGGCCCGACGGACCACCCAGCGAAGCAAGCTCGCGTAGCCCGTCAGAAATCGACGATAGAATAGGAAGAAGCAGAAGCATTCGCGGCTGGATCTCCCGAACGAGCCGCGGCAGTTCCGGATGGCCACCGGCATCATAGGCGAGATGGCTTGCGAGGTTTTCAATCTCGCCCGTACCGGCGGCGAGACGCAGACGGTGCGCGTCGGCTTCCGGACCAGATTTTGCTTCGAGCGCGTCGCGCGCGCTGGCGTCAGAATTTTTTAGCCACGCCTCAAGTCTTTGCGTTACCGCCTTAACGACGGGTCGCGGAAACACGATGCTCGAGACCACAGCGGCGCAGACGATGCCAAGGGTGATCTCCTCTGTTCGTGCCAGCGCAACGTCAAAAATCGTGTCCGGGACGTTGACCGTCGGAAATCCGATCAGAGCTGCGGTATAGCCCGCGAGCATGAACACGTAGCTTCTCGGACTGCGGTCGAGCAGCGATATATAGAGACAGATCGACGTCCAGCCTGCCATGGCAAGCACGAGCAGAACGGGCGCGTTTGCAAGATTGGGAACCATGACGACGGCGGCAACAGCGCCGATCAGCGTTCCGAACACGCGGAAGACAGCCTTCGATCGCGTCGCGCCCGACAACGGGTTGGAAGCAATATAAACCGTGGCTAACGCCCAGTATGGGTTTGTCAGCGGTACCCAAAGACTGATTAACAGCGCCAGCGAAGCAGCCGTGAACGTCTTAAGGGAGAACAGCCATTGTTGTGTCGTGGGCAGGCCCATCGCGCTTCCTGAACTGAGGGGCAGGCCCGTGTTCGCAGTTAGAACTTGAATATTGCCCCTAGGCATCATAAATGACTTGCCAGTCACTTTTGTCAAGATCATGCGGCAGTACGGACCGTCCCACAAACGCATGGGTCCTAGTCGCAAACGGAAGACCTCAACTGAGAACGCCCCGATCGGGTAGGAAAATGAGGGCATATGCAAAAGACCGTTCAGGAGCCTCGTCAGGCAACGCGCCGTCGAGAAGTGGTTCGCCGCCGTGGCGCGAGTCCGGAGAAAACGGCTCAGACGCGGCAAACGATCGTCGATGCGGCACTCGCGGAATTTCTCGAGAAAGGTTTCGCCGACGCCACCATAGAAAGCGTGTCGAAGCGCGCAGGCGTCGCAAAGGGACTGATCTACCGCTATTTCGAAGCCAAAGAAGCGCTGTTCTCCGCAGTGGTGCAGCAGGAGATCGTCCACGCTCACATTGATGTAGAAGAGTCGAAAAGAGGGCCCAGTGAGACCGTCGAAGCGTTCCTGCGGCGAACGCTCTTGGTGTCTATTCGAAACATCGACAAGAAGAGCCGCGCAGATATCGCCCGCGTCGTCATCGCAGAAGGTGCACGGTTCCCGGCTCTTGTCGAGATCTATCGCCGCGACGTGATCGATCCGCTTGCGCAGAAGGTCAAGCGTCTCGCGGTCTCGGCGAGAAAGTCAGGTGAGCTGGAGAGCGATTACCTCGCAAAAAATCCGCATTTTCTTCTGGCGCCGATTTGGGCGGGCATCGTGCTCAATAAATTTTTGGACAAGGCCAATCCCGTCGATATCGGTGAGATGTTCGAAGCGCAACTCGACGTAATTTTTTCTCGCTAATTGTTGGTTGCGCGATCGCCCCGCCCAGACGAAAACCTAACTGCGTGAGCGCTAGGTTGGAGGCACTTTATTGGAAATCGGAATCGATAGTTTTGCAGCGATCATGTCCGGCACGTCGGCCGACACCCTTTCGCCCGCCGGCCGGATAGCCAATCTGATCGAAGAAATCGAGACGGCCGACCGATGCGGCCTCGACGTATTCGGCATCGGTGAGCATCATCGGCCCGAATTTCTCGACTCCGCACCTGCCATCATTCTCGCAGCCGCCGCAGCACGAACCAAGTCGATCCGGTTGACGAGCGCAGTCACCGTTCTAAGCGCGGCCGACCCCGTGCGTGTTTTTCAAGAGTTCGCGACGCTCGATCTGATTTCAAAGGGCCGGGCCGAAATCGTTGTCGGCCGCGGTTCATTCGGCGAAGCCTATCCATTATTCGGACTGCGCTTCGAAGACTATGACGCGCTATTCGCCGAGAAACTTCAGCTGCTGCTCGAAATCCGCGCGAACGATAAAGTCCATTGGTCGGGAAAGTTTCGTCCCGAGCTTTCCGGTCAAGGCATTTATCCGCGCCCATACCAAGCCGAGCTTCCGATTTGGTTGGGTGTGGGCGGCACGAGGCAGTCATTCGCTCGTGCCGGCCTTCTGGGATTGCCTTTGATGGTCGCGATCATCGGAGGCGAGTTCCGGCGCTTTCGGCCCCTCGTCGATCTCTATCGCGAAGCGTGGCGCCGCGCCGGGCATCCACCGGAAAACCAAAGAGTGGGGGTTCATGCACTTGGTTTTGTCGCGAAAAGTTCGGCCGAAGCAAGGGACGCATTTTTCCCTGGATGGTCTGACATGTTCACTGAGATTGGCCGCGAACGAGGATGGCCACCCGTCACGCGCGCTCAGTTTGAAGCCCAATGCGGTCCGGGTGGCGCGTTTCTAATTGGCGATCCCGAAACGGTCGCTCGCAAATTGCACGAAGCGAGCGACGACCTGGGCGGTGTTTCGCGTTTCACATTTCAGATGAGCTCCGCGTCGACGGATCATCAGGCAATGCTGAAGTCGATAGAACTTTTGGGAACGCAAGTTGCGCCCATCGTGCGTGAAAGCGTCAGCGTTAATCCTTGAAAATGTCCTGAAGCGTATTCGAAATCCAAGATTGATTTTTCGGCGGTAGCTTTTGTGGCGGAGGCGGCGGCTCTGGCTCCGCGGGACCGCCTAGGAAAAAGAGAAGTGGCGGAAAAACTGGCTCCTGCTGCTCGACAACGACCGTCTCGACGATGGCGGGCGGCATGCGATTGACCCTCGGAATACGACGAGAATAGGCGAGAACTCTTTTGCGCCGTTCAGCCAGACGCTTCGCTTGCACGAGAGGAGCGACAACCGGAACATCGTTCTGCGCAGCAATGCTCTCTATCTCTTCCGGAAAGCTCGACGCATCGACCTTCGTCTTGAATGACGCTTGCGGGCTCGTCGGCAAATCGGTGACCGCATAATTCTGACTGTTGAACGGCAGACTCCATTGTCTTTCGTCCATGACGAGCGCCGGTAATGGAATGACGGCCGTCCGAGCTACCGGCGATGAAAAAGTTAGTGTCGCCGAATCCTCGGCGACGGGGACCGCAGCATCGGCCTTCAATTCCGCAATATTTTCTACTTTTTCCAAACTGAGGGCGACAGCCCCCGACGCCAACCGCTGCCGCAAACCATCACCAAAACTCAGGCGATCTTCTAAAACAAATTGGGACGGGTGAGTTTTTGAAGTTCGACGCACGCCATTTGGCGAGAGCGCAATCGCAAGAGGAACGAACAAAAGCACAAGCGCAATTCGCGCTATGAGCTGCGTTTCCTTCTCGGTGGGGCAGCGAATGGAGAGGTCCGAGATATTTTGAACCAGCCAATTTCTCCACGCTCGCCACCTTTCTGCGAATGTCTCGGCAATTTCTTCGGCGAGCGAAGGTTCAGGCGGGAAAGAAAGATTTTCATCAGGCGCAGAGGCTAGAAAGACAGGAAAGTCTCGCTGGTTGGACTCGTCCAACCGCGATGGTCGTGTAAAGCGGAGTTTACGAAGACGCCGGACTGTACCGCTGCCATCGTCGTTATGACCATCGGCCGCCACGTTGTGATTTCCCGATATAAAAAATAATCTATTCGGCTGTTAATTAGCGAAAAATTGAATGTGCTATCGAAAGCAATACGCCGGGTCACCGGCAACCGCAGAGGATTTGCTCGGCAAGGTTGACGGTTTGTTTCTAAATGTCAGTACACGGCGGATAATTAAATTAGATGGCTCTTTTCGTTGCGTTTGTTCTCGTGAGTGAGCATCGTTTTGCCGGCGGGCGGGGCACTGGAAGCCAAGGAGATGCAAGCCAGTATCGCGCGTGGCCCAATGTCCACAGATGTCTGGTAATCGGGGCAAATAAGGTTGACGGTGACGCTTGTTATCTGCGAAATGAACTTATCGGCGAACGAACAATGTTCGCTCCGGGCACCGTAACGAGGCCCTAAATCTGAGATCGGGTGAACAGGTTTCACCCGTAGTTCGGAAGATTTCTTTCAAGCATATCTCGGCGCATCCGCTTCGCCCGTATTACCGGCGATAGCGGTTCCGCGAGATCATCGACGAACATATTCATCGCGATAGAAGAGCGGAGGGATCACTCGATTTCTCAATCTGAGCAAATGCGTCTGCACGTTCTCGAAGCCTCGCGCAGCGAGCGGAATTACTGGTCCGATCTCTGGCATTACCGCGAACTGTTCGCCATCCTTGCGTGGCGGGACGTTGCGGTGCGTTACAAGCAGACGGTCATCGGTGTGGCCTGGGCAATCGTACGGCCGCTGCTGACCATGGTCATCTTCACTGTGGTATTCGGAAAACTCGCGAAGCTGCCAAGCGATGGAGATGTGCCATACCCGATCTTGGTTTTCGCTGGCATGCTCCCCTGGTTTCTATTCTCGAGCATCCTCAGCGAAGCATCAAGCAGTCTCATCAATAATTCGAGCTTGATCGGCAAAGTCTATTTCCCGCGTTTGATCCTGCCCGCTTCTGCCGGAGTCGTTGCGCTCGTCGATTTCATGATCAATCTCGCAATTCTCTTTGGCTTGATGGCTTGGTATGGCTATCAACCGAGCTGGCACGTTGTGTTCCTTCCCATATTCATCGCATTCGCCGTCGTCGCTAGTCTGGGGCCCGCGCTCTATATCACCGCACTCAATGTCAAATATCGCGACGTCCGGTATGTCATTCCCTTCGTGATCCAATTCGGCCTTTACGTTTCCCCCGTTGGCTTTTCGAGCGAGATCATCCCTCTGGAACTGCGGTTCTGGTATAGTTTGAACCCGGTCGTCGGCGTTATCGACGGATTTCGTTGGAGCCTTCTTGGCGGCGAGAGTCAGCTCTATATGCCGGGCTTTCTCGCGAGCATCGGCGTCGCGGCGTTCATGATGTGGTACGGCCTCAGATATTTTCGCGGCGCCGAGCGGGCGTTCGCGGATCTGGTGTAAAGCACTTCGCACCAGAAGATGACGGACATAGTCATTCGTGCCGATCACCTCAGCAAGCGCTACGTCATCGGGCATCGGACCGAGCGCGAACGCTACACCGCTTTGCGCGACGTGCTGATGCGCTCGGCAACGCGATTTTTCCACGGCGCGTTGGACGTTGCGCGTGGCCGGCAACTCATCCAAGGTGACGAAATAGAAGAGTTCTGGGCGCTGAAGGATATCTCCTTCGAACTCAAGCGCGGCGATGTCGTCGGTGTCGTCGGCCGCAACGGCGCGGGCAAATCAACGCTTCTCAAAGTCTTGTCGCGCATCACCGAGCCGACCAGCGGGCGTGTCGAAATCAGAGGTCGCCTCGCGAGCCTGCTTGAAGTCGGCACGGGCTTTCATCCAGAGCTGACGGGACGCGAAAACATCTACCTCAACGGCGCCATCCTCGGGATGAAGCGCGCCGAGATCGCCCGGAAGTTCGATGAAATCGTCGCATTCGCAGAGGTCGAGAAATTCCTCGATACGCCTGTAAAGCGCTACTCGAGCGGAATGTATGTTCGCTTGGCCTTCGCTGTCGCGGCACACTTGGAATCGGAAATTCTCGTCGTTGATGAAGTCCTGGCCGTGGGTGACGCGGAATTTCAGAAAAAATGTCTCGGCAAAATGAAGGATGTTGCCGGGCACGGGCGCACAGTCCTTTTCGTGAGTCACAATTTTGCTGCCGTCAAAGCTCTTTGCAACCGGAGCCTCCTCCTCGTCGGAGGCTGCGTTGCACGCGATGATTCAGTCAACGCCGTCATCAAGCAATACGTCGGTTCGAGTGACGCCGCGCATTCAATTTCTTTCGCGGCAAATCCAGGTAAGCCCGCAATCACTGCGATCGACGTGAATAGCGAAGCACTTTCTGAGCGCGACCTGATCGTCGACATCTACTTTGCTTCGCCGAAGCCATTGCAAATGGCTATCGGCGGCGTTGTGCTGCGAGCAGATACGGGCGAGTCGGTATGGGGATCAAATAGCCGGTTTCACCCGAGCCGCAATCCAGTCAAGGGCGCGACCCACGGCGTACTGAGATGTGAGGCGCGTCGATTGCCGATCCGTCCCGGTAGATATTCACTATCGGTTTGGTTGGGTGATTGGCATGAAGACTACGATGCCAGAATTGACGTCCTGAACTTCACACTCGGTGAAGATGACGCTCATCGCATGCTTCCGCCCACATCAGCCATTGGCCATCTCGATTGGCCCGCGGAATGGGGCACCGCCGACGAATATGGTGTCCGGCTGCCGGTCCGCTGATATGAACGGTATCACCGTCGTCATCTGCGCTCACAATAGCGCGGAACGCATTCGTCCGACTATTGAGGCGCTCGCTCGATGTCACGCGGACTTCCCCGTCGAGATCATTCTCGTCGATAACAATTCTACCGACGCTACCGCGGACCGCGCCAAGTCAGCGTGGAGCGCCTGCGATAATAATCGGTTCACCTTCTCAACCATTGACGAGCCGCAAGCCGGACTCGCATATGCGCGCCGCGCTGGAGTGCGAGCCGCATCGTTCGGCATCGTGGTCTTCTGTGACGACGATAACTGGATCGCCGAAGATTATTTGATGCACGCCATGAGGATCATGCGCGATCCCGATGTCGGCGCCGCAGGCGGCTGCTCGACACCGGCAAACCCGGAAATTTTGCCGCCATGGTTTTACACATTCTCCTGGGGCTTCGCAGTCGGAGTTCCATTATCGAAAATTGCGCATCTGCCCGATGAGCCGGAAACGGAGACAAGGGTCAACGCGCTTTGGGGTGCAGGCCTCGTCATCCGGCGAGACGTCATCGAATTTCTCTACACATTGCCTGGATTTCCGGCGCTCAGTGGGCGAAAAGGCGCGGAGCTTCTTTCTGGCGAAGATCTCGAGATCTCAGCCTGCCTATTGGGCGCTGGATACAAGCTCATTTTCAGCGAGAGACTGCGGTTCAAGCACGATATCGCATCGAAGCGGCTGACGGCTGCATACGCTAAGCGCCTCTTGGCAAATTTCGAAGGAGGCTTTGCGGTTCACGGACAATATACGAAAATGATCGAAGCCTTCAAATTTCCGGCGCGTGCGGCGGCTATCGGATGCGCCCGTATAATCAAGCACGGTTTTCTCTGTCGATTGAACCGCGAGTCTTTCCTCTCGCTGCTCGCGGCCTTACGCCTTCCTGCATTGATGACGCGTGATCAACGGCGAATATATGGGACGGTGAGAAGCCTCCGCTCGCGCCAGTCTCGCCCGCTCATCGCATCGACACAACTATCCCAGAAACTCGCTCCGCAAATCTCCATCTAGCGCCACATGAATATGATCGGCGTCGAACGGCCATCAGCAGTGGGCCGTCCGATTTGCCTCCATTTCGTCGGCGCTTCGAGTGTCACGGGTGGAGGTGGTTCCAACACATTCGTGCGCGCCTTGGCGAGGCGACAGGCCGATCTCGGTTGGCGGCCGATCATCGTCCTCAATCAGAACGCCGGAGATATTGATCGTCCACTAGCTGAGCCTGCGCATGGTGAGCTCGAAATACGTGTGCTGCCTCCCGTGCTCGGGATCACCCGAAAGGCTTATTACGCACGCCGCCCGGATGCCGCGCCCAGCGTTTGCAACCTTTTCGAAGAGCTGAAGCCAGCTGTTGCGCACTTTCATACACTCGGGCTGACGGCGGGAATGTTGCACCTTGAAGCAGTGAAGGCTGTAGGCGCGCGGACAATCGTCACTTACCACACCGGCGGTATTTCATGCCCTCAGACCGGCTTGCTCGAAAATGGCGTATCGCCATGCGACGGCCGTCTTGAAATCACCCGCTGCACCCGCTGCCGATTGGCCAACCGCGGAATGCCGGTGAAACTGGCACAGCTTCTCGCACGAATTGATCTGACCGATGGTACCGAACGCCGCGAAGGCGTGATCGGCCGAATTCTTTCATCGCGCAGGATGACCAAAACGTTCATCACCGCTTTTCATGCCGCGATCGAGCTGATCGATGTCTTCCATATCCAATCTCGGTGGATCGCCGACGTGCTTCGTCAAAACGGCGTGCCCGAGGAAAAGATCGCATTCGTCGAGATGGGTGTCTCGCAAAATCCCGTAGCATTCGATGCCCATTTGCCAGAGATGTTCAATGAGACGCGACCGCTGCGGTTGGTGTTCGCAGGCCGCTGTAGCGACGTTAAAGGCATCGAAACGATCCTCGAAGCGCTGAAAAGAATTGACCGGCGTGCACCGTTGACGATTTCGCTGTTCGGTTCCGGGTGGAACTCCGATTACGGCGCGCGCCTCCTCGGGCCGTTCGAGGGCGACAAGCGACTGCTGCCGCCCAGAGTCGTGGTTGCGGAAAGAATGCTCGAAGAACTTGTCGCGCACGATGCCTGCCTGGTGCCATCGGTCTGGCTCGAAACGGGACCCCTCGCGGTTTATGAGGCCATGGCCGCCGGGCTTCCGATCATAGGTAGTCGCCTCGGCGGCATTGCGGAGCGCGTTCGGGATAACGTCGACGGGTTGCTGTTCTCAGCCCGAAACGCGATCGAATTGGCGAGCCGAATCGAAAGCCTGCTCGCCTCTCCCGCTGAACTCCGCAGACTCCGTCGCAATATCCGTCCGCAGCGCACTTTTGATCATATGGCGTGCGAACTCGACGCAATCTATCGGTGCGCGACGCCTGATGTGGGTCCGCAGCTCACGTATGGGCCCTGAACGGATAAAATTACAATTGAGCTGAGCGTTTTTACCGCCCCGGCCGAGGGCGGAAGGAACGCAGTTAGCGATTGGCGGTTTTTGCACCGAGCTTAATTTTCAATCGGAGAGCAAGCCATGTCGCGTGTCACCGGCATCGACCACATATCGGTCCGCGTGAGCGATTTTCCAAAATCGAAGGCCTTTTACAGCGGTCTTTTTGATTTTCTCGGTTTCGAGGTCTTGGACGAGTACGAAGACTCGATCGGATGGACCAACGGCAAGACCCGGTATTGGATTGGCCAGGCTGATGAAGATGGGCGAAAGCATAAACATCAGACTGGCGACGTAGGTCTCCATCATTACGCATTTCAGCTGCGCAATCGGAAGGATGTCGATGAACTGCAAGACTACCTGAAAAAACACGACATAAAGATCGTTGATCCTGCTGCTGAGTATTATGACGATTACTATGCAGTTTTCTTTCTGGATCCGGACGGCATCAAGCTTGAGGGCATGAAATACGGCGAAAAGCACGAAAAAGCCGAGACGAAACATAAAAGTAAGGGTGCGGCAAAGGGGTAAGCGGGTGATGCCTCATTTCCATTCGCTATTGCGGTCGGCGAGGGAACCATGCTGGATAGACTGGCGTTTGAGGGTTTGGTGCCAGTGATCTGCGCGGCGGCGCGGGCTAAAATCCAGAGAAGTTCGTTTGGAACATCCTGCGGCCGAGAAGGCTCCCCAAAACCAAAACGCCTCATTCTCATTTGGAGAAGAGGCGACTTCAAACAGTCGCGACGCGCTTGCGGCTCGCCTGTTTGAGACACGACGCCATTCTCTTGATTTAGCGGAGCCGCTCTCCGCCGAAGACATGGTGGTTCAGGCGTCCGACGATGCGAGTCCTACCAAGTGGCACCTCGCGCACGTAACTTGGTTTTTCGAAAACTTCGTTTTAAGGCCTCATCTCGCCGGCTATCAGGTTTTCGATGAGGCTTTCAACTATTGCTTCAATTCATATTACGAAGCGCTCGGGCCTCGTCATCCGCGACCCAAAAGAGGTCTGCTGACGCGGCCGTCGTCCGAGCGTGTTTTCGCATATCGTACACACGTGGATGACAGCCTTCGCCGCCTTCTCGCGAGCGATGGCATTAAGCACGACGAAGTAGCGCGGCTTATTGAAGTCGGAATCAATCACGAGCAGCAGCACCAAGAGCTATTGCTGACGGATGTTCTCGCGCTCTTTGCATCAAATCCCTTGCGCCCGGCCTATCAGGCGAAACCATTTGCCCTCGATCTCGCCAAACCCGAGCCACTCACGTGGACGGAATTTCCGGGTGGCATTGTTAGAATAGGTCATGCGGGCGACGGTTATTGGTGGGACAACGAACTCCCGTCGCATGAAGCTCTAGTTCAGCCGTTCAAGCTCGCGAACAGACTCGTGACGAACGCTGAATGGCTCGCATTCATGAATGATGGCGGTTACGCGACGCCGGCGCTTTGGCTCTCGGATGGCTGGGCGGCCGTTAATCGCGAAGAGTGGGAATCCCCGCTTTATTGGGAGGAGACGGCCGACGGCTGGTCGCAAATGTCTCTTCAAGGGCTGCTGCCGGTCGCGCCTGCAGAACCTGTGACCCACGTCTCTTATTATGAGGCCGACGCTTTCGCGCGATGGGCGGGCAAGCGTTTGCCAACAGAATTCGAATGGGAAGTGGCGGCTCTCTCTCATAATGAGGAAGCGGCGAAATCATCCGGTGTGCTGCGGCCGCAGCGAAGCGAGACGTCGAACTCAAAAGCGCCGAAGCAGCTTTTCGGCCAAGTCTGGCAATGGACTGCGAGCGCCTATCTCCCCTATCCCGGCTACAGACCGCCCGCAGGCGCAATCGGCGAGTACAACGGGAAGTTCATGGTCGGTCAGCATGTGCTGCGCGGCTCCTCCTGCGCCACGCCGCCCGGACATTCCCGCGCGACTTATCGAAATTTCTTCTATCCCCATCAGCGCTGGCAATTCCTCGGCTTGCGCCTTGCGGCGGAGGTCAAGTAATGCGTCATGTTCCAACGCTCGAAAGGTTGCCGGCATGCGTAACGACCATCACCGATGATTTCTCGCTGAGCGTCATTCACGGATTGTCGCGTGTGCAGAAAACACTGCCGTGCCGCTTTTTCTACGATGCACGCGGAAGCAACCTGTTTGAGGAAATCACTCGTCTTGCCGAGTATTATCCGACGCGGACCGAGATCGGAATTCTCAATGGATGTGCCGCAGAGATCGTTGACGGCTTTTCAAGCGGCGATGTTCTCCTAGAATTCGGATCGGGCTCGAGCCTGAAGACCGAGATACTTCTAGACCATATCGCCGATCGCATTACGTACGTCCCCTTGGACGTCTCTGAAGCAGCCTTGGCCGACGCAACGGCGCGCTTGGGAGAGCGTTACCCGGAGCTTGAGATTAGACCACTCGTCGCGGATTTCTCTAGTCTAACGAAGCTTCCAAATGGGTTTCGCGATTCACGCAAGACCGGGTTTTTCCCCGGTTCGACAATCGGCAACCTTGCGCCGAACGAAGCAATCACTCTTCTTTCGAATTTCAGGAAGGTGTTGGGAAAGCAAGGTCGGCTCATTATCGGCGTTGATCTGAAGAAAGACCCGCGCGTTCTTGTTCGCGCCTATAACGATGCGTCGGGTGTCACAGCCGCCTTCAATTTGAACTTGCTCGCTCGAATTAATCGCGAACTCGCTGGCACATTCGACCTGACAGCATTTCATCACAAGGCGATTTATAATCCGCGCGTGGGTCGGATTGAAATGCATCTAGTCAGCGATTGCATGCAAGACGCCACGGCCGCCGGGCGGAGCTTTCACTTTAATATGGGCGAAAGCATTCACACCGAGAACTCTTATAAGTACACACTCGCGGAGTTTCGCGAACTCGCCGAAAAGGCGGGCTGGAAAGCCAATCGCGTCTGGACGGATGACGGTGAGCAGTTCAGCGTTCACGAGCTGATCTGACGATCGGCGAAACGCAGTCGATTATTTGCGGGTTTCTGGACTGCCGTTCGAAGGAATGGTGTCGGGACGATCAGGTTTCGGAGCACGCGCCTCTTCTATGTCGTGCAAACGGTTGAGCCGATCGAGAATAGGCCGTGACGTCATCCAATCCATGTCTTCCTGCAGGATCTCTTTCAGTCGCTCGGTCACGCGAGCGGTGAAGATCTCGACCCAGTGCCGCTGATGTTGATCGGGACCCGCGGACTCCAATGGCTGGCGAACTGTGCGCCGGTTACTCAACTTACTCAAACTCACTGCGATGTTCCAAAGGGGTAAAATTTACGGCCGTCACGGCCGAGCCTCAGGCGCTCAGGGCTTAGGCGAAATTAACGGATAAAAACGCCTCTTCCTGGCCAGGACGAACCAAGCCGATACTATTCAATTCGCGGCTGAGCCTTTGGTTCCGAAAAATGAGATCAACGCGGAATAGTACGTCCGCTCTAGCTGCGGTAGTTTAATATATTGTCCATTTCGGGCGGTCGTGACGGCTAGTCACCAGGAGGGGCAGTTGGTAATAAGGCCATCCCGTGAATAATCGCCTAAGAGCTTAATGCCCCCCGATACTCAGCGACTTCTTCGAACAACGTATGTTTTCGGCGCCGCAGCTTTCGCGGCACTCATCCTTTTGATGATCACTTCGTTCTGGCTTGTCCAGCGAACCCAGTCGACCACGGAAAACGTCTTGAAAGCCCGCGCCCAGCGGACGACGCTCGTGCGGCTTCTCTCGACAGTCCAGGACGCGGAAACGGGCCAGAGGGGCTATCTGTTGACGGGTGAGCCTCGCTACCTCGAGCCCTACGAAATGGCCGTTTCAAATTTGGAGAAGCGGCTTGCAGAGGTTGGGGCGGCATTCGAGGACGGTCCACAGGACGGTCCGAGAATTGAGCAGATAAAAAAGGAGATCGCTCAAAAGCTCTCGGAGTTAGCGGAAACCATCCAGACGTACAAAGCCGGAAAGGCGTCCGAAGCCCTCGATATCGTCAAGAGCGACCGAGGGAAGGACTTGATGGACCAGATCCGCACTTCGATCGGAGATATGTTTGAGCGCGTCGACAAGAAACTGAGTGAAGGTGTGGAAGGACAGCGCGTCGACGCGGCCGCAGCTCGTCAGTTCTCGCTTTTAGCAGGTGCTTTCATTCTGCTTGCAGCTCTGGGCGGCATTGCAACCATCGTCAAATACACGCGCCAACTTGTCTTGGCCCGGAATGAATTGCGGGAACTCAACACGGGGCTGGAAAATCGCGTCAAGGAACGGACTGCGGACCTGCAACGCGCAAACGAAGAGATTCAACGGTTTGCCTATATCGTAAGCCACGACCTGCGCGCGCCGCTCGTTAACGTTATGGGTTATACGAGCGAGCTGGAGGCAAGCCTGGAAACGTTGCGGGCTTTGACGAACAACCCCGAGATCAACGCGCTCGCGAATGCCGAAGCCGCGAAAGCCGCCGTTACAACCGATCTGCCGGAATCCATCGGCTTCATCCGCACCTCGACGCAGAAAATGGATGGCCTCATAAAAGCTATATTGAAGCTTTCCCGTGAAGGGCAGCGGGTGCTCGCTCCGGAAAGCATAAACCTCGGTGATTTCTTCGATTCCATAGCGGGCGCCGTGCAGCACCGTGTTTCCTCGGCTGAGGGAGAAATTCGCATCCTGAAGCCCCTTGCCACCATTGAGGGTGATCGGCTGGCTCTTGAGCAAATCTTTGGAAACCTCGTGGATAATGCCCTGAAATACCGCGCCAAAGATCGTCCGCCGGTGATTACGATCCGGCAGGCATCGAGCCGCTGGGGGATGGTTGAAATCGACGTCGAAGACAATGGACGTGGGATCGCCGCCGATGACCGCGATAGGGTTTTCGACCTGTTCCGCCGGGCCGGGCCGCAGGATCAGCAGGGGGAGGGCATCGGTCTTGCGCATGTCCGCGCCCTGGTCAGAAGGCTCGGCGGTGAAATAACCATGACATCGGAACTGGGGCGAGGCACCAAGTTTCGTGTGACGCTGCCGACCAAGTTGAATATTCGAGGGGAATGATCGCGTGAGTGGGAATCCAGTACGGATCGTGATGATCGAAGATGACGCCGGGCACGCACGCCTCATCGAGCGGAATATCCGCCGCGCGGGCGTCAACAACGAAATTCTTCCCTTTACTACGGGGACGGATGCCTTGGCCTACCTGTTCGGACCCGATGGTAGCGGCGAAGTCAGCGCTAAAAGGCATCTCCTGGCGCTCCTGGACCTCAATTTGCCGGACATGACGGGCGTGAGCATCTTGGAAAAGATCAAGGCGAATGAGCATACCCGCCGCATCCCGGTGGTCGTACTGACGACGACCGATGACGAGCGCGAAATCAAACGCTGCTATGACCTTGGGGCGAACGTCTACATCACCAAGCCCGTTGATTACGACAACTTCTCCCACGCCATTCGCCAGCTCGGGCTGTTCTTCTCGGTGATACAGGTTCCGGAAACCCAGTGACGATGTCACGCTCCAAGGTCCTGTATATTGATGACGATCCCGGCATCTCGCGGCTCATTCAAAAGACGCTGGAGACGCGTGGTTTCGAAGTCGTCATCGCTCTTTCTGGCGCCGAAGGCTTGGAGCTGCTGACGGACACGCGCTTCGATATTGTCGCGCTGGATCACCACATGCCCGGGCACACGGGCCTCGAAATTCTGAGAAGTATCCGCGCGCTTCCGAATGCGCCACCGGTCGTCTACGTGACGGGTTCGGAAGACAGCCACATTGCCGTCACGGCATTGAAGTCCGGCGCCGTGGATTACGTCTGGAAGGACGTGCAGGGCCATTTCCGCGAACTGCTCGCAAAAGCCATCGCGACGGCGCTGGATCAAGAAAGACTTCGCCGCGAAAAGGAAGCGGCCGATAATGAGGTCCGCTTGGCGCGGGACCGCGCGGAGCTGTTGCTCAAAGAGGTCAATCACCGCGTCGCCAATTCGCTCGCGATCGTGGCGGGCCTCGTCGGACTTCAGCGCAATTCGATCCGCGATGCTTCGGCACGCGATCTCCTCGCCCGAGTGCAGGCGAGGATCATTGCCGTAGCAAGCGTCCATCGCCGGCTCTATACGTCGCCCGATGTCCGCAGCGTCGACGTCAGCGATTACCTGGACGGACTGGTGGAAGATCTCACGGCCGCCATGACGGATGAGGGCCGAAACCATCCCATCCGGCTCAGCTGCATGAAAGTGCTTCTTCCGACAGACAAAGCCGTGTCGCTCGGGATTCTAACGACCGAGCTCGTGACGAATGCCTACAAATATGCGTACCCCGATAATCGCGGTGGCGAGATCCGCATCATACTTACGGTGGAAGTCGGTCAGGGTTTGCTGTCAGTTGAAGACGATGGCGTCGGCCTGATTGCGCAGGCACCGACAGGCGGAACGGGCTTGGGATCAAAGGTCATCGCTTCGATGGCGAAGAACCTCGGCGGAGAACTGAAGTTTGCGACGGTGGCGCAGGGAACGCGCGCCACGCTCTTATTCCCGCTATGAAATCATAGTCGCCAATACGCGCTGCACGTCCTCGAAAATGTAGGGCTTCGCGATCATAGGACGTTGCTTGAAGCCTTCCGGCAAGGCGTCGTGCCCGCGTCCCGTGGCGAACGCGAAGGGAATTCCCGCTTTAGCAAGCGCTTCTGCAATTGGCGTGCTTTCCTGACGTCCAAGCGAGCAGTCGAGAATGGCGCACGCCGGATGTTCGCGGTTCAAGAGCAAGAGAGCCTGCTCGACGGTCGCCGCAGTCCCAACGGACTCGTGCCCCATCTCCTCGATGTACATCGCCAACAGCTCTGCGATCAGAGCCTCGTCCTCGACGATCAGAATTCGCGCCAAACTGTTCAGCTCTCGCTTGCTCGATTGAGGGGGCCAACTTTGTAAGGAAACGGAAGTCGAAGTCACTTATCCTTTTCCGTTCTAACGGCGCGGAGCCGCTTGGCGTCTTGAAGATCAACCAAGTTTTGACCGCTTAAACCTGCGCTGCGTGCGTGCAATAACTTTTGCACCGCGCGATCGAGTTCGGTGATCTGATAGGGTTTTTGCAGCGTAGTGAAGTGGCCTTGCGCTTCTTCTACCCGCTTGTTGGAGCCGCTTGCGAGCAGCACAGGAAGGGTCGGCCACGTACTGCGGATGAGCTTAGCGAACTCCAATCCGTCCATTTCGCCGGGCATCATGATATCGCTGAAGACCAGATCGAATGACTCTTGTTCGAGAATACGCAAGGCGGCATCCGCACTGCCGGCCAGCCGAATCGTATAGCCGAGTTGCATGATGAGCGCGGCCGTGACCTCAGTGACGTCAGGGTTGTCTTCGATAATCAAGATGCGCGCACGGTGTCGTTCGGACGGTTGATCCTTCGCGATCGGTTCCTTCTGGCCTTCCGGATGGGCCCGCGGCAGGAACATCGTAACGCGCGTCCCATTTCCAACTTCGCTGTCGATGGTGACTGTGCCGCCGGACTGGTGCGCGAAGCCATAAACCTGCGAAAGACCGAGGCCGGTGCCCTTGCCGGCGGCCTTGGTCGTAAAGAACGGATCAAAGACTTTCTTGAGGACGTCCTTGGGAATTCCGGCGCCGGTATCGGAAACGCTGAGCGCCACAAATTCTCCTTTCAGTCCTTCTTCGGTCTCATCGCCCGATAGTGTGAGGTTCTCGGCGGTTATGGTGATGATGCCGCCCGCCTGAAGTGCGTCTCGCGCATTGAGAACGAGGTTCATGAGCGCGAGCTCGAGCTCATTGGGGTCAGACATGATCATCCACGTGCCGGGAAGCACATCACCGATGAGGCGGGTATTGGCTGGCATCGAGGTCGCGAGCATGGACTGCAGTCCCGGCAGGCGCTCCTCAAGAGAAACCGGCTGCGGCTCCAGTCTCTGCATGCGCGAGAACCCGAGGAGCTGCCGTGTTAATGAAGCGCCGCGCTGGACAGTCGCCTCGATGCTGCCGATGGCTTTGCTTCCGCGCGGTTCCGTTACTTGAGATTTGAGAATGCGCGCTTGGCCGCCGATGATCGTCAGCAGATTGTTGAAGTCGTGGGCGATGCCGCCAGTTAGTTGACCCAACGCTTCCATTTTTTGCGCGTGAGCCAACTGCTGTTGAGCGCGCTGAAGCGCGATCTGCGCATCGCGCCGCTCGGTGATGTCGCGGGTGATCTTGGCAAAACCGATGAGATGACCGCTTTCGTCACGGATCGGATCGAGAACCACATTGGCCCAGAACCGCGTGCCGTCTTTACGAACGCGCCAGCCCTCGCCTTCGAACCGGCCTTCGTGGGCAGCTTCATAGAGCGCGCGCGCAGGTACGCCGGCGAGGCGGTCTTCCTCGGTATAAAATCGCGAGAAGTGGCTCCCGACGACCTCATCAGAGCGATAGCCTTTGATCTTTTCGGCGCCCTTATTCCAGTTGATGACGACCCCGTTGGGATCGAGCATGAAAAGGGCGTAGTCGATAACGGCCGAGACGAGCAGGCGGAACTGTCGCTCGCTGTCGCGCAGCGCTTCTTGCGCACTTCGACGCTCGGTGATGTCGCGTGTAACTTTTGCAAATCCGATGAGCTCGCCGGTCTCGTTGCGAATTGGCTCGATGACGACTGAAGCCCAAAAACGGCCGCCGTCTTTGCGCAGACGCCAGCCTTCGGTTTCGAATTTGCCTTCCCGCCGGGCCGTTTCCAGCGCAATCGCCGGGAGCCCGCGCGAGCGATCTTCTTTTGTGTAGAACCTGCTGAAATGGCTGCCGACGACTTCGTCGGCTCTGAAGCCTTTGATGCGCGCCGCGCCGGCATTCCAGTTCGTGATGACACCGCTCAGATCAAGCATGTAAATGGCGTAGTCGACAACGCTATCGACGAGCAAACGGAAGCGCCGTTCGCTCTCCACCAGAGCTTGCTGCCCTTCATGCCGGTCGGTAATGTCGCGTGTGACCTTGCCAAACCCAAGAAGCGTGCCCTGGTCGTCCTTGATCGCTTCGATGACGGACAGAGCCCAGAATCGCTTTCCATCTTTGCGAATGCGCCAGCCCTCGGACTCATATCGTCCGGCCTCGAGCGCGATCGAAAGTGTTTTCTGTGGAAGTCCCCGGCGCTGATCCTCCTCGGAAAAGAAGCACGAGAAGTGTTTCCCGACGATCTCTGACTCTTCATAGCCTTTGATGCGCCGGGCGCCGGCGTTCCATGTCGAGATGAAGCCGTCCGGATCGATCATGTAGATGGCATAATCGCTAAGCGCCTGGACCAGGAGTTCGAACTGTTGGCCACGATCAAAGTGACGAACTCCGGCATTGTCGGGTGATGACATGGATGGTTACTCGACCTCTGCAGGCAAACGGCGTATCGGCAGGGCTTGCGCAAGGCCCAAAACATACCATAGGCTAGATGCAGCCGAAATGCCTTCCGCTGAGTAAAGCCGCATGCCTTCTCAAGAAGTGACCGTTAATTCCATGACCCCAGGCGTAGATTTTCGCTGATGATGGGCCGACGAGCCTGCTATCGTCTTTCGACCGCCGATGATCCAAATGGTGGATCCACCGGAGCTGAACGCTCTCCGACTGATCTATTTCGTCTGAGCGAGCTTCCTTATAGCGTCGAGATATGGGATCCCGAAAAATCCACCGTCGAACTTGTGTTGGCGGCGACGGTTAGTGGCAGCATCGGATATGCTGCTTATCATGCGGCGACCGTCGAATTCCCCGACCGCTATATCGTATTGAGACGTCTCGACACCGTCTTATCGCGCTGGAACGCTCCGGCGCATTAATGGCCGGTTGGAATGAGCGCAGGTAATAACGCGAGTGATCCAGAATTGGTTTCATTCGCAGGCTTCTAAATTTCTTTCCGATTTAATCGCTCTACAACTATCATCGCTCCGTCTTGCATCCCGGCAGCGTCCCGGGTTACTTCGATCGAGGAAGATGCACTCGGCCGCCGGAACTAAATTGGCCTGACTAAATTTATGTGTCAGCAGGCAAAGGGAGATCTCAAAATCGAACGGGCGCCTGCAGGAAAGGGTGAAGTCCTAGCACAGCGTTCGATACTCGTTGTGGAGGATGAAGTCCTCATTCGGCTGCATCTTGCCGAAGAGCTGCGCGACGCCGGATATACGGTCGTCGAAGCAGCCGATGGCCACGAAGCAATGAAGTTGTTGACGAGCCTCAATGAGATCGGGCTCCTGCTAACGGACATTCGCATGCCGGGGAGCGTCGACGGGATAGACCTCGCGCGCTGGGTGCGCGGAAAGTTCCCCGAAATCAAAATTGTTCTCGTTTCTGCAGAATACTATCCAGAGACATTCGCCGAATTCGATGCAGGCTTCACGAAGCCGATCCGAATGAATGAACTTATGCGTCGTGTGCGGCAGTTGCTACCCCAAGCGGAACACGGAAGTTAGACAAGTCGTTAAAGCTTGGTGACGAGATCTGACACCAAACCCCCGAGCCCACCGACAGTACTGATCGTCGAGGACGGCGTGCTCATCCGAATGGCGATCGCGGCATATCTTCGGGATTGCGGATACCGCGTTATCGAAGCTGCAAGTAGCGATGAAGCGCTCATTGTGCTGCAGCAGCATCCCGTGATGATCGACGTTCTGTTCAGTGATGTGGAAGTGGCAGGATCGCTTGACGCGTTTGCGCTTGGTCAGTGGTCGCGCAAAAATCGACCCCAGACCAAAATCGTCATGGCCGGCTCCCCGACAAGCGCCTCGCTGGCCGCTGGCAAACTCTGCGAAGAAGGTCCGCAACTGGCCAAGCCCTATGAGCCTCAAGCAGTCGAAGATTACATTCGCAGGTTGCTTGCCATCCAACGCATCGAACAATCCAGCTAATCGGATCGCAATTTCCGCTGACCGCGCTCAACGGCTCCGATCGCTGCGGCTGACCTGCCGTAGTGCAAGGTGCGGATGATTTCAAATGTACTTCCCGGACGCGCACTTCATTAAGCGAGCCGGACTTTATTTTTAATGCGTGATTGCGTCTGCTCTACGTGAGTGGGCGATCGCTACGGTTCGCATTCAAAAGCGTCCACTTCGCCGATGAAATTAAAGCATCCAATAACCCGGAAGAGCTTGTTTGAGCACCGGGTACCTCAATCGGAAGAATGAGCTTCTCGCTTTAGCGCGGAGGATGAATGATGGGGAATGCAAAAAATACCTATCGCTTTCAGTTGGAGAAGGAGCCGGCCAGCCACGTCAAGCCTGGCGGAACGACCCGCGAAGCTTCTGCAAAACAATTTCCAATAAGTCAGGGAATTGCCGGCGTCTCGATGCGTCTCGCTCCGGGTGGCATGCGTGAATTGCACTGGCACGCCAACGCAGGGGAGTGGGGTTTTGTCGTCACCGGCAGCGTCCGGAACACGTGCCTGCACCCTGACGGCTCTTCATACATCGACACCTTTGGGCCGGGGGACGTCTGGTATTTTCCAAGAGGCTTTGGCCACTCGATACAATGCGTCGGCCCCGGCGAAAGTCATTTCATCCTCATCTTCGACAACGGCTATTTTTCCGAGGATCACACCTTCAGCATCACCGATTGGCTTTCCCACACGCCCGTGCCGATCGCCGCCCAAAGCCTCGGAGTGAGTCCCGACGTTATCGCCAGGATGCCGAAGGGCGAGGCCTATTTTGCGGGACCCGGTCCCATCCCGAATGATCTTTCACCATATTCCACACCGCGTCACGATCCGACCCTATTGACGACCCATCGCTATCCGCTCATGTCTCAACAGCCGAGGCGCACGCCGGGGGGCGGCACGCAGCGGACTGTCGGCGTCGAAGAATTTCCGATCTCTACGACAATGGCGGGCTCGGTCCTGGAAATCGAACCCGGCGGCATGCGGGAACTCCACTGGCACCCCAACGCCGACGAATGGCAGTACTATCTTGAAGGAACGGCAGAGATGGCGGTTTTCCTCGCCGAAGGTGAAGTCGTCATGAACGAATATGAAAAAGGTGATGTTGGGTACGCGCCCATGGGAACGGGCCATTACATCAAGAATACGGGAAAGGACCTCCTGAAGGTGCTCGTAGGATTCAATAACGGCCACTACCAGGCCAATGATCTGTCCGCCTGGATCAGCACAAATCCTTTCGACGTGCTTTCTACGAACCTCAACATTCCATTTGAAGACGCCAGGAAATTGCCCAAACACGAGCACTTCTTTGTTCCGGGGCGATAGCTGCTCTTATCTCGACGGGGGGATCAGCCCTCCATCGGGACCTCGATACCACGCACTGCAAATTTAAATTCTCACCAAGCGGCAAAACTCAGATGAACTTCTTGATCGACTACGTGAAGGCCGTTGATGTCATAGCGATCATCGCATGCGTCGCGCTCGTGATTGCGGCATTCGTTCGTCGCGAAAATATTTGGCTCGGCATCCTCGCGGTCGTCGTGGTCATTTGGGCCGCGACTAGGCTTCCCGGTCTTGTTTGAAGGCCCCTTCGCCCGAAATTAGGGGACGTGCGCAGATTGCAGCTAGCCACAATCTGAGTTTTGCTGCTACCCCCGCTGCGGTCGCAGAGGACGGAATATCGTATGGCCCGCAATGGGGTAGCCACAAAGCGAATCCTGGTCACAGGAGGAGCAGGATTTCTAGGTTCGCATTTGTGCGAGGCTCTGATCGAGCGCGGGCATGAAGTTCTCTGTGTCGATAACTTCTTTACCGGGTCTCGGAGAAACATTTCCGAGTTACTTCAGGTCGAAAGATTTGAGCTGTTGCGCCACGACGTTACGCATCCTCTTTTTGTCGAGGCAGATGAGATTTATAATTTGGCCTGCCCCGCATCGCCGGTTCACTACCAGTTCGATCCGGTTCAAACGACCAAAACGAGCGTTCTCGGCGCCATCAACATGCTCGGGCTCGCAAAGCGGCTGAAGGCGAAGATCCTTCAGGCATCCACTTCCGAAATTTATGGCGATCCCACCGTTCATCCGCAAACTGAGCGGTATTGGGGAAACGTCAACACGACCGGACCGAGAGCCTGTTATGACGAAGGTAAGCGCTGCGCCGAAACGCTGTTCTTCGATTATTGGCGGCAGCATAGGCTTCGCATCAAGGTTGCGCGCATTTTCAATACCTATGGGCCAAGAATGCTTCCAGATGACGGGCGCGTGGTCTCGACGTTTATCGTCCAGGCACTGAACGGTGAAGATCTGACGATCTTTGGTGACGGTAGCCAGACGAGGTCGTTCTGCTATGTCAATGATCTCATCGATGGGCTCATCGCATTGATGGAAACGGAAGACGCTTTTACCGGCCCAGTGAACCTCGGAAACCCGGTCGAATTCACCATGCTTGAGCTTGCGCAGAAGGTGATCTCGCTGACGGGTTCGAATTCGAAAATCGTCTTTCGTAAACTTCCGGAGGACGACCCGAAGCAACGCCGCCCGGACATAAGCCTCGCGCGCACGACGCTCAACTGGCAGCCGTCGGTGCAACTCGACGAAGGGCTTCTGCGGACAATCGAGTATTTCGAGCAGTCGCTCCGCACTGGCATTCCCGGCGTCGCAGCCGGTGCTATGTCGAGATAGGGCCGAATGACCATAAATTATACCTATGGGAATCTATGTGCGATGCCGCGCGTGACTGTCGCTGTGTGTGCGTACAATCAAGAAGCCTATATCGAAGCGGCGCTGAGTTCGGCATTCAATCAATCGTACGAGAACATCGAGTTTGTAATCGTAGACGACCAGTCCCGCGACGGTACCGCCGAAAAAATACGCGCGCTCGTCAAGGCAAATGAAAGGCCTGCAAAATTCATCGTCCGCGAACGCAACGGCGGTCAGATGGCCGCTATGCTCGATGCGCTGGACGCTTCCAGTGCTCCCTTCATTGTCTGGGTTGACGGCGATGACGTGCTTCAGCCGGACTTTGTCGAAACACACGTTCGATACCATTTGAATCCCGCTGTGACCTGCGCATTTACGTGCTCGAATATGGCGGTGATCGATTCCAAGAACCAGATTATAGCCGGCGTCATTCCAGCGTTATCGAACACGGGAATCCTCCGAACGAAGGACGAGCGGATCGAAGTGTCTCCTCTGTCCAGGAAACAAACTGAGGTCGGATTCCTAATCGATAAGCATTATCGATCCTGGGCTTGGTCCGCGACTTCCGGAATGATGTTCCGAAGAGCGGTGATCGAGTTGATCCGCCCGGAACGGCCTGAGACGATCCGAATATCTGCTGACAACTATTTCGCGCGCTTCGCTCACGTCGTGGGTGGTTCGTTGATTATCCCCGAGGTGCTCGGATTTTATCGAATGCACGGAGACAATAATTTTTCTCGTTATCAAATTCTGGGGGATCGTGCTGGCGGTGTCACGAATACCGCGGTTCAACTCAATGCCATGAATGAGGAGTTCGCGAGGGTCTTGCAGCGCAAACCTGAAATTATATCGGCATGCCTTGAAAAGACCGGTCTCTACAAGTTCGTCCGCCGTATTGCTTCTTCAAAAAGAATAGCGGCTGTGTTGCTCGCTAACAAAGCCCTTCGCGAGAAGCTGTCGTATCGCCAAAGGCTCTCAATCCGTGTCCGAAAGATTGCTCTCGGCCCTGAGTGAGAGGCGGAAGAACGCGGTTCTTGCGACCTACTGCTGACTTGACCATCAGCCACAAAATCCTCCAGGATTCATTGGACATAAGGCAAGCTCAACTGCCTCTCAGAGGATATCGCTTGGACTTGATCAACACCCGTATCGCCAAGGAACTTAATGTCCAGCCGGCCCAGGTCACTGCGGCTGTAGACTTGCTCAAGGAAGGTGCTACCGTCCCGTTCATCGCGCGCTACCGCAAAGAGAAGACCGGCGGGCTCGATGATACGCAACTTCGCAAGCTCGAAGAGCGGCTTGGATATCTGACCGAACTTGAAGATCGCCGCACGGCAGTTCTGAAGAGCATCAACGAGCAAGGCAAGCTGACGCCGGAGATACAACGCGCCGTCAACGCCGCAGATACCAAGGTCGAGCTTGAGGATCTCTACGCACCCTTCAAGCCGAAACGGCGAACCAAAGCCCAGATAGCGCGCGAGGCTGGCCTCGAGCCATTAGCCGATGCGCTGATCGGCAATCCGATGCTCGATCCGTCAAAGGAAGCCGAGAAGTTCGTGTCTGCCGATAAAGGCGTGAGCGACCCCAAGGCGGCGCTCGAAGGCGCGCGTTCCATCCTCATCGAGCGGATTGGCGAGAACGCGAAGCTCGTCGGTGATTTGCGACAGTGGCTGTGGTCAACTGGCCTCATCATCTCTAAGGTCTTGAAGGGCAAACAGACGGAAGGCGCGAAGTTCTCCGACTATTTCGATTTCCGCCAGCCGATCCGCCAGATCCCATCGCATCGCGCGTTGGCGCTTTTGCGCGGGCGCAATGAAGGCTTCCTCGACCTCGATCTTGATGTCGAATTGGAGCCGAACCGGCCGCACCCGGCCGAGGGAAAAATCATGGCGGCGTTCAACATCGCCGAGCGGGGCCGCCTTGCCGACAAATGGCTGATCGATACGGTCAAGCTCGCGTGGAAGACGAGACTTCACACATCGCTCGCCGCCGATCTGCTGACGCGAGTGAAGGAGGAATCCGACACTGGAGCCATTGGCGTTTTCAAGACCAACCTCAAGGATCTTCTGCTCGCGGCGCCCGCTGGTCCTCGCGTGACGATGGGACTTGACCCGGGCATTCGTACTGGAGTGAAGGTCGCCGTCGTCGATCAGACCGGCAAGGTGCTGGATACGGCTACCGTCTATCCGCACGAGCCGCGCAACGATTGGAACGGCGCGCTGGCGACGCTGGCCGCGCTGTGCATGAAGCATAAGGTCGAGATCATCGCCATCGGCAACGGGACGGCCAGTCGTGAAACCGACAAGCTTGCCGCCGATCTGATAAAGAAAATGCCCGATCTGAAGCTCACGAAAGTGATCGTCTCTGAGGCGGGTGCATCGGTCTATTCCGCGTCCGAAATCGGTGCGCAAGAGTTTCCAAATCTGGATGTCTCCTTGCGCGGCGCCGTGTCGATCGCCCGCCGTCTCCAGGATCCGCTCGCAGAACTCGTCAAGATCGAACCGAAAGCCATCGGCGTCGGCCAATACCAGCACGACGTGAACCAGAGTGAGCTGGCGCGCTCGCTCGATGCCGTCGTCGAGGATTGCGTCAATTCCGTCGGTGTCGATGTGAACATGGCCTCGGCGCCGCTCTTGGCCCGCGTTGCTGGTCTGAACGCGACGATCGCGGCCAACATCGTTCTGCACAGAAATGAAAACGGTGCTTTCAAGAAGCGGACGGAGATCAAGAAGGTTGCTCGGCTCGGGCCGAAGGCCTTTGAGCAGGCTGCCGGCTTCTTGCGGATCGCGAATGGGCCGAACCCGCTCGACGCTTCTGCAGTTCATCCCGAGGCCTACGAGGTCGTCGAACGTATCGCGAAAGAAATGAAACGGCCTGTCAAGGCGATGATCGGCGACAGCGCATTTCTGAAATCACTCAATCCCAAAATGTTTGCCGACGAACGCTTCGGCACGCCGACCGTGATCGACATTCTCGCCGAGCTAGAAAAGCCTGGCCGCGATCCGCGCCCCGAGTTCAAGACGGCGGAATTCAAAGAAGGCGTCGAGAAAATTTCGGATTTGCGCCCTGGCATGCTGCTCGAAGGCGTTGTGACGAACGTGACGGCATTCGGCGCGTTCGTTGATGTCGGCGTGCATCAAGATGGTCTTGTGCACGTGTCCGAACTCGCCGACAAATTCGTGAAAGATCCGCGCGAGATCGTAAAGGCGGGAGACGTCGTCAAGGTTCGCGTGAAGGAGGTCGACGTTGATCGCAAACGCATCGCGCTCACGATGAAATCCGGGCCGATCGAAAACCATTCGACAGGGCGCGAACGCGGTCCCGATATTTCTCGCTCAAACGTTCAGACATCGAGTCCGAAAAGCCAAGAGGGGGAGTCGGCTCTCGCAGCCGCCCTTCGTCGCGCGCGAGAGGCAGGAAAGAATTGAGGGACCGCAAACCTCAAAGCCTGCCGCGCTCAATGACTTGCGCTTCCGCGAACTGCTCGATCACGGCGGCTGGGATGCTTGGCGTTTCCAGCGCTGCGTAGCTCCCACCGAATTTTCGGCCGTGCTGATCGAATGCCGCCCACAAGTTCCCGCGAACGTAAAGTCCCACGATTTCCTCGGACGCGTTCCACCTGACGGATACATCTGACGCTTGAAAATCGGCGTGTCTTGAACCCACGCATATAGCGCCGCGAGCCTGCCTTCCGCGCTCCTTCGTCAAATCGAAGAGATAGAAATAGCCGCCCTCGCTATCGAATTCGAAAATTCCAGCGAGGTCTCCCGAGGTGCGGACGGCGCTTTCGAAGATGTCATTTTCCATAATGCGTGCCTCCTTGAAGCGGGCCGGTTCCTTCACATGCCGACAAGTTTTTCAGTCCGCGCGACGAGTGCTTCGAGCTCGGAAATTCGTTTGCGCTGAGCCCGGTCCTTCTCGAACCGGCGCGTGTCGTCTCGCATGACGGAGGCGATGGCCGATACTTTGCCGTCGGCCGAATGAAGAAGAGAAACGGTGAATGCGATGGAGAACTGGCGGCCGGACTTGTCGATCGCCGGAACCTGCAGCACGTCGCTGCCGTACCGGGTAATCCCGGTCTCCATTGTCTTCTGATATCCTTCCCAGTGCCGCGCGCGCAGCTTCTCCGGTATCATCAGGTCGAGCGACTGACCGAGCGCTTCGGCTTCCGTGTAGCCGAACATGCGCTCCGCGGCTTTATTCCATAAGATAATTGCGCCCTGCACATCGCTGACGACAACGGCATCGCCGACGGCAGATACGAGTTCCTGAAGATCAACCGAAGTTTGCATACCGACCTCCGCGATCAGGAAGGGAAATCGAGGAAAAGGCGACGCCCTCGCGGGCGTCGCTAGTTGGCTCTCGAAGGATGGTCGAGCTAGTGTCCTTAGACGGCGTTCGCAGCGTGGAGCTGTTGGATCCGGTCTTTCGTGTAACCGAGTTCGGAAAGCACCTCTTCGGTGTGTTCGCCAAGAAGAGGAGAGCCCGTGATCTCGATCTTCATGTCCGAGAACTTGATCGGGCTACCGACGGTCAGGTACTTGCCGCGAACCTTGTGGTCGACTTCCACAATCGTGCCGCTCGCGCGCAGCGAAGGATCGTCGGCCAGTTCCTTCATCGACAGCACCGGCGAGCAGGGGATGTCATACTTGCGAAGGATGTCGACCGCCTCGAACTTCGTCTTGTCCGCGAGCCAAGCTTCGATCGTCTCGAAGATCTCGATGATGTGCGGCTGACGCGCCTTCGCCGTCGTATAGTTCGGGTCGGTCTTCCACTCAGGCTTGCCGATGGCATCGCAGATCGGTTCCCAGGCATGGCCCTGGATCGTGAAGTAGATGTAGGCGTTCGGGTCCGTCTGCCAGCCTTTGCACTTCAAGATCCAGCCGGGCTGTCCGCCGCCGCCGGCGTTACCGCCGCGCGGAACGACATCGCTGAACGATCCGTGCGGATACTGCGGGTATTCCTCGAGATAGCCGACGCGGTCGAGGCGCTGCTGATCGCGAAGCTTGACGCGGCAGAGGTTCAGCACGCTGTCCTGCATCGACGCGGCAACCTTCTGGCCTTTGCCCGTCTTGTCGCGCTGACGAAGCGCAGCCAGAATTCCGATCGCGAGATGCATGCCGGTGTTGCTGTCACCGAGAGCAGCCGCGCTGATCGTCGGCGGGCCGTCCCAGAAGCCGGTCGTCGATGCTGCCCCGCCTGCGCACTGGGCGACGTTCTCGTAAACCTTCAGATCGTCGTAGTGGTGGCCGTCCGAGAAGCCCTTGACGGAGGCGAGGATCATCTTCGGATTGAGCTCGAGGATCCGCTTCCAGCTGAAGCCCATGCGATCGAGCGCGCCGGGGCCGAAGTTCTCGACCATGACATCCGAGGTCCGGATCAGCTTCTCCAGAACTTCCTTGCCTTCCGGCTTCTTGGTGTCGAGCGTCAGAGAACGCTTGTTGGAGTTGAGCATCGTGAAGTAGAGCGCGTCAGCATCCGGAATGTCGCGAAGCTGACTGCGCGTGACGTCGCCCGAACCGGGTCGCTCGACCTTGATCACGTCAGCGCCGAACCATGCGAGAAGCTGCGTGCACGCCGGGCCCGCCTGCACGTGCGTGAAGTCAATGATCTTGATGCCATCAAGAGCTTTGGTCATCGGTGCGTTTCTCCTTGGTAGAAGGTTGTTGGAATGAGCCGGCTGATCCGGACTTATTTTTTCTTCAGAACGCTTTGCGGATTGAGGTTCCCGATGCGGCCACTCTCGGTGCCGGCCGCCGGATCGATCACTGCGTTGATGAGTGTTGGCTTGCCGCTGTTCAGCGCTTCATCGACAGCGCGCTTCAGCTCGGCGGGACTTTCGACGTTGACGCCGACGCCGCCGAAGGCCTCCATCATCTTGTCGTAGCGCGAGCCTTTGACGAACACGGTCGTCGCGGGATCGCGGCCGGTCGGATCGGTGTCCGTGCCGCGATAGATGCCGTCATTGTTGAAGATGACGATGCAGACCGGAAGCTGATACCGGCAGATGGTCTCCACCTCCATGCCGCAGAACCCGAAGGCGCTGTCCCCTTCGACCGCGAGTACCGGCTTGCCGGTCTCGATCGCTGCAGCAATGGCAAAGCTCGTGCCGATGCCCATGATGCCCCAGGTGCCGACGTCGAGCCGCTTGCGCGGCTGATACATGTCGATGACGCCGCGTGCGAGATCGAGCGTGTTGGCGCCTTCATTGACGAGGATGGTATCCGGCCGCTCTTTGATGACGTTGCGGAGCGCACCAAGCGCACCGTGGAAGTCCATCGGCGACTTGGTGTTCGCCAGCCGCGGCGCCATCTTGGCAATGTTCTCGTCTTTCTTTGCCTTGATCGCGCTGGTCCATTCGGCGGGAGGCGCCTGCCACGTGCTGTCCATGCCCTCGAGCAGAGCCGTGACGCAGGAGCCGATATCGCCGACCAGCGGTGCGGCGATCTCGATGTTCGAGTCCATCTCTCTCGGCTCGATGTCGATCTGAATGAATTTCTTCGGCGCGCTGCCCCAGGTCTTGCCCTTGCCGTGCGACAACAGCCAGTTGAGACGGGCACCGATCAGCATCACGACATCGCTGTCTTTCAGCACAGTCGAGCGTGCCGCTCCCGCGCACTGCGGATGCGTGTCGGGAAGCAGACCCTTCGCCATGCTCATCGGCAGGAACGGGATGCCGCTCTTCTCGACCAACTCGCGGATGGCGTCATCGGCTTGGGCATAGGATGCGCCCTTACCGAAGATAATGAGAGGACGCTTCGCGTTCTTCAGCACATCGAGTGCGCGCTGAACGGCGTGCTTGGCTGGTATCTGGTCGGGCGCCGCGTCGATGACTTTCACGAGCGACTTCTTCCCGGCGACGGCATTCATGGTCTGCGAAAGCAACTTGGCGGGAAGATCGAGATAGACGCCGCCGGGACGGCCCGAGACAGCTGCGCGGATCGCGCGGGCGACGCCGATGCCGATGTCGGCTGCGTGCAGCACGCGGAAGGCCGCCTTGCAAAGCGGCTTGGCGATGGCGAGCTGATCCATCTCCTCGTAGTCGCCCTGCTGCAGATCGACGATCTCACGCTCGGATGAGCCGGAAATGAGGATCATCGGAAAGCAGTTCGTCGTGGCGTTGGCGAGCGCGGTCAGGCCGTTGAGGAAACCGGGAGCTGATACCGTGAGGCAGATGCCCGGCTTCTTGGTCAGGTAGCCGGCGATCGCCGCGGCATTGCCGGCATTCTGCTCGTGCCGGAACGAGATGACACGCAACCCATCAGCCTGCGCCATCCGGCCGAGGTCCGTAATGGGAATGCCCGGCACGCCGTAGATCGTCTCGATGCCGTTGAGCTTCAGTGCGTCGATGACGAGATGAAAGCCGTCCGTCAATTCGGGCTCTTCGGTCGCCGCGGGCTTTTCGCTTGTGGCTGCCTTGGGACCGATCCCGAGTGGATAGGCCGCCGGAACGAAAGCCGGAGCGTGGCCGCCCGAAGCAGGCTTCGCGACGCCGAGGGGATACGAAGCTTTGGGTAGGCTGGCAGGGGGCGGGGACGGGATGCGGGCGGCGGTCTCATCCGCACTTGGAGAAATCGGTCTGCTCGAAACCGTCTTCGCGAGAATGTTCACGGCGATCCTCCCTCTTTTTGGACTCGTTCCTTGGCGTTCACGTTTGCGGTGCAGCACATCACCGCATGGTCCTGTTATTTGGCATACGATATACCAGATACATACAGCGAGCAAGGTTTTGGCGCGATTTCGGTGGTGAAAAATCGCTGACGGCTTTCGAGATTGATATTCTTGGAAATTATGCGAGCGCGCACAGCCAGCGCCTAGCTGCACCAGCGCGAATGCGCAAGTTAGAGCGAAAAATTTTATTCGAGGTGGGCAGCGAGGGAGGCGGCTTTGTGCCCGCAAGCGGCCTGCTCAAGCGCCGGTCGCGACGACGCGTGAGCACGACAGCGCGCGCTGAACCCTAACGATCATCTCAAGATCAGATGCGTCCCGTGGAACGCCTCGTCATAACGATCAGTCGAAGATGCCTTCGCTGTGCTCTTCGACGTAAGCTGCAAGACCCAGCGTATGATCACGCGCCAGTTGCTCGGCGAGTTCCGTGTCGCGTCTTTCCAGAGCTTCGATGATTTTAAGATGATCTTCGATCGACCGCGCCGCGCGATGGTCACGACCAATCGTGATCTGCCTGATCCCGCGCACGTGCAGCAGCAGGTTCTCCGTCATCTCGGCAAGAAGAGCTGAGCCCGTCAGTTCGATGATCGTCTGATGGAATCGAATATTGGCCGTCGAATATTCGCTAAGAAAATCCTCGGGCTTGTGACTGGCGTTGAACTCTCTGAAAAGCAAGCGCAGCCGAGCAATTTCTTCATCGGTTGCACGTTGCGTGACAAGGCGCGCTGCCATTCCCTCAAGCGCGGCCCAAACTTGAATCATCTCGATGACTTCGCGCTTAGTCTTTTTGACGACCATAATTCCGCGACGCGGCACCGACTTCACGAAGCCTTGCTGCTCGAGCATGAGTATAGCTTCGCGCACAGGCGTCCGGCTCACACCGAGCTGTTCAGACAACTGGCGCTCGTCAATCCAAGCCTGCTCGGGTGAGCTGTAAATGTCCATTCCGATAATTGCGCTCTTGAGAGCCTTGTAGGCTTTGGCCTTGAAGGTTTCTTCCTGCGCGAACGGCTTGAGGACAATATCTGGCGTCGTTGTTTGAGCTATAGGCCAGCTTGTTTGAGCTTCGGCTTTCTCAGCCACGGTTGTCGTCTCCCGAGAGGACTTATATTTCTTGTGGCATACTATAGGCCAAGATTAGACAATTCCCCAATTACTTAGCCGCGATACAAGAGCGGCTGAGTACCGCAGATAAGGGCTAGGTGGCGGCAGTATTCGCCGCGAGCACGCTCGAAGCAGTGCAGCATTTATGAAAAAGCGAGAAGGCGAACCCGTTCATGAGTTGGCCTTCTCGCCCGGAGATCTCTTTGACGTAAACGGGACGGGTCCATGAGGAGCGTGCCGGGTGGCGCAAGGGGAAGTACTTGAATTGAGGGATGGCAACCGATGCGCCGCCATCCCTGTTCGCCGGTGCTGATCTAGGCCAGCACGCGAGCTTCGGGCAGTTCGTTCCGGCGCACGACACCGGCCCGCCAGGGCTTCAAGACTCCGATTGCGAGCAGCGAAGCCGCGATATTTGCGCCGGCAGCGATGATCAGAACCGTGTCCCACGATCCGGTCTGCTGCTGGAGCACGTTGGCAAACGGCACGATCAATGCAGCGGTGCCCTTGGCGGTATAGAGAAGGCCCGCATTGGTCGCAGCATACTTGGTGCCGAAGGTGTCAGTGCACGTCGACGGGAAGAGACTGTAGATCTCGCCCCAGGCGAAGAACACGCATCCGCTGAGAATAACGAACCAGACGGGATCGTGGCCCCAGAGATGAAGCAGATAGATGCCGATGCCTTCCATTGCGAAGGCGATAAACATCGTATTTTCACGACCGATATGATCCGAGACCCAGCCGAAGAAAGGACGAGTCAGGCCATTGAGAATTCGGTCGATCGTCGCGGCGAATGTGATCACCGTCATCGTGAGGCCGAAGAGAGTCACCGGAATGCTGTCAATTCCGAAGTCAGCGGCGATCGGCTTGAGGTTCGCCGTCGCCATGAGGCCACCGGCGCCCACGATTACGAACATCAGATACATGAGCCAGAATAGAGGCTGGCGCAGCACTTCCGACGGCGCAAAATTCTTCTTGGTCTGGATGACATTCTGGCTGACCGCTGCTTCGGGCGTCTGGCCCCGCTTCGGTGCCACCATCAGCAGGGCGAAGATCATCACGATCAAGCCTTGGCCGATGCCGAAATAAAAGAATGCCGACTGGAAGCCTTGCGTGCCGATCATCCATTGGATGGGAGCGACCGTGAGGGCGGAGCCAGCACCGAAACCTGCGGCGGTGATGCCGGCCGCAAGACCGCGTTTGTCGGGGAACCATTTGAGCGCATTACCGACGCACGTGCCGTACACGCCACCTGCACCGATACCCGCCAGGACCTGGCCAACATAAAATTGGCCGAGAGTTGTCGCGTAGGAGTTTACAACCCAGCCAATGCCGCAAAGTAGGCCACTGAATAAGACCACGCGCTGGGGGCCGTATTTGTCCACGAACCAGGCTTCAACGGGCACAAGCCAAGTTTCTGCTAGTACGAAAAGTGTGAAGGCCCATTGGATGGCTGAACGATCCCATCCAAACTTCGACTGGATGTCTGGGACGAAGAAGGTCCAACCGTATTGAAGGTTGGCGATCATCACCATACAGACGACGCCGATCGCAAGTTGCCGCCAGCGGTAACCGTCGGTTACACGTTGGGTGGCCAATTCTCCTTGAGTTCCTGCCATTTACTTCCCCCTTGGTTGTGTTGTTGGGAGGTATTTGAGGGTTTTTTTCCGCACTCAATTCGTCAACTTTGTCACAGGGGCATTCTGGTATATTGAATGCCAGATGGCAAGGCGCAATTGTCGCAGATGCGGATTTTCAACCTGGAAATGGCACGCAAAATCGGGCCCGTCGCGGGTCCTCCGCGGCGAGCAATCCATTCATACGTAACGATTATCTTTCGTGAGCTTTGATCAGCTCGACATCAGCCAAAAAATTTTTGTCGACGAAGGCTGACGTATTCCCTGCGGGGACAAGGCAAGACTGCGAACAAGGCGATTTTTCTCAAGCTACGCAAGCACTTGCCTTCTTTGAATGCCGCAGGAACGACCTTTGAGGCTATTCAGTCCGATCCACACACTCACAGGCCGAACGGTTCGGTTGAGTTATTGCGGCGGCTGATTTCGGCCGTCTTGTCCAAAAAGGCCGAGAGCCATGCCCAAAACCGGGCGGACAACGAACGATGACCAATGGAGCGGCGCAGCACAGTTGCAGTCATGATTAAATCTCCTTCCAAAATGTCGCAAAGCCCTGATAACGTGACTTCATCTAGTCTGGTATATAGCATGCCAAATACCGTATTTCCAGGATTTTGCTGCATTGCGGGAATGCGCCATTTGCATGGGTTCTGGGACATCGCCTGCGAAATGGGTATGCCTAAACGTCGCAGTTCGCGTTGACATTCTGGTATTTCGTATGCCAGATTCAGGCCACTGAATTTCTCGGCTCGCACCTTCGTGAAGCCGGTGGCTCCAATAAAAGAAGAACGAGGAGCGAGTTCATGGCGACGACCAAGACGCTCCCCCGGCAACCCCGCCCAATGCGGTGTCGAACTTTTAGCGAGCGGGCGAACCTTCTGAATGAGCGCGTCGGTCTGAGCGCGACGCCACCTTCCCAATACCAAGAAAAATCGAGGTAGGTCTCATGGGCAAAGCACTCGACGGCATACGCGTCCTCGACTTCACACACGTGCAATCGGGCCCGGCTTGCACTCAGCTTCTGGCGTGGTTCGGCGCCGACGTCATCAAGGTGGAAAAGCCTGGCATCGGCGACGTGACCCGCACGCAATTGCGCGATGTCCCTAATGCGGACAGCCTCTACTTCACGATGCTGAACCACAATAAGCGGTCGATCACGCTCGATACCAAGAACGCCGAAGGCAAGGCTGTGCTCGAGGAGCTCATTAAGACGTGCGATGTGCTCGTCGAGAATTTCGCGCCCGGCGCGCTGGATCGCATGGGGTTCTCCTGGTCGCGCATCCAAGAACTCAACCCGCGCATGATCGTGGCCTCGATCAAAGGTTTTGGTCCGGGGCCATATCAGCACTGCAAGGTCTATGAGAACGTGGCGCAGTGCGCAGGCGGCGCGGCTTCCACGACCGGCTTCGACGATGGTCCTCCGCTAATCACGGGAGCGCAGATCGGCGATAGCGGCACGGGACTTCATCTCGCGCTCGGAATCGTCACGGCACTTTTTCAGCGGACGGTCAGCGGCCGCGGTCAACGTGTCGATGCGGCCATGCAGGATGGCGTGCTGAACCTCTGCCGCGTCAAGCTCAGAGACCAGCAACGGATCGAGCGCGGGCCACTGACCGAATATCCGCAGTATCCCAACGGTACATTCGGAGACAGCGTCCCACGCGCGGGGAATGCATCGGGCGGCGGCCAGCCAGGATGGATTCTCAAGTGCAAGAATTGGGAAACCGATCCCAACGCCTACATCTACTTCATCACACAGGCGCCGGTCTGGACTGACATCTGCAAAGTGATCGGAAAGGAAGAGTGGATCACTGATCCCGACTACGCCACGCCGGCAGCGCGCCTGCCGCGCCTCAAGAGCATTTTCGCAACGATCGAGGAATGGACCTCGAGCAAGACGAAGTACGAGGCCATGGAGATCCTCAACAAGTATCACATTCCATGTGGGCCGATCCTGTCGATGAAAGAGATCGCCGAAGATCAGTCGCTTCGCCAGACGGGCACCATCGTAGAAGTCGATCATCCTGTTCGAGGAAAATATTTGTCGGTCGGCAATCCAATCAAGCTTTCCGATAGTCCGACGGTGGTCGAGCGCTCGCCGCTTCTAGGCGAGCACACCGAAGAGATCCTGCGCGATGTTCTGAAATTCGACGAACATCGCATACGCGAAATCGAGGCAAGCGGCGCTCTGGGCGAACTGGTTCCGATCGCAGCCGAGTGATCACCGCAAAGCCTTGGGCGGCGGAGGCGCTTCCTCCGTGCTTTCGCCGCCTTTTTCAAACACCTGAGTTCGTTGCAAAACAAAAAACCAAAATAGGAGGAGTACATGAAGCTCCACGAATTCCAGACGAAGCAGCTGCTGTCGGATTTCGGTCTGAAGTCTCCCGAGTGGGGCGTCGCGATTACGCCGGAGCAGGCGGAGGAGATCGCCGTCGGGCTCGATGCTAAAAGCTTCGTCGTGAAAGGTCAGGTCCACGGATTTCGCCGCAAATTATCTGATGCATACCTCGTCTATTCTCCAACAGAGGTGAAGAAAGCGGCGGGCGACCTGCTTCAGCGAAAGATTGCCGACGACGGCGGCGTAAAAGCGAATTCAGTCCGTCGCGTCATGGTCGAGGCCGGTGTCATCGCTGAGCGCGCGATCTCGTTGTCCCTCTTTATAGATCCGGCTGTGCGAGGAATCGTACTCTCGGCTCAAAATTGCGACGCAGCCGGCAACGTAGCCGCATTTGGCCAGGCAGGCGTGCAGCAGTTGACGCTCGGTACAGGCCATACGTTTCCCGAATACGATGTGATGCTATTCGCGGCTCGCCTTGCCATTCCGGACAACGCGCGAAATGCGTTTTCGACATTGACGCACGGGCTCATGCGCGCCTTCGTGGAGCTCGACGCGAGCCGCATCGAAATCGATCCACTCGCGATCATGCCGGACGGCGAGTTGCTTGCGCTGAGTGCGGTGCTGACGATCGACGATAACGCGATGTTCCGCCATCCGTCGCTCTTCGCGCTCCGCGCCGATGACGAAAGGGAGATCAACGCGCAGAGTTATAGGCTCAACTACGTCAGCCTCGATGGTGATATCGGCGTCGCCGCAAACGGCGCAGGGCTGGGGCTCGCGACCATCGATATGGTTCGCGCCGCCAAAGGCCGGCCGGCGAACTTCATGGATATCCGCACCAGCGCTTCGAGCGTAGAAATCGCCCGTGGCTTTGCAATGATCCTCGACAATCCGAAGGTCCGCTCCCTGCTTATCAATATCCACGGAGGCGGCATGCAGCCTTGCGATAAAGTCGTCGAAGGTCTCGGCATCGCCATGCGTCGCACCGGCCGCTCACTGCCGACGGTTGTCAGGCTGGCCGGCAACAACGCTCACGCCGCCAGGGCACGTCTCGAAGATTTCGGCTGCCGCATTGTCGATTGTGCCGACATGTGGTCGGCCGCCGAGCACGCCGTAGCCGAAGCACGTCAGTAGGAAGGAGGAAACTCATGTCGATCCTCGTCAATCGCCAAACTCGTGTCATCTGCCAGGGCATGACCGGCCGCGCCGGAACGCAGCAGACCGCGACCATGATGAAGTACGGGACGAATGTCGTCGCTGGTGTAACGCCAGGAAAGGGCGGTCAGCGGCATCTCGATCTCCCCATTTTCGATACTGTCGCGGAAGCGGTTCAGCAGACCCGCGCCAATGCCAGCATGATCTTCGCTCCGCCGATGCAGGCGGCCGCCGCCATGATCGAGGCGATCGAAGCGGAAGTTCCGTTAGTCGTCACGCTGACGGAGCACGTTCCCGTTCTCGACATGGTCCGTGTCTGCCATGCCCTGAAGGGCTCGCAGACGAGACTTGTCGGCCCGAATTCAGAAGGCATTCTTGCGCCGGGCATATGCAAGCTTGGTGTGATCGCAACGGGGAACGCGCGCCCCGGCGGCATAGGTGTCGTTTCACGCTCGGCATCGCTGACGAGCGAGGTGATTGCCCAACTATCCGCAGCAGGGCTCGGCATATCGACGAGCGTCGGCGTCGGCGGCGATCTCGTGCACGGCCTAAGCATGAAGGATTGCGTCGAACTGTTCTTGGCCGACCCGGAAACGGAGGGCATCGTCCTCATCGGGGAAGTGGGCGGCACCGAAGAACAGTATGTCGCCGACCTCATTCGCCAGAAAAAGCCGCGCATTCCGATCGTTGCGCTGGTTGTCGGTTGCCATGCGCCCTCCGAACGGCGCGCGGGAAATACCGGCGCGCTGCTGGTGCACGGCCGCGATACGGCTGCCGCGAAGATCGCAGCTCTCGGGAGGGCGGGGGTCATCATCGCGGAAAGTCCACATCTCGTGGGCGCAACGATGAGCGCAGCACTTCGTGGCCAGAAGGATCAGAAACAACCTCGCGCCGCGCTGGGCTGACCTGCAAGAGCGCCGAGCATGTCGACTGGCGGCGGGACTGCGTGCCCGCTGCGGAGTGACCGATGACGATCGTTTGCAATGGCGCGAAACGCGAAGTTCAAAATCTCGTGCTGTCGAAGACTTTGGTCGAGATTGGATACGGGGAGCGGCGGGTAGCGACGGCTGTCAACGGATGCTTCGTGTCGGCGCGTCAACGCGATTCCGTTTTATTGAAGGAGGGCGACAAGCTTGAGGTCGTCACGCCGAGGCAGGGAGGCTGAGAATGGAAGTTTACGGCACGACGCTCAGCAGCCGCCTCTTGCTCGGCAGCGCGCAATATCCCTCGCCGAAGGTTCTAGCCGACGCCGTACGAGCCTCTGGCACGGAAGTCGTCACGGTCTCGCTGCGGCGTGAGGCCGGAGGCGGGAGGGCCGGTCATAGTTTCTGGTCGCTCATCCGCGAGCTTGGCGTACGCGTCCTTCCGAACACTGCTGGTTGTCATTCGCTCAAGGAAGCTGTCACGACGGCCCATATGGCGCGGGAAGTTTTCGAGACGAACTGGATCAAGCTCGAAGTGATCGGCGACGACGACCTTCTCCAACCGAATGTTTTCCAGTTGGTCGAAGCAGCGCGAATCCTTTGCGAGGACGGCTTCGAGGTCTTCCCCTATACGACCGACGACCTGAGTGTCGCTGAACGCTTGGTAGAAGTCGGTTGCCGTGTGCTGATGCCGCTCGCGGCGCCGATCGGCTCCGGCCGGGGATTGAACAATCCGTTCGGCTTGCGCGCGCTTCGAAACCGCTTCCCGGATACGCCACTCATTGTCGACGCGGGGATCGGACTGCCCTCGCACGCAGCCCAGGCAATGGAACTCGGGTACGATGCTATTCTTTTGAATACAGCGGTCGCAAAGGCCGGCGACCCGGTCGGCATGGCGGCCGCGTTTGCTAAGGCGATTGAGGCGGGTCGCATGGCATATCTCGCCCACCCGATGGAGCCGCGCGACATGGCATCGCCGTCGACGCCGCTTCTCGGGCGAGCCGCGCTTACTTGAACTGGCTTTCAAGAATCTGCGTGGCTGGTGCGGACAACCTGCCGACATCGTTAAGCTTGCACATCAGTATGAAGTCGTCGCCATGTGCAGCAACCAGTCCCGGCCGTTGGCAAAGAAGCTCAGAAAATCATACTTTTGGAATCTGCACTTCGATTTTGCGCCACCATCGTCAAAACGACCCCTCCAAGCGAAGAGGGCAGGCAGCATGCCTTAGCCCTTATCGCGCGATGTGTTTCGGTGTCGCTTCGTGCGGTTTCGATCGCCGCGACTGATGAGTTCCCAAAGAAAGAGATTTAAGCAGACGCCCTGGACGTCTTGACGCCGTAAGGCGAAGGAAGCGGAAGCGCGCCGGGATGGCACATGCCAGGCCCTTTCAGTCCCGGCACCGGCAACAACGATCCCCCTATTTGGGAATATGCATTTCTGAATTTGTTGATTAGCAAGCCGTTCTGCCCTGCCTATAGGCAGGTTGCGCCAGACCTTACCGAACACTCCAGCGGCCTTCTGCGCGCCTCACAATTTCCGGCCGCGCGAACATCGAGGGAACGCGCTTGCGAGACGAACACGATCAGGATCACAAGGCTTTTTCTTCTCCTCAGCGCACCGCCCCGCTAGGGCTCCGCGAAAACAACAAGCGCTATCCGTTTTTGGGGACACTTCGCTCATCTCACGACCGCCTTGTGGCCGGCGTCTGGGAGGATATCGTGCTCGACTATACGGTGGGCGAAAGCGGCATTGCGGACGGCGCCAGGCTCAAGATTGCTTTCAAGTTCTACACGGACTGGGCCCTGTTTCAGACCAGCGACCCGGCGGCCGCCAACTACGTCTCGGCGGAGTATTCGGCAGGCCCGCTCGTTCCCGGACAAGGCCCGGCCACTGTCCAGGCCCTCAAGGTTAGCTTTGACCAGAAAGGGCACGAGCGGCCGTTTCAGAAGGCCCTCTTGATCGACATCGTCGACGGATATCTCAACCCCGGTGATCGGATCACGATCCGCCTTGGCGACCGGCGCGGCGGCGGGCCGGGGACACGCGTGCAGACGTTTGAGGAAAAGGGCTTCACATTCCGCGCATTCGTCGATCCGCTCGGCACCTCGAAATTCGCTCCCGTGCCGGGTGACGCGAAGATAGACATTGTCTCAGGCCCGCCCGCGTCTCTCTCTATCGTGACACGCCGCCTCGCTGGAACTGGAGAAACAACTCCGGTTCGCATCCGAGCGTTCGATCGCTGGGGCAACTCTTGTCTGGGTTTAAGCGAAAGCCTCGAAGTTGGCGTCGCTCTCAACGGAGAGGCAGAGGAAACAAAAACGTATCAGTTTCCAAGAGCAGCGTGGGCTGTCGTCAAGTTCGAGGTCGAGACTTCGGGCCAGGGAGAACTCCAGATCACGGCCCGTATTCCTACTCTTCCGAACGTGACGGAAGCCCGCGCCGTTCTGCGCATTGATCAAGCGCTCGCAACGCCGCGCGCATGGTTCGCCGACCTCCACGTCCACTCCGAGGACACGGTCGGCATCAACAATACCGACTACAACTTGACGTACGGACGCGACGTCGCCGGGCTCGATGTGCTCGGCTACACCGCCAACGACTTCAACATCACGGAGAAGAACTGGGACGCCGCCGTCGACCTGATTCACAGCCTGCATACCGACGGCGCATTCGTCTGCTTTCCCGGCACCGAATGGTGCGGCAACTCCTGCGCTGGTGGCGACCACAACGTCATCTTCCTGCATGGCAACAAGCCCGAGTTCCCCTTCGACCGTACTGGCAAGTCCGCGCGCTCGTTCGAATGGAACGCGGAAATGAAGGGCGGAACTATCGAGCCGTCGGTCTGGCCGCTGGAAAATCTCTGGGACGTTTACGCGAGCGACCCTGAGGGTCACCTTCTGATCCCACATGTCGGCGGGCGGCGTGCAAATCTCGATTGGCACGATCCCTCGCTCGAACGGCTCATCGAGGTGAGCTCTACGTGGGGACATTTCCCGTGGTTCTATCAGGACGCCATATCGCGGGGTTACAAACTTGGCGCTTCGGCCGCCGGCGACGAGCATCGCGGGCGCTGCGGCGGGGGCGCGCCCGGAGCCGCGGTCTTTGGCGTCAAGGGTGGCCTGACCGGAATTCTCTCTCCCGCACTTACGCGGAGCGACATCGCAAAGGCACTGCGCGCACGCCACACCTGGGCAACGACCGGCGAGCGCATCGTCGGTTTGCTTTCGTCCGGCGTGCACATTCAGGGCGATGAATTCGACGCCCATGGACCGGTCACGCTCAGCTACCGTCTCCTCGGCAACGCAGCGTGGGATCACGTCGCGCTCCACGATCACACCGGTGTCATTTGGGAGCGCAACCTGCAGCGGCAGGCTGGCTTCAGCCGCCGCCGGTTCCGCTTCCGCTGGGGCGGCGCGCGCATCAAGGACCGCTACCGGGCTGCCAAGTGGTCGGGCGTTCTCACCATCACCAACGCCGTCATTCACTCAGTCAAATCGTATGGATTCGAACACCCCGAGGAAACGGTGTGGCGCAAAGGCGCGACAGAGATCGTCTTCAATTCCGAAACCTATGGCGACGCGGACATCATCGAGATCGAAGCCAGCGGATTGCCGGACGCGTCGATTGCCATCGAAGGCACCATTGGCGAATACCAGAAGATCGGCGATCCGAGGACGCACGCCGCATTCGTGCATCGCCCGACATTCAACTGGGATGTCACCGGGGCCGAGCTGTTTGAGACGGGTGAGCTGCGCCTTGACCTCGGCGGTGAGGGCCTGTTCCTGGCGCTAGAGCGTCTGACGGACGAGCAACTGCCTTTGGAAATCTCAGGTGAGATCGAGGTTGAAGCGAGAAACGGACCGCACGGTTTCCGTCCAGTTTATCTCTCGGCGCGGCAGATCGACGACGAGAAAGTCTGGACGTCGCCACTATTCATCCGCTTCCCGAACTGAAGTCGGACGTTGGCCGCCATCCGAAGGCGGCGGCCAACGTCACGCCTTACTGCGTAAGAACGGACGACTCGATCTTGCCCTTGATCAAACCGTATTTTGTCGCCGCCTCAAGTCGCTCTGCGATGAGCTTCTTGAACGCGTCGTCCACTTCGATCTTGATGTCCTCGCGCTTCGTCGCTGCATAAAGCGGGTTCTCGCCGGACAGCTTCTTCACGACAGAGGGATCAAGCCGCTGCGATTCCGCGAACCATGTGGCTGCCTGATCGGAATTGGTGGCAATGAAGAAAACCGCGTCCTTCAAGGCCTCGATGTAGTTCTTCACAGCGTCCGGATTGGCGGTGAGATACTCGGTGCGGACAATGGACGTGAAGCGGAACGGCCACTTCTGAATTTCTCTGGCCCCGAGGCTCTCTTCGAGGCGCAACGTCTGCGGCTGGCGGATGAGCACCGCATCTACGAGTCCCTTCTCCAGCGCGGCAGGGAGTTCGTTCGGCTGCAGATTGACGAGCTGAAAGTCGGTTTTATCGTCAAGGCCAAGCTCTTTGAGCGAGATGATCAGATCGAGGTGTGATTCAGAATTGAGCGAAAGGCCGATTTTGCGACCCTTGAGATCGGCGAGCGTCTTCGCCGTGCTGTCCTTCGGCACCAGGATCGAATGGCTGGACTGACCCAGCGTGGCGACAAACTTGATAGATCCCGGAAGCTTTGCCGACAGATTGAACGGCGGCAGGAAGCTCGTCACGACGGCGTCAAGCTGCCCTGAAGCGAGGCCCTCCATCATCGGCGGACCATATTGGAAGCCTGTGAATTCGGCGGCGAGGTGATGCTTCGCGGCAAGTCCGGCCTTATCCAGGACCACTGGCACTTGGCCGTTCATGCCCGAGGGATAGCCGATGCGGATCTTCGCGTCCTCGGCGAGCGCTGCTCCATGGATCGCGACAGCGGCGAGAAAACCGGCTGCAAGCGTGCGCACGATGCCGTGCAGTGATCGTGACATTTGAGAGTTCCCTTTTCTAGCGAGGATAATTCCACGGAACGATGAGGCGCCGCTCGATGATGCCGAGCGCACCGATCATCAGTGCGCCGAGCAGGCCGATCACCGTCATGCCGACAAGGACGCGCGAAGTTTCGAGCGCGAGTCGGCTCACTTGAATCATGTAGCCGAGCCCCGATTGGGCCGCGATCAGCTCCGCCGTCACCACGGCCATCCAGGCTTGTCCGAGACCGATCCGCAATCCCGTGACGATCATCGGCAGCGCCGACGGCAGCATGACCTTGACGAGAATCGCGCCGGGACCTGCGCCGAGCGAGCGGGCGGCATTGACATGCTCCTGCTGCAGCGAGGTGCCGCCGGCGAAGGCATTGAGGAAGATCGGGAAGAAGGCGGCGATGGAGGTGATGAAATAGCTCGGCGGATCGCCAAGTCCCATCCAAAGGATGGCGAGCGGGATCCACGCGATAGGCGGTATCGGGCGAATGAGGGCAATGAGCGGCATCACGAGCCCGCGCAGGACGCGCGAATAGGCGAGGATGAGTGCGAGCGGTACGGCGACGCTCGCCGCCATCAGAAAACCAGCGATGACGCGCACAAGGCTCGCGCGCACGTCACCAGCCAGAGAGCCATCTGAAATCAGTTCGCCATAGGTTTCGAACACCGAGAGCGGTGAGGGGAGCAACACTGCGTTGCCGAGCCTTGCCGAAGCCCACGTCCAGATGATGAGAAAGATAGCAAGTCCGGCTGTGCCGAGCGCGAGCGCAGTTCCTGCAGAGCCGATCTTTGCAACGAGTTTACGAGTGGCGGTCATCGGAACGATTTCCGGGCTTCAACGCGAATGATATCTGCGATCTCGCGGCGTCGCTCGATGAACGCCGGCTCGTCCATGACCTCGGGGGCGCGTGGCCGGTCGAATGGAATGTGGAACTCGCGCGCGATGCGGCCAGGAAGCGCCTCCATGACGACGACGCGATCGGCGAGGAAGATCGCCTCCTCTATGTCATGCGTCACGAACACGACGGTGGGGCGCAGTTTGTCCCAGATGGATAAAAGCTCTTCCTGCATCAGCGCGCGCGTTTGCGCATCGAGCGCGCCGAACGGCTCGTCCATCAGCAGAACGGGAGGCCGTGTCGCCAAGGCGCGGGCAATGCCGACGCGTTGCTGCATGCCGCCCGACAGGCTCGACGGCCAGGAGTTGGCGACGTCGCCCAGCCCCACGGTGTCCAACAATTCGCGGGCTATACCTCGCGGATCGGGCAGTCCGAGGCGTCGCGGGCCGAAGGCCACGTTCTCGAGCACCGTCATCCAGGGGAAAAGAGAATGCTTCTGAAAGACGACGCCGCATTTGGCCGACGGGCCATTCAGCGGCTGTCCGTCAAGATAAGCTTTACCGCTGGAGGGCGGGCGGAATCCGGCGAAGACATTAAGAAGTGTGGATTTCCCGCAGCCACTGGGTCCCAGCAAAGCGACGAACTCACCGGGCGCGATCGACAGTGAAACATCCTCGACCGCCGCGTGCGGCCGGCCATCGAAGCTGACCGTAACCCCGTCGAGGCTAAGGCGCGGAGTCACATCTTGGCTTGCGGTGGGGCCAGGCTGCTGACCGCCCTCGACCAAATGCAGAACCGGCACGGGTGGTGTATCCGAGGTCGCTGCGAGTGATGTGGCTTGGAGTGAATGTCGATGCGCGCCCAAGCGTCACCCGGATTGGTCGTTGGTAAAGTTCATGAGTGGAAATGGATCACTACGATCCACTCATGAATGCCGGAACGAAGAAATCCTTCGATGCTTAGCAGTCGGGCTGCTTTCCCGACTGCGATCTTCGCCGCAGCAACCGTTATGTCGGATGCTTCCAACGCGCTCACGCGGGAACGAACGGTTTGCTGAGTTCAAGCACGCGTTCGGCCGGACGATACCAGCCTTGTGGCGCATAACTGTCATCGTGCAGATAGAGCCGCACACGCACGAGCCGGGAACCGGCAGTGAAAGTGAAATGTCTGCTCATTGGTGGGCAGGTGACGAAGGAGTGGTACTTCGACAGCTGCGCGCAATTGACGAAGTTGGTTCCCCACCGCTGCTCGACGTGGCTGCGTCCGCTCACAATATCATCTGGATACGTGTGCGTGTGGCCGCCGAGCCAGACGTCGACCGAGCCGGGATTCTCTGCGAGGTAACGTTCGAATTTCTGAGCCTTAGGCTCGTCGTCGACGAAATAGAGATACGACGCGCCCTCCGGAACGCCATCGACACCATGATAGCGACCATGCCGGAAACGGCCGTCGGGATAGCGTGAGACGCCTTCGTAGTCTCCAGATGCAACGGTGGTTTCGCGCAGCATGTGATGGTGACAGCTGATCACGATCTCGTCGCGGGCCGCCTCGACTTTCTGCTTCCACCACTCCCACGTCTCGCTCGTAACGGCTCCAGCGGGCGAACCGCCCCCGAATTCCTGCCGTCCGACCGGATAGGGCAAGTCGTTGCGATCGCTCATCATCAGGAAATTGAGATTGCCGACCTTGAAAGAATAGCGCTCCCACGTGCCTTGAACGGCATAGGGTCGGCGGCTCGGATCGACACCGGATGTCTCCTGGCTCTCGCCAATCGGATCGATCCATTTGCGGAACCACCAATTGTCCGGCTTGCCTTTGCTCGATGGGGCATCGCCCGGCGAGGCGTCGTGGTTGCCTGCCACGGGATAGATCTGCTCTCTACGATGGTGCTTGAGCACGCCGATTTGCCGAACGACCTCTTTGCCTTGCTCGTCGTCGGGGAGATCCCAAAGACCGGCATTGTCGCCGAGATCGAGCGCGATATCCCAGCGGAACGCAGGTCCGCCGAGATCGCCACCTTCCTCCGACTGCCGCAATGCGTTCGCTAAGCTTTCCGGATATCCCGCCGGCGGGATGAAACCCATGCCATTGCGGATGGCAGCGGACACCGCCCGATCGGTCGCCACATGGGCATCTGAAAACACCCAGAGGTGAAAGGTCTCGTTGTCGCTGACGCGACCGGCGGGCTCGCTCGTCATGTAGGTCTGCTCTGCGGACTATATTGGAAACTGTTAAGGGAGGCCCGCATGTGAAGGCTCACATCGAGGAGCGCAAATAAGACATTCTGCTTTCCTTTTTCGAAGTTCGTATTTGACCTGTGAGAAGCGCACACGGCGAGGGGCGCGGTAAGAGGACACCGTCGGGCGAACAAGAAGCTGGTTGTCTGAGAAACTTTAGTGGAATGGGTTTGCCAAATTCCCGAAGCCACCCGTCTCCAGATTCTGACCGCGGCTCAACTCAAGCTTTTTGAACTTGGTCGCCGGACTTGAGCTTCTTCTCGCGCGTCAGGAAGCGGGCCATGACGATGAGGACGAGAGAGGCGACGAGAACAATGGTTGCGATTGCGTTGATCTCGGGCGTGATGCCGCGCCTGATCGAGGCGAAGACATAAATCGGCAACGTCGTTTTTGAGCCGGCGACAAAGAAGGCGATAATGAAATCGTCGAAGGAGAACGTGAAGGCGAGCAGAAATCCCGCGGCGATCGACGGGCTGATCTGCGGAAGCACGATCTCCCGAAACGTTGTCAGCGGGGTCGCATAGAGGTCGCTCGACGCCTCGACGATGTCCCGGCCGAGGCTCGCGAGGCGCGCCCTCACGATCATCGTCACCAGGGCCATGGTGAACAACCCATGCGCCGCGACGATGGAGCCATAGCCGAGGCCAAGCTTCGGTGGATCGGTGCCGGGCCAAACGGCGGCGATAGCAGGATTCAAAAACGAGAACAGCTCCACGAGCGCCACCAGCGTGGCGATGCCAATGACGACGCCCGGTACGACGATGGCTGCCGAAAGGAGGCCGTCGAAGACGGCTCTCGTTCGTTGCCCAAGCCGCTCCAGACCTATCGCCGCCATGGTGCCGAAAATCGCGGCAAGGCTCGCGCTGGTGAAGGCGACGATGAGACTGGTCTCAAGGGCGTCCATGAGAAAAGGATTCGAGAGCGCGCGGCCATACCATTGCGTCGAGAAGCCCACGAGCTCGCTCGCGTTACGTCCCGAATTGAAGGAGAACAGCACCACCAGTGCGATCGGCGCGTACAGGAACACATACAGGGCGAAAACCAACGCTCGCATCAGATCAGATCCACCTGACGTGTGCCGGATACGCGCCATGCGATGCGCATGGCAACCAGAAGCACCGCGACGACGACCACAACCAACGTGACGGCAATGGCAGAGCCGAAAGGCCAATTGCGCGATTGCAGGAAGAGGTCGACCAAAGCGTTGCCAATGAAGAAAACCTTGCCCCCTCCGAGCAGCTGAGGGATCAGGTATTCGCCGAGCAGCAGGATCGTGACCAGCGAGACCCCCGTCATGACACCCGGCAGCGATAACGGCAGCGTGACTCCGAAAAAGGTCGAGAGGGGCGATGCGCCAAGATCGGCCGAGGCATCCAGCAAACGCCTGTCGAGCTTTTCGAGGCTGACGTAAATCGGCAGGATCATCAGCGGCAGGTAGCCATAGACGATTCCAAGCAGCACAGCACCCGGCGTGTTCAGAAGCCGCACGTCGCCAATGCCTGCGAGTTCGAGAAGATGAGGAATTCCGCGCGCGCCAAGCAGATACATCCAGGCATAGGTGCGGACCAGCATGCTCGTCCAGAACGGTATGACGATCAGCGAGATGAGGAACATTCGGTATTTCTGATCAGCCTTGATCGCCAGATAATATGCGACCGGATAGGCGATCAGCAGACAAGCGAGAGCCCCGATTGGAGCCAGCGTCAGCGTGTTGGCAAAGGCAGCCGAGCGAGCCCCCAAATTGGCAAACTGTGCAAGCGTGAAAGCAGGCTGATAGCCGCCCTCCGGTGCCCGCTCGCCAAATGCGAAGATGACGACTGCGGTGAACGGCAGCACGAGAAACGTAAACAGCCATACAGCTGCGGGCCCGACCAGCGCCGCGGTCACCAACCTTCGCTTATTCTCGGCTGAAACCGCCATGTAATCACGTGCCTTCGGGAAGTGCTTTCCCTGAGGCCGTCCGGTTCTCGCCGCGATGGCGAGGACCGGACTGTGGTCTCAGAGATAACAACTGCGGGCTCACTCAGGCGGACTTGAAGCGCGCCATCAGCTCGGCCCGGCCGGGGTCGGTCAGCGTCACGGCAGCGCCGAATTCGAGTGGCGTCAACGAGGCTTCATCCGGATAGACGATCTTGTTCGACACGATCTCTTTGGGAAGAAGCGAGATCACGCGGCTGTCGGTGGTCGGAGCGCCGTTGGCGATATGCTCTTTCACCGCGTTCTGCGGATCCATCAGGTAATTGAGCAGCGCATAACCTGCCGCCTTGTTCGGGGCATCCTTCGGGATGGCGTAGTAATCGGTCCAGATCTCGCCGCCGTCGGTACCCAGTATGTATTCGATCGACGGTACGTCGCGATTGAGCTGCGCGCCGTCGTTGGTCCAGCACATGGTCATCCAGGCATCGGTCGCGCGCATGCCGGGCTGGTAGTCGCTGTTGATCGCGAAAAGATGCGGCTTGACCTTGATGAGCAATTCTTCCGCTTTGGCGAGCTCGTCGGGTTTGATCGAATTGAAGCCGAAGCCAAGCGCCACCAATGCGCTGCCGATCGTGGTGAGCTGGTAATCGTGCACCATCGCGCGGTGATCAGCTTCGGTCTGGGCAACCTCGAAGAAATCCTTCCAGGTCTTCATCGGCGTCTTGATCTTGGAGGTATTGACGGCAAAGCCCGTTGTGCCCCAGTTCTTCGGCACGGCGTAGGTCTTCCCGTCGATCTGCCCTTCCTTGGTGAAGCGCGGGTTCTCGGTTGCAGCACTGAAGTTCGGCAGCTTCGAAAGGTCGAGTTCGTCGATCAAACCCAGCTTGTGATAAGTCGAAATCGTGTAGTTGGTCGGCACGAAGAGCGACCAGCCGGTGGCGCCGGCCTGCAGCTTGGCCAACATCTCCTCATTCGAACCGAAGACATTGACCTCGACCGCGACGCCGGTAGCCGCCTTGAAGTTTTCGAACGTCGCCGGATCGTGGTAGTTCGGCCAGGTGGCGATGGACATCTTTGTGCCGAGTTCTCCCGCCGCATACGCGGCCGTCGAAAACGCGCCGGGAATGCGTGACATCACCGCTGTCGCCAACCCGAGACCAGTGACGCCCAGAAAGTGGCGCCGGGTCACGGAGCCACGCTTGAAACGCATGAACTCGTGCATGAAGTCGTCAGGCGAGATCGGCAGATTTTCCCTGTGCTTCTTGGTCATGTGCGTGGTTCCCCTATGGTCAGGCGGCGCTTGAAACCGGAAAGAGATGAGCGGTGGTGGGATCGAAACCGAGGAAGACCGTCTGCCCCGGCTCGACGAGTTCGCTTTCGTGAAGGTTGCGGCGGTCGGACGTAATCAGGAAGTCGCCGAGGCCCGGAACGGCAACCGAATACTCCGCGGTCGACCCGAGGAATATCCGGTTTGTCACGGTGCCCTGGAACCCGGTGGCGCCGGGCTTGGCATGGCGATCGACGCGAATGGCTTCAGGGCGAATAGCCAGGATCGCCTCACCGGCAGTCAGGCCGCGCCGCTCACCGACGTTGATTGCCGATCCATCGGCGAGCCGTAAGGTCCGGCCGTCGGCTTCCAGTAACGCGGTGACGCGGTTCGTCTTTCCCACGAAGTCCGCCACGAACAGGTCGGCCGGGTGATCGTAGACGTCCTGCGGGGTGCCGAGCTGACTGATGCGGCCAGCGTTCATCACGCAAACGACGTCCGCCATCGACAAGGCTTCCTCCTGGTCGTGCGTGACCAGCACGAAGGTGATGCCGAGTTCGCGCTGCAGCGTCTGCAACTCGATCTGCATGGCTGCTCTTAGCTTTCTGTCGAGCGCCGCAAGCGGTTCGTCGAGCAGGAGAACGGCCGGCTTGTTCACAATGGCCCGCGCCAGTGCGACCCGCTGCTGCTGTCCGCCGGACAGCTCATGAATGCGTCGCTGCGCGAAGCCGCCTAGGCGCACCATTTCCAGCGCCTGGGTTGCCTTGCGCGCGATCTCGGAGGCCTCGATGCGGGGCCGCATCTGCCGCAAGCCGTAGGCGACGTTCTGCTCGACATTGAGGTGCGGAAACAAAGCGTAGTGCTGGAACACCATGTTGACGGGACGGCGGTACGGCGCGATGCCGTTCATTTCCCGTCCGCTGATCAAAACGGTGCCGGAGGTCGGCTGCTCGAAGCCCCCGATCATTCGCAGGCACGTCGTCTTCCCACAGCCTGAAGGGCCGAGGAGCGCGAGAAAGGCCCCCTTCGGCACTTGAAGATCGACATCCGAAACCGCCGTCACGGCACCATAGTTCTTGGTGACCGAACGGAACTCAATGTCATTGTGCAAACAGGATTCCCGGTCTGTTTCCCTAACCCCAGTAGCTCGGCGAGTAGCTCGGCGATCGATCTTACGAGTGAATGATGTTTCCTAACAGATAAAGCAAAGCGGCCCCGTTATCGCAATGGCAATTTTTCGCCGAGGCGGTCACCAATCCCTGCTCAGCCCCTCAACCTAGATCGATGATTGATCATTGTGCCTGCCGATCGGGCGGTCCGATACCGATTCGATTTCGCCGGTGCAAACAGCCGATTACAAAAGCACGATGCTCCGGGAAGTCCGCTTTGGGTCAAAACCGTCGGCTGATAACCATCCGCCCGAAGATGCAGGGCTGAATCCAGGCATCGGATCGGCGCCTCGCGCCCTAGGGGTGCATGCATGTTTGTCTCTCTAATAAGGAGACAAATCATGGAGAGGAACAAGCATTCACAGATGACAAGCAGACAACCCGCATCCCGTGGAACAAAGGCAGCGTATGGGGATGAAATGCACTTCGAATGGCAGGATCATGCCAGAAGCTATTCTGACAACCAATTGATCCGAATTAAGGAAGCAGGATTCGATCCGCGTATCTTCGAGCGCAAAGTCGGGGGGAGTTTCATCGGAAATACGCGCCCATTATTACCCTACTCGTCTGGGCATCTCTCTTGTTGACCGGCTCACGGATGATTGCCATGGATCAATTGAGCCGCACCGCCAGCAGCTATTGTGCGCTGGCGAAGAGAGCTGGACGGAGCAACGGGCGTGAGGCATGAGCGGTTACTTCAGGACGAAGACAAAGGCGATCGGCCGAGATTTTGGACATCTCGCAACGATGACATTCTCCGCGCGCTTGGGGCCCGGCCTGAAGGCCTAACCTCGGCAGAGGCCGAAGAGCGGCTCGCGCGCTATGGCGCAAATATCGCGGTCGCCAGCGTACGACGGAGCCTCGTCCTCAAGATCGTGAGGCGACTAGCCGAGCCGCTGATCGCAATTCTGCTCATTGCCGGCGCGATTTCGGGTGCAATAGGGGACTGGCAGAGCTTCGCCATCATCGTAGTTATCGTCTTGTTTTCCGTCACTCTCGACATGGTGCAGGAGCAGAAGGCGGAAACCGCAGTCGACGCGCTGAAGCGTTCAGTTGCCGTCCGGGCCTCCGTCCGTCGCGACGGACGTGCCCTTGAACTGCCGGTTGCAGATATCGTCCCTGGCGATGTGATTGAACTTCACGCCGGCGATTTTGTGCCCGCGGACGGTATCGTGATCGAAAGCCGGGCAGCACTCGCCAACGAAGCTGTTCTGACAGGAGAACCTTATCCGGTCGAGAAACGGATTGGACCATGCGAGGGCATCTCGCCCGCGGACGCCTTCAATGCGCTGTTTGGAGGCACCAGCCTCGTCGGCGGCGAAGCGGTCATGCTCGTGGTGGCGACGGGCGGGGCTACACGCTTCGGCGCGATCGCGGCTTCAATCCAAGCGCAGGCGGCGCCGACGGCGTTCGAGCACGGCGTTCATGCACTGGGCATGCTAATCCTGCGTCTCACGGGCTTTCTCGTCCTCTTTGTGCTGCTCACCCAGCTCGTCCATCACGCGCTCTCCCTCGAAAGCTTTTTGTTCGCTGTAGCGCTGGCCGTTGGTCTGACGCCCGAACTTCTTCCTATGGTGATGACTGTCACGCTCTCGCGCGGGGCGATGCGGATGGCCGAGCGCAAGGTCGTCGTCAAGCGGCTGTCAGCTATTCACGATCTCGGCGCGATGGATATCCTCTGCACTGATAAGACCGGCACGCTGACGGAGGCGAAGATCGCGCATGCTGGCAGCTTTGGCATCGACGGCGTTGAAAACAATCGTGTCACCGAGTTGGCACAGCTGAACAGTCACTTCGCGAGCGGCATGCGCAGCGCTATGGACGATGCTCTCTTGTCCGGCGCGTGTGCTTCCGTCCAAGACTGGCGCCACGTCGACGACCTGCCGTTCGACTTCAACCGCCGCCGATGCTCGATCTTGATCGCGCGCGGCAACGAACATGAGATGATCACGAAGGGCGCCCCCGAGTCTCTCCTCTCGCTGTGCAGCCAGGCGGAGATTGCAGAAGATACGCTCGTTCCGCTCGACGCCGCGTTGAAGGCGAAACTCATCGACCTCATGGAGGCCAAGGGCCGAGAGGGTGTCCGTCTGCTTGGCGTGGCGCGGCGCCCGATAGCGGCGGATCGCGATCATATTGATCTCGCCGATGAGGCCGATCTCATATTCGTCGGATGTGCCGCTTTCCTCGATCCGCCCAAGTTGTCGGCGACGAAGACCGTTGCTCGTCTCGCAGAGGCAGGCGTACGTGTGAAGGTCGTCTCGGGCGATGCAGCGCCCGTTGTCCAGCATCTCGTCGAAACGCTTAAGCTTCCGGCTCGCGGCATGATCGCGGGCGAGGAGATAGCGAGCCTGAGCCAAGCTGCGCTGATCTCTAGGGTGAATGAAGTCGACCTATTCGTTCGGGTCTCGCCGGATCAGAAGAGCCGTATCGTCCAGGCCCTACGTTCCAGCGGCCACACGGTTGGATTCCTCGGCGACGGAATTAATGACGCGCCCGCCATTCATGCGGCCGACGTCGGACTTTCCGTCGAAGGCGGAACGGAAGTGGCGCGCGAAGCTGCCGACATCATCCTGCTTGCGCCCGACCTCGGCGTTCTTGGGGACGGCGTAGCTGAAGGCCGGCGCACGTACGCCAACATCATGAAATATGTCCGCATGGGGACGAGTTCGAACTTCGGCAACATGGTGTCGATGGCGCTCGCCTCGCTGGTCTTGCCGTTTCTGCCACTGGCGTCACTGCAGATCCTTCTCAACAATCTAATCTATGACTTGTCCGAAATCGGTATCCCCTTCGATTCCGCCGACGCAGAGGATCTGGCCCGGCCGAAGACCTGGGATATGAATGCCGTGCTTCGCTTCACTCTGATCATGGGCCTTCTGTCATCTGTATTCGACGCGGCGACTTTTGCGCTGTTGCGAATTGGCTTTAATGTGACCGTTGCGGAATTTCGGACGGCGTGGTTCGTCGAGTCGATCGCGACGCAGATCCTTGTCATCTTCATCATCCGTACGGCGCAGCCGTTTTGGGCGAGCCGGCCCCATCCAGTCCTCGTCGGCACGTCGCTTGGGGCGCTGACCGTTGCGCTCATCGTGGCGTTGACGCCGCTGGGCGGTGTCGTCGGCTTCGTTCCTCTGCCGCCCTCAATTCTCGCCGCGATTACCTGCGTGACCCTGCTTTATCTTGCGGGCGCCGAAGCGCTGAAGCACGTGGCTGTCTCGCCGCAACGCCAGAAGATAGCTTAAGGTTATCGAGGCTTACATGCATTGAGGCTCTAGTGTCCCCGTGGCCTATCTTTTAAAGGGAAGAGGGCGCGTGCGGTGTTTATTCCCAAAATCGAAGGTCTGTGACCCGTGAACTTGCAAAGTCTCACTCAGGATATCGATAGACTGTCGTCTGCGGACGCCGTCGTTGTAAATAGTTATGCGCGTTATATCTTGAAAAAGTCCGCGCTTTACGCGCTCTCCGCGTTTATCGCGATTTGCGGCCTTGGATTGTTGGAACTTGCTTCGTTTTGGCTTCTTGAGCCATCTTTAGGTCCTGTCGGAGCCGTGGCTGTCCTGGGCGCCGTCAACGTGTTCCTGGCACTTTCGGTTTTTGCAATTGCCGTATTGCTCAACCCTGGCCGCGAATTCTCCTTCGCGCTCGACATGCGAAAATCGGCAATACAGGCATTGGAGCAGGGTGTTTCTCCGATGCCCGGCCGGCCTGATGCTTCTGTCTTTACAATGGGTGAAGCACTGGTTTCCGCGGTCGTCGTGCCGCTGCTGGTAACGCTCCTTCGAAATTTTAGGGCTGCACAATCCGCGAAGACCGAATTAGCCGAAACAGAGAAATGAATATCGATTTCTCGAACGCCATTGCTCTTTATTTGGCGGTCACCGTCAAGAACGAGAAGCGCTAGAGATGAGCGCGTGACGAGATTATTCTGCGGCGCTGGTTTGTGGCGGTTGAGACGGGCTCGCGTGAGCTGCGATGCTTTGCGGATGCCACACGACTTCGCGGATAGACGGATCCTCCGGGACGATGTGCAACTCGAAGCCGAGATCATCTGCCATCGTGAGCATCTGCCGGTTCTCGATGTGCACAAGTCCAAACACCTCCGCCACTCCTTCGGAACGCGCGTAGCTCAGCAGCGCGTTCATGAGGTGCCGGCCAAGACCGTGGCTGTGCAGGTCGGATCTGATGAGTACACCGAATTCACCTCGGGTCCGGTCAGGTTCCAGAATGAGGCGTGACACACCGAGCAGTTCGCCGGAGTCCTTCTTGATCGCGACAAATGCCATTTCTCTCGCGTAGTCGATCTGTGTCAGCGTGGCTAAGAACGTATGCGGAAACGCGCGCCGGCCCGTAAAGAAACGCAGCCGGATATCGTCCGGTGATATGCGCGCGAAGAATGGTCCGTAGCGCGGTTCGTCATCTGGCCGGACCGGCCGCAGCGTAATCTCGCCAATGCCATCCACGGTGATCGTTTTTTGCAACCCTGAGGGATAGGGTCGGATTGCGAGTTCCTGTCTTGGGTTGATGTGCTCATCAGCGAGCTTCAGACGGGCGTCGATCGCGATCACGCCGTTCTCGTCGACCAACAGCGGATTGATATCCAATTCGCGGATTTCGGGGTGACGGATAATGAGATCGCTCACGCGTACCAACACATCAGCAACGGCGTCGACGTCAGATGCAGGCCGGTCTCGATATCCGGCCATCAAGCGCGAGATGCGGGTCTCGGCTATCATCTGGCGGGCGAGGAGATTGTCGAGCGGCGGCAACGCGAGCGCACTGTCGGCAATGACTTCGACAGCGACGCCACCGGCGCCGAACAGCATCATCGGGCCGAATGTCTGGTCGACGTTCATCCCGACGATGATTTCGAGCGCATTTGGCCTGCTGATCATGGGTTCAACGGTAAATCCATCGATGTGCGCGTCCGGTAGCTTGGACTTGATGTGCGCCAGCATTTCCACGGCCGCCTGTTCCGCGGATGCGGCGCTCTCCAAACCGAGGCGTACACCCCCGACATCGGATTTGTGCGAGATATCGGGCGAGGCGATCTTGAGCGCGCATGCCTGCGCCTGCTTCAGTACCTCAGAGGCGATGTTTCGAACCTCGACGGTGTCCCTCGCGAGCACGGCCCTGTTGGTTGGGATGCCGTAGGCTGCCAGGATCGTCTTCGTTTCGAGTGCTGACGCGACCGTGCGTCCGGCTTTGAGTATGCGTTGAATTTCCTTAGCCGCGTCTTCCGCGTGGTACCTCCGCTCTTCTGCGGCAACGGGCGGCGTCTGCATCAACTCGGTTTGGGCTCGCGCATAGTCGACCAACTGCATGAAACCGGTAACTGCTTCCGACGTCGTCGCGAATGTCGGGATATTGTTTGCTGTGAATAGCTCGCGCGGTTCCTTTGCAACCGCCTCTCCGAGCCAGCACGTGATGACAGGCTTTGTCGGCCGGCCGCTGTCACGGCGATTGAGATTTATTTCTTCGATTACGGCAGTCGCTGCGTCACGCGCCGGTGTGATCGCGGTTGGACAGTTCAGGACAAGGACGGCATCGGACTGCGGATCTTGGAGAAGCTCGTGAAGCGCATCGGTGTACCGCTTCGCAGTGGCGTCGCCGATGATGTCGACAGGATTGCCGTGCGACCACGTTGCCGGAAGCACCTTGTCGAGCGCCGCTATCGTTTTCGTATCGAGCTTCGCCAGGACGCCCTTGGCATCTTGCAATTCGTCGGCTGCGAGAACGCCGGCTCCGCCGCCGTTCGTCAGGATTGCCAGTCGTTCTCCGGCGAGTTTTGGTGCGTGGGCGAGGATTTCGGCGGCCGCAAAAAGTTCATCGAGCGTCCTGACCCGGAGCAAACCCGAACGGCGGAACGCAGCGTCATAGGCGGCATCTGAGCCAGCCAACGCGCCCGTGTGCGAAAGAGCGGCGCGGGCTCCGCCAGTGTGGCGCCCGCTCTTGACGACGACGACCGGCTTCAACCTTGCGGCACGGCGCGCGGCAGAGAGAAACTTCGGCGCGTGCGTAACGGCTTCGACGTAGAGCAGAATAGCGCGGCTAGACCGGTCGGTCGCAAGATAGTCGAGCATATCGCCAAGGTCGATGTCTGCCATTTCTCCGAGGGACACCACGTGCGAGAAGCCGATGTGACGAGCCGCCGCCCAGTCGATAACCGCAGTAATCAGCGCGCCGGATTGCGATACGAAAGAAAGATCTCCCACCAGCGGAGCGCGATGTGCGAAGCTCGCATTGAGGCCTATCTGTGGAACCATAAGTCCGATGCAGTTCGGTCCCAGGATGCGCATACAATAGGGACGAGCGACCTCGAGCATCTCTTTCGACCTTGGGCCGAGACCTGCTGTCAAAACGACAGCGGCGCGTGTTCCTTTGCGGCCGAGGTCGGCGATTATGCCAGGCACTGCGGCAGGCGGGGCCGCGACGACTGCGAGGTCCGGCGCCTCGGGAAGGTCATTGACCGAGCCGTAGCAGTGGCGGCCCTCGACCTCGGAGTGATTTGGATTAACCAGGCGGATGTCGCCAGCAAACTTTCCTGTCGAGAGGTTGCGCATCACCGTGAGCCCCACCGAGCCTGGCTTCGAACTGGCGCCAATCAATGCGACTGATTTTGGAGCCATGAGGTGCGTGAGGTTGCGTATGGTCATCCCGTTCCTTCGCTAGTTGCACGTTCCGCCGAGGACGTCTTAGCCGGTACGATCAACCAGGGGCTGATCAGGATCAACCCTTTACGCCCCGCCGACTAACCCTTTTTGACATGGGTCAATTCCATTGGCGCTGGGCGTCCCTATTCGATAAGCTAATTGCGGAGCAGTTTGGAGAAGATGCCGTGTTGACCAAGGTGAAGGACGGCGCGCCAAAGCTGAGCCCCAATTCAGGTCGTGTTCTCGCAAGCGGGCGCGAGACTACATCTGAGAGTGGCGCCGCGGAACGGGTGCGTACGCACGATCATGATGAATTCTATCATAATCTGGACCGCTATTTGCACTATCTGCTTGCGCGGACGACTGCCGGTGTGTCTCCCGCAGCGTGCGCCAATGCTTACTTCGATTGGGCCATTCACTTGGCATCGTCTCCGGGACGTCAACTCGAGCTTTTTGGTGAAGCCGTCCATCAATGGACCCGGCTGGCGGACTTCACAAAAACTGCGGCATTGGCCGGTCCCGATGCAGCTCCGTGCATTCTGCCGCGTTTGACCGACAAGCGGTTTCGTTCCGAGCGCTGGAAGGAGTTCCCCTTCAACGTTTATGGCCAATCGTTTCTTCTCTGGGAAGAGTGGTGGCATTCCGCGGTTACCGGAGTACGCGGCGTAGAGAAGCAGAATGCCGAGCGTCTCGACTTTATTATGAGGCAGACGCTCGACGTCTTTGCCCCGACGAATTTTCCGCTGACCAACCCGGATGTTCTCGTCCGTACTCAGGCAGAAGCCGGATTCAATCTTGTTCGCGGCCTATGGAATTTTCTCGAAGATCTGGAACGGCTTCGTAACCGAGAGGGGCCGGAAGGCGTAGAAAATTTCAAGGTCGGTGAGACCGTCGCTGTGACGCCCGGAAAAGTCATCTTTCGGAATCATTTGATCGAGCTCATCCAATACGCGCCGACGACGCCGGACGTGCATCCCGAGCCAATACTCATCATTCCCGCCTGGATCATGAAATTCTACATTCTGGATCTCAGGCCGGAAAACTCATTGGTAAAGTATCTCACGGGCCAAGGCTTCACCGTGTTCATGGTTTCCTGGCGCAACCCGGGGGAAGAGGATCGCGATACGAGCTTTGAAGATTATCGCCGTCTTGGCGTGATGGCCGCGATCGACGCGGTCAGCAAAGTTGCCCGAGGAGAGAAAATTCACGCCGCCGGCTACTGCCTCGGCGGAACGCTGCTGGCTACGGCCGCGGCGGCCATGGCGCTCGATAATGATGATCGTCTCAAAACCGTGACGTTTCTTGCTGCTCAAGCGGACTTCAGGGAAGCCGGAGAGCTGACGTTATTCATCGACGAGAGCCAGATTTCATTTCTCGAAGACATGATGCAGCAGCAGGGGTTCCTCGATAGCACTCAGATGGCAGGGGCTTTCCAGCTTCTGCGCTCGAACGATCTCATCTGGTCGCATGTCATCAACCGCTACCTCCTCGGCGAACGCCAGCCTGTATTCGATCTGTTGGCTTGGAACGCGGATGCGACTCGCATGCCCTACCGCATGCATTCGGACTATCTGCGTTCCCTTTTTCTCAACAACGACCTCGCTGAAGGACGTTATACGGTCGATGGCCGGGCGATTGCGCTCACCGATCTTCACATGCCGATTTTCGCGCTCGGAACCGAGACCGATCACGTGGCGCCGTGGCGATCGGTCTACAAGTTCAACATTCTGAGCGATTCGGACGTTACATTCGTGCTGACCAGCGGAGGACACAATGCTGGCGTCGTGTCACCTCCGGGATCACCGGGGCGCAGCTACCAGATGGCGACCGAGTTTGAAACCGATAGATTCGAAAGCCCCGACGAGTGGCAGGCCAATGCGCCGAAATTCGAAGGCTCCTGGTGGCCGGCGTGGACGGATTGGGTCGCCGAGCGTTCATCTAAAAAGTCTGCGCCCCCATCAATGGGCGCACCGCGTGATGGACTGGAACCCCTCGAAAATGCGCCGGGAACCTACGTTTATCAGCGTTAAGATTGTTGGGGTGATCGTTGTTGATTTCCCTCAAGCAGAAGAAGACGGGCGAACGAAGGTGATGGGAGGGAGGGGTCCGATTGTAGCGTAGGAGTTACGGATATGTCCGATCGTCAACAAAATTCAGGATACAAGGCGACGTCAGAGACGGTCTCTGGGGCTGCCATTTTTCCCTTACTAACAGCGTGGAATCCAATGGCCGGGAAATTCGGAGCGTGGAATTCAGATGCCCAGCACGCAACCGAGGAAATCGCGGACCGCTGGCTCCGGTTCGTCGGCGACCGCATGGCAAAGGACGCCGCTTTCCCACAGCAACTCGCAAACTGCAAGACAGTGAACGACGTCTACCAGGCCTATGCGCAGTTCTGGCAGCAGGCTGCCAATGACTATGGCAATGGCTTTACCGCCATCGCCGATACGGTCTGGCAAGCAGCGCGCGGGCCACTCGCCCCGTTCTCCTCAGGCAAACGCCAGTAGTGCGGTGGGTGTTCTGCGCATCAATCTGCCATTCACGCTCACTTAAAGGAGTAGAACCATGAAAGCGCGGGATATCATGACCAAAAACGTGGTGTCGATCACGCCAGATAGTTCGATCATGGAAATGGCGGAGACGATGCAGAAGTTCCGCGTCAGCGGTTTGCCCGTGATCAACGCCAGCGGGCAGCTGGTTGGCCTCGTCACAGAGGGCGATTGCCTGCGCCGTGCTGAGACCGGCACCGAGACCAAGAGATCGGGCTGGCGCTCGTTTCTAGCGGCGCCGGCAACGCTTGCTGGAGAGTACATTCATTCTCATGGCCGCAAGGTCGCCGACGTAATGACGCGAGATCCGATCACAATCAACGAAGATACAGATATCGATGAGATCGTTCATCTCATGGAGAAGCATCAGATCAAGCGCCTGCCAGTCGTAACGGACGGCGCCGTCGTCGGCATTGTAAGCCGGGCCAATGTCGTGCAGGCGCTGGCAAGCTTTGTTCGTGGCATGAGTGCCGTCCGCGCGGATGATGCGATCATCCGCGAGAATGTGCGTACGGAACTGCGCAAGCTTCCGTGGATGGCTATCGAGTTCATCACCCCCACTGTGAAGGACGGAATCGTCGACCTCTGGGGCTCATTCACCGCCTATCAGCAGGATGAGGCTGCCGTGGTGGCCGCGGAAAATGTTCCGGGCGTCAAAGAGGTTCGAAACCACCTCGCATGGGTTGATCCGATCTCTGGACTGGTCATCTATTCGCCTGACGACAAGGAGCAATCTCTGCCGGCAGAACCTGTATCTTGAGCGCAGATTCCACGTCCCTGCTGACGGTCGATAGAGACGCGAATTCGTCGCTGATCACCGCAGCGAACGAATGGACCGCCGCGCGTGCGAAGGCGCTCGATCAGATCGTCAGCTCGTTGTTGGCTGCGGCAGATCAGCCAAATGCGACGTCGATAGACATGAGCGGTGTCCGTGCCTTCGACACTTTCGGCGCGTGGCAACTTGCGCGTTTAGCTCGCGAGTTGAAATCGCGGGGCCGCGAAGTGACAATTGTCGGCCTTCCAAGCCAATTCTCCGTCTTGTTCGATGCCGTGCAAAAATCGAGCGAAGAAGCCGATCGTGTGCATCCAAATGCCCGTTTGGGATATTCGGGGGTGGCGGCAGTCGGCGAGTCCTTAACGGGCGCTTGGCAAGATTTTTTGTTGCTCATCAATATGCTTGGCGCGGTCTCCGTCGCGGCGCTGCGAGCGCTGCTAAGGCCCTCGGAATTCCGGCTTACGTCTACGGTACACCATCTCGATCGGGTCGCCTGGCAGGCCGTACCGATCATCCTTCTGATCACGTTTCTGATCGGCGCGATCATCGCACAGCAGGGCTTTTTCCATTTCCGGAAATTCGGCGCGGACGACTACGTCGTCGACATGGTGGGAATTCTTGTCCTCCGTGAGATCGGCGTGCTCATCGTGGCCATCATGGTGGCGGGCCGTTCGGGAAGCTCCTACACGGCCGAACTCGGGTCGATGAAAATGCGTGAAGAAATCGACGCTCTGAGGACTATGGGGTTCAATCCCGTAGACGTTCTCATTTTGCCTCGCGTGATTGCCCTCGTGATCGCTCTACCGATCCTGACGTTCCTCGGCTCGATGTCGGCGCTTTACGGAGCCGAATTGGTTGCCTGGCTGTACGGTGGGATGAGTCCCGAGATTTTCGTCGCGCGGCTGAAAGAAGCCATCTCGATCACGCACTTCAAAGTGGGAATGATCAAAGCACCCTTCATGGCGCTCGTCATAGGCATTGTAGCATGCACAGAGGGCTTGAAAGTCAAAGGGAGCGCTGAATCTCTCGGGCTTCAAACGACGTCTTCCGTCGTGACTTCCATCTTTCTCGTCATTGTTCTCGACGGACTATTCGCAATCTTTTTTGCGTCGATCGGTATGTGAGCCATGCAAAGCGCTGAAGTCCAACCGATAATTCGTGTCCAAGATTTGGTCGTCGGCTTCTCCGATCGGATCGTGCTCGATCATATTTCTTTGGATGTTCGACGCGGTGAGATTCTCGGTCTCGTAGGTGGATCAGGAAGCGGTAAATCTGTTCTTTTGCGAACGATCATCGGACTGCTGCCGAAGCGCTCCGGTACGATCGAGGTTCTCGGGCAAAACTTGGATGTTCTCGATGACGAGGCTCGTCGCCAGTTCCAGCGACGCTGGGGCGTTCTATTTCAGAACGGCGCGTTGTTCTCATCGCTGACTGTTATTCAGAATGTACAATTTGCGATGCGCGAATTCCTGCGTCTACCGGAAAACATGCTTGAAGAGTTAGCGGCGACGAAGCTCGCCATGGTCGGGATATCCAGGAAGGACGAGAATAAGTTTCCTTCCGAACTCTCCGGCGGCATGACGAAGCGCGTGGCGCTGGCCCGTGCCCTTGCACTCGATCCGGAACTGGTTTTTCTCGACGAACCAACCTCGGGCCTCGATCCCATTTCGGCCGGCGAGTTTGATTCTTTGATCCGGACGCTCCAAAGGACGCTCGGTCTGACGGTCTTCATGATCACCCACGATTTGAACACTTTGCACGCGGTATGCGATCGCATCGCCGTTCTCGCAGAGGGTAAAATCGTGGCGGACGGCCCAATGTCCGCAATGCTTTCCAGCGAGCACCCCTGGGTTATGTCCTATTTTCGCGGGCAGCGAGGGCGGCTGCTCGAACACGGATCCGCACGATTAGCTGTTTGAGGGAACCTGGATGGAAATTCGCGCCCGCTATACGTTGATCGGGTTTTTTACGCTCTCCGCTGTCGTGGCGGCTTTCGCATTTGTCTACTGGCTGAACCACGCCGGCGGCCTGACGAAGCAAACACTCTACCGCGTGCGATTTGAAAATACCGTGTCCGGGCTTCTGAAGGGCTCTGGTGTGCAGTTCAACGGCATTCGCGTCGGTGAAGTCGTTGCACTACAATTGAACCCAGAAAATCCAAAGCAGGTGACGGCGGTTATGTCCATCGACCGCGATACGCCAGTTCGTGCCGACACGAAGGTGGCAATTGCATTTCAGGGGCTCACGGGTTCACCGGTTCTCTCATTAGACGGTGGAGCGGCGAACGCGCCGCCCGTGACATCGACCGATAATCAGCCGCCGCTTCTTACCGCCGACCCGGATGCTGGTCAAAACATGACGGACTCAGCGCGAAGCGTTCTTCGCCACATCGACACGGTGGTAACCGATAACGCCGAGCCGTTGCGTTCGCTCATTACAAATATCAATACCTTCTCCGCTGCGCTTGCCCGCAATTCGGATCGTGTTGACGGAATACTCTCAGGGCTCGAACGAATGACCGGCGGAGGAGCGCAGAAAGCCGCAGCTCATGTTTTTGATCTCAAAGCCGCGGAGGCGTTTCCGCCGCTGGCTAAAATTCCGCAAGGTCAGCTGGTCGTTCCTGAACCGGACGTGGTCGGCAGCGTCTTCAACGATCAGGTTGCCGTCGTAACGCCGTCCGGCGACCATTCCACAGCGTTCCAGGCAAAATGGCCGGATACATTGAGCCGGCTCGTGCAATCGCGCGTGGTTCAAAGTTTCGAGAATGCCGGCTATCTGAAGGTTCTTGGGCGCCAGCCCGAAGGGCTCAAAATCGATTACCAGCTGTTGATAGATTTGCGCAGCTTCCAAGTCGTGATGTCAGAAACGCCCACTGCCGAAATCGCTTTTTCGGCAAAGATCATCGGCGAAAATGGCAACATTCTTGGTGCAAGGCTGTTTGAGGCTCGTATCCCTTCGAACATCGTCGACGAAGCCAGTGCCGCGGCGGCGCTTAATCAAGCATTCGTCAAGGTTGTCACGGATCTCGTTGTTTGGACATGCAAAACCGCCTAGACTCCCGGTCATCTCGCGAATAGGGTTTGCTCAACCACGTTGGGATCCCTCCACCAATGAACTCGTCAAAGGCTGGTTTCACCAAACGCTTGGAAGGGGTGGAAGCAGCCTCCCAACGCATTCTTAAACTTGACTTTCGTCAATGTGGGTGGACCTTAATTCCCCTGTCGTCTTTACGCGATGATTTGAGTTTGTGATCGAGGTGGGGATTATGAGCGGCCTAAAAAAATGGATGCGCACCCTCACATTCGTCGCCGGTGCTGGAACCGCAATGCTGGGACTTCTTCTCACGGCGGGGAACGCAACGACGCCTGTTCCGGTCCCATCGGGACACGAGCTTTTCGTCGAATATTGTTCTCAATGTCACGGGGCTGATGGCGTCGGCAACGGGCCGACCGCAAAGTATCTCACGGTGACGCCCGCCAACCTTACCGAGATCAGCAAGCGCGCCAATGGCCAATTCCCTGCCGCTCGCATTGCAGAGATTATTCGATACGGCGGTGATGTCGCCAGCCATGGGCCGCAACGTATGCCGCTTTGGGGCAAGGTCTTCAGTGAGAAAGGCGGAAGAGGCAAAGGCGGAGGAAATTACTCTCGTGTAGCCGTCATCCAGTTGCTGAAGTACCTGGAATCCATTCAGAAGAAATAGCGTGGTCTGGCGAGACCCGACGCTCCGCGCTCGGTCGACCTTTACCGGTTTTTTCTCAAGGCCATTTCATTTCTTTGCGCGCGCTGCGTGAAGAGCGTCCACCTTCCGACAGAAGCCACGTCGGTCGCGAGGCGCTGCGTCACGCTTCGATCACGACCTTGAGCGCACGCGTCTCCGCTGCGTGGCTGAAGGTGTCGTAGGCATCGAGGATCTTGTCGAACTTGAAGCGATGTGTGATCAGCTTGGCCGGATCGATTCTATGGGCCTGAACTATTTTCAGCAGCATCGGCGTGGTGACAGTATCGACAAGCCGTGTGGCAATGCTGATGTTTTGACTCCACAGGCGTTCAAGGTGCAGATCGACTTTGACACCGTGCACGCCGATATTGGCGATCGTTCCGCCCGGCGCGACGATATCCTCGCAGGTCAGAAATGAAGCCGGCACACCAACGGCCTCGATCGCCGTATCGACGCCACGCCCGCCGGTCATTTTCATGACGGTCTGTGCCGCCTCGGCGCCTGTCGCGTTGACCGTTGCCGTTGCCCCAAAGCGCTTAGTCACTTCGAGGCGATTGTTATCGGGATCGATCATGATGATTTCGGCCGGCGAATAGAACTGCGCCGTTAGCAGAGCGGCCAGTCCAATCGGGCCCGCGCCGACGATTGCGACTGTGCTGCCTGGTTCAACCTTGCCGTTGAGGACACCGCACTCAAATCCGGTTGGCAGGATATCGCTGAGCATCACAAGCGCTTCCTCGTCGGCCCCTTCCGGTATCCGATAGAGGCTTGTGTCCGCATGGGGAATCCGCACGTATTCCGCTTGCGTACCGTCGATTTTGTTGCCGAGAATCCAACCTCCCGTCGTGCAGTGTGAATACATGCCCCGACGGCAATACTCGCAACGCCCACAGGCGGAGATGCACGAGATGAGCACGCGGTCGCGAGGGTGGAAGGTCGTTACGCCTGCGCCGATCTTCTCGACCGTTCCCGTTCCCTCGTGACCAAGTATCCGGCCGGGCGTGCACGTTGGAACGTCGCCCTTCAGAATGTGAAGATCCGTTCCGCAAATCGTCGTCTTGGAAATTTTAACGATGGCGTCATTCGGGTCTTTGATTTCAGGGATAGGCCGATCTTCAACGACCTTCTGACCGGGGCCTTTATAGACAAGTGCCTTCATCACGTATCACACCCATCGGTTAAACGTGCAGTGTCCGCTCGTACGCCTTCTAGACGCCAAACGGATAAGTCTCGGGCATTCCCTCTAGTTCGATGCTAGCGAGCGGCTTAACGGCGCTTGTTCGGTCGATCCATATGTATTCGTCAAACTGGAGCGGCAGGATTGCCTCGAAGTAGTGGCTCGCGAGCTCGCTATCGGGACGATAGATGACGCCGATCGCACGTTCGAGGAGCGGTCGCATCAACTTTGCGCGAAGCTCGTTCTCTTCCTGAAGCGAAAGCATCAATCCCGGCGCGTTCGTCAGATGGAAGAGCCGCTCATAGCTTTGCGCGTGCGCGGGCCGCACATTCATGACCTCCATAGCCCCGTCCCAGTTCGAGGCAGCAGCAACCGTTCCATCGTTTGTGCCAAAGCCAATACTGAAGCAATCGCTGCCAAAATCTCGTCTGCACAGTTGCCCGATATTGTATTCGCCGCGCCGGCTCATCTCCGTCGCGGAGGCATCGCCGATATGGGAATTATGCGCCCAGATGACAGCCTTGGAATTTGGGCCATGATGGTTGAGGAGCTGATTGAGGGTTTCAAACATATGGCTGTCGCGCAAGTTCCACGACGCTCGCGAGCCGTAATACATTGTGCGGTAGTAGCGTTCGGCATTCGCGATCAAACGCGCGTTTTGAGCGGCGTCGAAGAAGCGCTCGCCGTCATTCGTCGCGTAGGCCTGTTGCTTTTCGAGCAAATCTACAAGGACATGCGAAACGTCTTGTTCGCACTTTCGATAAGCCCCTGTCAGTGCCGCACGACCGTAAGCCGACGGGTCCGCTTCCCAAGGGCTAAGGCACCCATAACGTTCGCGAGCAATCGCTGCGAGGTCTGCATCGACAGAGTCGAGATAAGCAATGACCACTCGCACCGAGTTATACAAACTGTAGAGATCCAGCCCATAGAAAGCGGCTCGTTGCTCGTATGCCCGCGTCGCGTTGTGCTTATGGAGCCAGTCGACGAAGCTGCGGGTTTCTGCGTTCCGCCACATCCACGTCGGGAATCGCGCAAACGCCGTCCATTCCGATGGTGGCACGTCCCGATGCCGGGCATAGTGATCGATTCGCGCGGCATCGGGCCAGTCCGCCTCAGCGGCGACAAAATTGAATCCCTTCTCTTCGATCAAGCGCTGCGTAATGCGCGCCCGCATTCGGTAAAACTCGGAAGTGCCGTGACTTGCTTCGCCGATCAGGACGATGCGTGAATTACCGATACGATCGAGAAGCGGCTCAAATTTCGCGTCTCGAATCTGGGTGAAGACCTCCGCGCTCTTGGCGATCAGGGACGGCACCGAGATGCTTACAGCGGGTCGCGCACGAATGACTCGCGGTGGCTTCACTTGCCACTCGTCTTCCGTGGTTTCCCATCCTTCTTTTCCGATCAGCGGCACAAACCGTACGTCGGCTATGTCCTCCTGCTCGAAATCTTCATCGCCCGTTCTCGTAATGCGCACCAGTTCTTGGGAACGCAGATTGTCTCCAATGGGTACGACCATTCGTCCACCGACCTTTAGTTGATGGAGAAGCGTGGCCGGTACATCGGGCGCCCCTGCAGAGACCAAAATGGCATCAAATGGCGCTTCCTGCTGCCAGCCTTGCGTACCGTCGGCGTGCCGCACATGCACATGGCCATAGCCGGCGTTGGCCAGATTCTGGTTGGCTCGCGACGCCAGTTCGCCGATGCTTTCGATCGTGAAAACCTCGCTCGCAATTTGCGCCAAGACCGCCGCGGCATAGCCCGAGCCCGCGCCGATCTCTAAGACCTTCTCGCCACCGCGCAGACCTAACGCTTCGATCATGAAGGCGACAATGTAGGGCTGGGAAATTGTTTGACTGGAACCGATCGGCAGGGGCGCATCATCATAGGCCTCGGCTGCGAATTCGTGTGGAACGAACATTTCACGCCGCACTGTTCGCATCGCATCTAGGACAAGAGAGTCACGAACCCCTCGGCCTTCGATTTGCGTCTCAACAAACTGGCGCCGTTTTTCATCCGATACAGACATTTTTGGATTTATCGTTGTCATCTTGGGCATGACGCCACCGAAATCAAAATCTTGCGCGGATGATCAGTATTACAGGCGTTTTATGCCTACCGAATTTGCATTGGAGCCAACGAACGCCGGCAATCACTAACGAACTCGGCATCCTCTCAGCTGCGTTGCCTTCCGCGAAGCCGAATAGAGTTCCCGATTGGGCTGCTCTCGTTCATTGCGAGAAGCAATTCACACGACCGATTGATCGGAATAAAAGAAGTCCATCTCGCTCGGGTCTACACGAAAAAGAACGGTCCGACTATCCATCATCGGGCTGATGATTGGGAGGCTCAACTTCTCCCCCCTGAAATGAGCCGATGCCTTCGAGATATCAGAGGCAATCAACCCAAGATTAGGCGGCGCCAAGCCTTCCCCCGGCTTGGCGCCGTAAATCGTTGCGCGCCCTTCGGTGCGAAGTCGGAGGGCTTTGCCTAACGCGTGCAATGTCAGCTTTTGCATCGCTGCCCACGCAGGTTTCACCAAATCACGCGCGCACCCGTAGTGCGCGCGGGCCGGAGGATCGGTTCGGCCCGCAATTCGGTCATGCAGCGCGTTTAAGGGACTCGTGAACAGCCTGATTAGCCTTGTCCCAGGCAGCGCGCGTCTCGGTGAGAGCTGATTGCATTGCCGCCCAGGATTCGCTTCCACTTTTTCTCAATTTTTCCAGCTTGGCTCTTGCTGCGTCGGCATCGACCTTCATATGCTTCACCGCTGTTTCAACTTCTTCGCGGCGATTGTCAGCGAAGTTCTTTGCGCTGCTGTGCAGCTTATCAATCGCTTCCTTCCAGGCCTTGCGTTGTGCATCAGCGCGGGCCCGAAATGCCGCCTCTTGCTCCTTGGCCTGTTGATCTGTCGCGTTAAGAAATGACGATACGCTCGATTCGAACTTAGCCCATTGCGTCTGTAGTTCCGTCTTCGAATGCGCGATGACAGCTTCGCTCGCCTGCCCATGCTCCCTGATCGCCTTAAAGAAGTCATCTCGTGCCGCGCGCATGTCGGCGATGGACTTTTCTGCATTCGTTCGGGCGTCGGCCTGGAGCTTAGACGCACCATGTTCGAAGGAGGCCAACGTTGCATCAATCTCGTCGAGCCGTTCCTTAGTCCAATCCAAATATGCATGCAAAATGCTTTGGCTACTCATCTCAATACTCCTTATTCTCAAAAGCAATGCCCGAGCATGGCTCGGCAATGGCACTATTGCCTTGATTTGCCTCAATCGCAGGACACATCTTGCGCCCGGCCAGCAAGACGTCCCGGTTCAGCGCGTAGATTTACGAAAGACCGGCAAACACTTTTGTGGCGGGCTTCGTGGGTGGCATATATCGGGCAAGAGTTTTCCCGGCCGCAGCGCGCATCAGCGCATCACTGCGGTGTTTTCCGCTTCAGACTGATAATATAGGCGATTACGTCATCGCGGTCTTGCTTTGAAAGCACGAGGTTCGGCATTGTGGGGTGGGATGTATCGAGCCACGCGGAAAGCGCCAAGCCGGTCATTCCCGATGTGCTGGCGACGCTTGTAAAACTGGGTGCACCGGCATTCGGCGATACCACCTCATTTTCGTTGACGGCGTGGCATTCGGAACAGTGATTCAACGCGAACGTGCGCCCTATTTTCGGGTCGCCAAGTTCCTCCGCGCGAGACTCTACTGACGTGAGGAGCGCCACAGTTATCGCAAGCACGTAAGGTACTTTTGTCCCGTCAAAGATTTTACCAGCCATGCTTTCACCCCGTCGAATGACATGCCAAAGCCGGAACAATAACTGGTCGCGTCGAATTTTATAAGTGCTCGCAGATGCGCTAATGGGCAAGTAGGACCGGCACCTTCGTGTGTTGTAGTACGTCTCGTGAGACGCCGCCCAAAATAAATTCTCGGAATCTCGAATGACCGTAAACGCCCATGACGATGAGGTCTTGATACGTACGTCGCGTATGCACCAGAAGCCGATTGGCGACGGACAGATCATCCTGGCTAACCGTTTCGGTCTCAGCATGAACGCCGTGGCGCAGAAGCGAGGAAGCGAGTTCGTCGCTTGATGTTCGGTTGCTGCCGTCAGGCGGAGAGACCCCGTTCTCATTTACGGTCAAAATGCGAACGCGCCGAGCGCCTTTCAGAATGGGCAATGCATCGAACACGGCGCGCGTGGCTTCTTTTGTCGGCTTCCAGGCGATGGCGACGTCTTTACCTATTTGGTCAAAATCTCCTTCCTGCGGAAGGACCAAAACGGGCCGGCCGCTTTCAAGCGCGACGCGTTCCGGGACGTCGTCGATCCATGGGTTTTGACCAGCCTGACTGACGATGACCAAATCGGCCGTGCGTGCATGATTGATAACGGCATCTGCAACGTCAGCATCGAACCTTGAATCGTCTATCCGCCATTCATGCGTGATGTTGCTCGCTTCGCTGATCTTGGCATCAAAAACAAGCTTGATGCGATGTCCTTGCTCTCGATAGCTGGCAAGTTGATCTTCCATCAACGTCACTGCAAACGGGCCCACGAGATCAGGCGGAGGAATAGCCGACGGCATCACGTAAAGGCCGATGACATGGGCCCCGCCACTTCTCGATAAAGTGGTGGCTGTTTTTATGAGGTGTCCGACGCGCTTTTCGTCGTTCAGGTGCAGCAAGATCGTTCGATATTGCATGGCGAAACCTCCAGCTCATGATTAGCCAGGTAACGATGCGAACCAACAGCCGTCAGCCTGCCAACTCCTGCAGGCGATCGGGATCAAGAATGCGAACGTCATTTCCATTCTCAATCTGGATGATACGCATCATCCTGAGTTTCGTCAGCGTCCGGCTGACCGTCTCGATGGTCAAGCCAAGCAGATCAGCAATATCGGACCGGCGCATTGGCAGGTTAATAATATCGTCTTCTAAATGGCCGCCGCGGCCCTTCAATTCGATGAGAAATGAAGCAATTCGTTCCATTGCCGTACCTTGGCCGACGCTAACTAGCAGCCGGCGGGCGGCTGACAGTTCCGCTGAAACAGCGTTATAGAGCCGTAAGGCGAGGGCAGGATCTCGCGCTGCATCATGTTCCAATTGTGATGTCGGCAGACACTTGACCTTGGAGGCGCATGTGGCCTGCGCGTCGAAAACGTGGTCGCCGAACATCCCGAGGCCGATGTAATCGCCGGGATAGGCAAAGTCGATAATCTGTCGCCGCCCGTCGCTGAGGACCTTTGACAGTGCAATCACACCATCTTCGATGCGATATACATGTGTCCTAGGGTCTCCTTCGCAAAAGACATGTTCCTTCGCTTCAATGCGCCGGACAGTCCCGGAATGGAAGCCGTCTCCCCGCTGGACCTTGAAGCCCGTGGCCTGCTCGGTTTGTGGCGCGCTGAACATGTCCTGTGTATCCTTCTGCCCTCATCCGTTTGGGGCATAAGACAGGATGAACGTGCCGGGCATTTGCGCTCTGTGTAATCAATTGTAATAGATTGTAACCGCCTGACGTTTGGGAACCGCCGCGTTGTGACACAAATACTCGTTGTCGATGATGATCCCGAGATCCGGAGCTTGCTCAAGACCTGCTTCGAGCGGGAAGGTTACGACGTCATTGAAGCGCCTGATGCCAAGAACGCTCGTGCCGCCCTGGAGCGGGGTACCATTAGCCTCATAACATTGGACCTGACCCTCGGCCGTGATGATGGCCTTAGTCTCGCGCGAGAGATTCGCGCCTCCTGTGACGTGCCGATTGTGATGCTTTCAGGCAAGGGAGATACGGTCGATCGCATCGTCGGATTGGAAGTTGGCGCAGATGATTACATCGCGAAGCCCTTCAGTCCGCGAGAGGTTCTGGCGCGCGTGCGCGCCGTGTTGAGGCGGAAGGAGGGGGGCAAAGCGTCTGTCGCTCAGCCGGTTTCCGGGCATGAGGTTTTCCGTTTCGGCCATTGGACGCTCGACATAACGAGCCGTGAACTCAAGGGGCAACTGAACGAGCGCCGCGAGCTGACCACGGCCGAATTCAATTTGCTCGAGCTCTTCGTCAGGCATGCGCATCGGGTCCTGTCGCGAGACGAAATTATGGATCTCCTCAAGGGTCACGATTACTCGCCGCTCGATCGCTCGATCGATGCACTCGTCAGCCGGTTGCGCCGGAAAATCGAGGACGAGACGGATACCGAGCACATCAAATCGATCCGCGGCGTCGGGTATATGTTCGCGAGCGACGTGCGCCGGACTGTTTAGGCCGTCAGTCACGCAGCGGCGCTTGGCGGGCGGCCTGCTCATCGATCGTTGCGCGCAACATGCAGGCGAGCTGCTTCTGCGTGTATGGCTTGCGTAGAATTGGCCATAAGGTGTCGGATCCGCCTTTGCCGACAGCTTCATCAGCAAAGCCCGTCGTCAAAAGGACGGGTAGATCCGGCAGGTTGGCCGAGATCCAGGTAGCCAACTCAACACCGGTCATGCCGCCCGGCATCATGATATCTGTGAATACTGCGCTGACCTCTTGTCCGCTTTCGAGCGCGGCCCTAGCCTCGGCACCGCTCACGCACTCGACCGTATCATAACCGAGCCTTTTGAGCCGGTTTACGGTCAGCTGGCGAACATCGCGGTTGTCCTCAACGACAAGGATGCGCTCGCCATTCGCATGCGGTTCGGCGGTGGGAATGAAGCCTCCATCGTGCACCGGGGCCGCTTCGTCGCAACGCGGCAAGTACAGATTGACGGTCGTTCCAACGCCTGGCTCGCTGTAAACCGTGATGTTGCCGTTAGACTGCTTGATGAAACCATAGATCGTACTGAGGCCAAGCCCTGTGCCGCGTCCTGTAGACTTGGTCGTGAAAAAAGGCTCGAACACGCGGGTCAAAATCTCTTTGCTCATTCCGATACCGTTGTCGGAAACGGAAATGCGCACATAATCTCCAGCTCTGAGGGCATCCTCGAGGCCTGTCTCGCCTTCCTCCAGCACGATATTATCGGTCCGAACAGCCAACGTGCCGCCTTCGGGCATCGCGTCGCGTGCGTTGATGGCAAGGTTCAACACGGCCGCTTCGACTTCACCGGCGTCGGCTCGGACCAGCCACAAAGGCGAGGCGAGGTTGGTGCGGAGCTCGATCATATCGCCCAGCGTCCGACGGAGCAGTTCCGTCATGGCGCGCACTTGGTCATTCAAGTTGATGACCGCGGGTGCGAGATGGCGCCGGCCCGCGAAGGTCAGCAGACGCTTGGTAAGCCGAGCGCCAGAATCCGCCGCTCGTGCTGCTCGGTCAAGAAGATCGCGATCTTGCTCGCTCAAAGGCTGCTCTTCGAGAAGCTCGAGGTTGCCTGAAATGATCGTGAGCAGATTGTTGAAGTCGTGGGCGATGCCGCCGGTGAGCTGTCCGATGGCTTCGAGACGCTGCGATTTGACTGCCGCTTCTTTGTTTTTGAGCCTTTCCGTGACGTCGCGGAATACGCTCACCCGGACAGTCGGCTTCGCATGCTGATCGACAACCTGAGTTATGTTTCCTTCGGCGGGAAATGTGCTGCCGTCCTTACGACGTAGCATGACGGAGAGATTGAGGTCTGGTGCTCGCTCGATCGATCGAGAAATATTGAATTCGATCTGGGGCAGGCTATCGGCATCTCCGAACAAGTTTGCCCATTCCATACCGGTGGCTTCGGCCAAATCGTACCCGAATATTTTCGTGGCTGCGGGGTTGAAGAGAAGGATTTTTCCGTCCGGCGACGAGATGACGAGAGCTTCGGGGGCGTGTTGGAAAACGGTCTCGAATAGGCGTGACTGACGATCCACCTCATCCCGCAACTCAGCGCGGTCGCTGAGATCGTTGATGATGCCGGAGAAGAAGCGCTGGCCGTCGACCAAGAACTCACTAACGGCCAAATGGATCGGGAAAATGCTGCCATTTTTCCGTTGGCCTTTGACTTCGCGGCCGATGCCGATGATGCGCTTCTCGCCTGTTTTGACATGCCGGCTGATATAGTCGTCATGCTCCGTGCGATAGGGTTCGGGCATGAGCATTTTAATGTTTTGGTTCAGCATCTCATCGGCGCGGTACCCAAACATCGCTTCCGTCGCCGGATTGACGCTTCGGATGCGGCCGGCATCGTCAATGGCCAAGATGGCGGAAACGGCAGAATCCAGAATCGCCTGAAGCATTGAGGACCTTGAAATTATCGCTTGGCTCGTCTGCACTTTACTGCCTCGATGATCAGCAATCCACCCGACAATGCTGGATGTGATCACAGCAAGATATTTGCCGTAAGGCGGGTGGAAACTGATCTCGATCAAAGCCCGAAGGTCGCTGGAGACGCAGATTAGGGTCCAAAATGGGAGCCTTTATGCCGGTAGTCGAGCAAATATCCGCATCAAACTTCGACGAGGATCATCCTGGGGCGAGGTTTCTTGCTGACCTCGCGCTACAACTCGAAGCTTGCCGGGGACTGTTGGCGCTCGCGGACGGATTGCCAAAGGCAGCTGACTACAATCTTGCTCAACGCCTCATTGAAATATTTAACGCAGCTTGGGTAGGGCATGTCCGCTTCCAAGAGGAAGTCATTTACCCGCTTCTCAAACGTCGGCTGAGAGAAGAGCAATGCCGGAGTGCGGCACTATTCGATCGCCAGCACAAAGAAATTCAGTTCGCCGACGATGAAGTGGTCGACACGCTTCGCATGGCCCGGTCCAGCGAGGCGGCAAGCGATGCGCTGTCGTATCTTTTGCGGCTTGTGGCTGAGCGCAGGCGGGATCACATTGAGGCGGAACAAGTTCTACTTCTGCCGGTCTTGCCTCAGATGCTCACTCCGATCGAGCGCAAAATGTATATCGAATGGGCCGCGGCCAATCCATTGCCGTTTGCCGGCATCGGACTGGATAGTTGAAATCGAAAAAATCCAGAGCTTCAGGGAATTGCGGACATGAAACCGACACGCACCTGGATACTTATCGCCGATGGCGAACATGCTCGGATGGTCGAGGCCATCGGCAAGGGGCATGGCCTTCATGAAGTGCCGGGAACGGAAACCCGGCTGGATAATCCGCCGAGCCATCTTTTGGGAAGAGCGGAGCCGGGCCGGGTTCATGAATCCGTCGGCTACACGCGTCACGCCATTGAACCCAGAAGCGATCCGCACGAATCTTTGGAGGTGAAGTTCGCCGAGCAACTTGCAGATCAGCTTCAGCGGTACGTCGAGGTCAAAGCCTTTGACAGGCTCGTCATCGTGGCGCCGCCGACAATGCTGGGCTATCTCCGCAAGTGCTTGGCAGCAGACGTCACATCGAAGTTGATCGCGGAGGTCGACAAGGACCTGACGAAGGTTCCCAACAACGACGTGGCTTCTCATCTCGAAAGCGTCGTTTTTCTGTAGGCGCAGTCGCTTCTAGTTATTGCTGAATCGCTTCGAGGTGGCGTTTCTCGCGCCGACGGTAGTTGCGGACGGCCAGCGGCTAAGTTTATTATCCGGGGCTTGGAGTAGGTTTGGGGCAAGATTTTTCCGGCGGGCGGCGTCTACCGATTGCGCCACGTCAATTGCAAATGGCCCGAGCTGCAATACGGTTCAATTGATTTCAAGAAATAGACCTGGAGACGCCTATGGCGGTTCAATCAATCGTCGAATGGATCTGGCCGACCAAGTGGCGTGCACGTAACGCTGCCCGCTTATTCGCGATCATCCCGGCCGCTTGTGCAATGACATCTCTGGCTAATGGTCTGCCCAACGATAGCGAGCCCGTCCAAGCAGCCGACGCAATAAAGTCGAAGAAACCAGATCCCCAAAATGGGCGCGTCATTGTTCGCGCGCTATGCACAAATTGCCACTTGATCGGAGAGGCACCGAACTCGGCTGTAAACGCTGACGTGCCAAGCTTTCCCGCCGTTGCCAACAAGCCGGACCAATCAGCCGAGCACATATCTAACTGGCTTCTCAACTCTCACGGGCCGATGCCGAACGTTCATCTGACGAAAAAAGAACTTAGCGACGTCGCGGCGTACATAATGTCTCTGCGCCGGCCCAAGTCGTAGGCAAGGTGATAGCGGAAAAAGTGAAAAGGAGTTCTGGCGCGATCACCGCGCGCGCATTCAATCACGCAAACTCTGGTCGGCGTCTTTCACCTTGTCGAAATTCTTGGCTTCATACCAAAGGCAAGGGTCTAAGCGGAAGTTGTTATTGCGTGCTAGGCGCTGAGGATAACAGCACATAGAGGTTGGCGCGTCGTGTCAGACCGTCTTGCGTGTTAGGTGGCACTGGTTGACGGAGGATGGCATGCGACAGTCTGGGCACGCGGCAGTCTCGGGATTGCTATTCTTTTTTTATAATGGGCCAAGCGAAGCTACCGAGGCAGCAAGCGGGGAGGCATTGCTTCGCAAAAACTGTGGCCAATGCCATGCACTGACTGCGGGGACATCGAGTCCGCTCAAGAAAGCGCCGAACCTCTGGACAGTTCTGCGTTCCTATTCTTCCGAGCGACTGGAGTTTGAATTATCCGAAGGGATCGGCTCAAGACACAAAGACATGCCGCAGATTCAGTTCTCATCAGATGAGATAGATAAGATTGAAAATTACCTCGCGGGTGAATGATTGAAAACGGGGGCGCTCCCTACCGTAAGTCAGATGCCTCGGTGATTGATCTATTAGCCATCCCGATCCGTCCCTCGGGAACATGACGACGTGCTCGCCAGCCCGCAGGCGTTTCCAATAGGCCCCCGGGGGTAGGGGGCTTAAAGTAGGGCACAGATGTCCGCGAGCTGCCGAAGGGACATGCCGAGCGTTACCACCAATTCCTGCATTGGTTGAGATGGCCCGCAGCTTAGATGTTTCGCCTTCTACGCTCCGGCGAGCCATTTGCGCCCGGCGAAAGTTCTGCCCCCATGCTTGCAGCGCATAGCTCACGAAAAATTCGAAAAAACGACCAGCAATACGCAGAGGGTGGACCGAGGGACCGAAACGGCGGGACTTCGATCCGGTGCTAGGCGCGTGCGCGGCTACGTCGGTACGTCAAGCGGACGTGCCTCAGTAGGGTTGGAGACTTCCACTCCACTAGCGCCTTTGGGCTCCTTGATGCGAAACAACGCGACGTAGAGAGCGGGCAGGAATAGAAGTGTCAACACGGTGCCGACGATGATGCCGCCCATCATGGCGAACGCCATTGGGCCCCAGAACACTTCAGAGGAAATGGGAATCAGTGCCAAGCTCGCGGCCGCCGCCGTCAGCATGATCGGGCGCGTGCGATGCTCCGTCGCTTCGACGACCGCATCCCATGGCGCGCGACCCTCCTTGAGCAGATCCTCGATCTGCACGATGAGGATCACGGAGTTGCGGATCAGAATACCGATCAGCGCCAGCACGCCGAGGATGGCGACGAAGCCGAGCGGCGCTCCGCTGGGCAGCAGCGCGCCGACCACGCCGATGAGACCGAGCGGCGCGACCGCCACCACGAGAAACAGACGCTGGAAGCTCTGCAGCTGCACCATCAGGATCGTTGCCATCACGAAGAGCATCATTGGAACGACGGCAGTGATGGGCCCTTGGCCCTTGGCGCTCTCTTCGACCGCGCCGCCCGTCACCACGGCGTAGCCTGCAGGCAGCTTGTCTTTGAACTTTTCGATCCCCGGCGCGAGCGCAGAGACGATCGTTGCTGGCTGGGTAGCATCCAGGATGCCAGCCTTGAGCGTAATGGTCGGCAGTCGCACGCGCCGCCACACCACGGGCTGTTCCAATTCATAGCGGAAGGTCGCAACCGCTGCGAGCGGGACAGGCTGCCCGTTAGAGCTTGAAAGCTGCAGATTCTGGAACGTTTCGATCGAACCCCGCTCGGAACCCTGAGCGCGGCCCACCACGTCGACGAGATAAATGCTGTCGCGGATCTGCGTGATGGACGCCCCGCCAACGACGCCGTTGAGCGTCGTTGCGATGTCTTCGGACGTGATGCCGAGAAGGCGTGCCTTGTCCTGCTGCACATCGACCTTGATCACGCGGGCCGGCTCATTCCAGTCGTAGGTGACATCGCCCACGCGGGCATCGGCTCCCACGATCGTAGCAAGCTCCTGCGAAAGAGCCCTGACGATTGCAATGTCAGGCCCGCTCAGCCGGTATTGAATCGGACGGCCGACGGGCGGCCCGATGTCGAGCAACTTGACGAACGCGTCCGTGCCGACGAACTCCCGCTTCAGATAGGCCTCGAGCTTGGCCTTGAGGCGGTCGCGAGCCTCCAGGTTCTTCGTGACGATGATCGTTTGCCCGAAGGAGGGATGCGCCGGCTGCACGTCGAACGACAGGACGAAGCGCATCGCACCCTGTCCGACGTAGGACGACCAGTGGTCCACATCGGCATCACCTGCGAGCGCCTCCTTCTCAAAACGCGCCATCTGAGCTGCGGTCTCATTGATGGAGCTGTTTTGCGGCAGGTTCCAGTCGACGATCAGCTCATTGCGGTCGGAGGATGGGAAGAACTGCTGCTGCACGAATGTCATGCCAACGACGGAAAGGGCGAACATGGCCAATGTTACAGCAATGGTGAGCCAGCGCTGCCGCATGCAGAACCGGAGCAGCGATGAAAAAAGCGAGAATGGTAAGCTCGGCTTGTCGTGATGCTTTTTCATGGCCTCGGGCAACAGCCACACGCCGAGCAGAGGCGTGAACAGCACCGCTACGATCCACGACACCAGCAGCGACACCGCCAAGACGACGAATAGCGTGAATGTGAATTCGCCAGCCGCGCTGCCGTTGAGTCCGATCGGGATGAAGCCTGCGACCGTGACAAGCGTGCCCGTGAGCATAGGAAACGCCGTCGATGTGTAGACGTAGCTCGCAGCCTTCTTGAGGGGATCGCCCAATTCGAGACGCGACACCATCATCTCGACGGCAATCATGGCGTCGTCGACGAGCAGCCCGAGTGCGATGATGAGCGCGCCAAGTGAGATGCGCTGCAGGGTAATGCCAAGGTACTCCATCGCCACGAAGGTGATCGCGAGAACGAGCGGGATCGAGAGAGCGACAACGAGACCTGCGCGCATGCCGAGGGAGAGAAAGCTGACGATGAGAACGATCACCACCGCTTCGAACAGAGCTTTAGTAAACCCCTTTACGGATTCATCGACGATTAGCGGCTGGTCCGACACGAGATGGACACCGACACCGACTGGAAGCTCGCCAGCAATCTTGGCCATCTCCTTGTGCAGAGCCTCACCGAACTGCAGCAGGTTGGCTTTGGGCTTCATGCCGATGGCAAGGCCGATCGCCGGTTGGCCGTTGTAGCGAAACAAGGCTGTGGGCGGATCAGCGTAGCCGCGCTTGATGGTCGCGACGTCGCTCAACCGGAAGAAGCGGTCGTTGATCCTCAAGTTGATGGCATCAAGGCTCTGCTCCGAGGCGAACTGTCCACTGACGCGAACACTGATGCGCTCGGCTCCCGTCTCGATCACGCCTGAAGGCGTAATCGCATTCTGGGCTTGCAGGGCCGACAGAACCTCCTGGCGGCTAATGCCATAGGCCGCGGTCTTGCGCGGCGAGAATTCGAGATAGACCACCTCATCCTGCGCGCCGACGATGTCGACCTTGCCGACATTGGACACCATTAGAACTTTGGCGCGAACCTGCTCCACGTAGTCCCGTAATTGCCGCTGGCTAATGCCGTCAGCAGTGAACGCGAAGATGTTGCCGTACACGTCTCCGAAACGGTCGTTGAAAAAGGGACCCACGACGCCTTGTGGAAACTCGCCCTTGATGTCGGAGATCAGGTTGCGGACTTGCACCCACGTCGGCGTGACGTCGGCGGCCTTGGTGGTATCCCGCAGATTGAGAAAGATAGTGGTCTGACCCGGAGTCGTGATCGACCGGGTGTAGTCGAGAGACTCGAGCTCCTCGAGCTTCTTCTCGATGCGGTCCGTGACCTGCTGCGTCGTTTCCTCGACGGAGGCTCCCGGCCACTGCGCCTGGATGATCATCGTCTTGATGGTGAAGGCGGGATCTTCCTCCCGCCCCAGGTTCAGGTAGGAGAACAGCCCCGCCAATGAGAACACGATCATGAAATAGGTGACGAACGAGCGGTGCGCGAGCGCCCACTCGGATAAATTGAACGACTTCATGAGCCTGACGCTCCGTTCTCGATTTTGACCTTCTGACCAGGCGACAGACTGTTGACGCCGGCGCTCACGACGCGAGTCCCGGGTCCAAGGCCTGCGGACAGAGTGATCGAGTGCTCGTCTCTCGAAGCGATGCTCACTTGCCGCTCCGAGATGATGCTGGTCACCTCGTCGATGACGAAGACCATGGATTTCCCGTCCCGCTCGAGAAGTGCCGAGAGTGGCAATTGCACGGCACTCGGTGCGTTCTTCCCGCTCCTGATCGCCGCGGTCACCATCGTACCGAGCCGGAACGTATCCGGGGGATTGTCGAGCTTAATGCGCACGCGCCGGGAGCGGGTCACGCTGTCGGCTTCCGGAGCAATCTCGCGAACGCTTCCAGTGATGCGGATGCGCTCATCGAGTTGAAGCGCTACGTCGAACTCTGTTCCAGGCTTCACCTCGCCGTTGAGGCTTTCCGGGATATCGATCACAGCCTCGCGGACATCGGGCTTCGCCACGGTCACGACGGTCTGGCCGGCGGAGACAGTCTGACCGACCTCGGCACTGACGGCCGTTACTACTCCGTCGAAATCGCTCTCAAGCTGTGCGTAGCCAAGCTGCTCCTGCGCCTTCGTCAGGCTGGATTGCGCTCGCACCACTTCGGCTTGGGCCGCGATGCGCGTTTGCTCGGCTGCTTCGAACGTGGCCGGCGGCGACACAGCGCGGTCGCGCAGCGTCTTCTGGCGGTCCTCGGTCGCCGATGCGTTCGTGAGCTGGGCTTGTGCATTGGAGAGTGCAGCGCGCTGGCTGCGAACGGCAAGCTCAAGCGCTGTCGGATCGAGCGAGGCAACGCGTTGGCCTTTGCGCACCAGATCGCCCACATCGACGTCGCGCGTGATGATGCGTCCGATGACTCGAAAGCTCAAATCGGTCCGGTAGCGAGGCTCGATAGTCCCGGCGAGGGCGAGCAATGATCGGGGCTCGACGGAGACGACTGTCGAGAGTACCGGGCGAGGCGGCGGAGCCGGCTCATTCTGGTTCTCGCTACATCCCGTCAGCAGAAGGAGTGTCAGCGCGAGCGGCGAGACGAGGCGGGTCGTTGAAGGCAGGAATGCCGGACGTCGCGATTGAAGGGGATGTGTCATCAACCAGCCTCTGGCGCCAGAGCAATGATTTGATTGGGACGAAGAATTTTGGCGCCTGCAGTGACGACGCGCTCTCCGGGCTCCAGTCCACTCTCGATCACGACGTTCTTGGTCTGGTAGGCCGCCACTTCGACCGCTTTGAGAGAGACGACGGACGACTTGGGATCCACCACCCAAACCGCAGGCTTGCCCGCGAGCGTCGAGAGCGCAGTCCAAGGGAGGATAACGACTTGACGAGCCTTCATCCTGGCGGCGCCGGATACCAACGCGCCCAACGTGAAGCCAGGCGGGGGATCATTGATCTCGATTTTGACGCGGATGGTTCCGGATTTCGTGTCCACGCTCGGTGAAACTTCGCGGACGACGCCCGTGGCAGTGATGGACGGATCAGACGCCAGGGCGAGCGTGATCGTGGATGCGGAAAGCTGCTGCAGGAAGATGGCCTCGTAGACGTAGAACACCGCATCTCGTGGTCCGTCCTGGGCCAGCGTGAACATCGTCTGCGCGGCCTGCGCTACTTGCCCTACTTCGGCAGTGCGCGCAGTGATCACGCCTGCAGCGCCTGCCCGCAGCTCCGTGTAGGACAACGCATCACGCGCTGTGCCGAGCTGAGCATTGGCGGCTTCGAGCGAACCTTCGGCTGTGCGCAAAGCCTCCTCTGCTTGATCGTAGTCGCGCCGTGTCGTGAAGCCGTCCTTGATGAGGGCCTTTTGCCGCTCGAAGGCGGTCGCCGTCTGGCGCACGCGCGCTTCCGCGGATTGGACCGTCGCCTCCGCCGACACGACATCGGCGTTCTGTTCCTTTGGATCGATGCGGGCGAGCACCTGGTCGGGCGTAACACGGGCGCCAACATCGACCAGCCGTTCGCTGATCCGCCCGCTCACCCGGAAGGAGAGGCCGGTTTGCACCCGGGCTTTGATCTCGCCGGTCAGCACCACGTTGGGCGCATAGTCCGTAAATGCGACCACCTGGGTCCGCACGAGAGGCGGAGCTTTGGGGGTCCCCACATTCTGTTCGCCGCACCCCGCGAGGGCAACAAACGGCATAAGAAACAAGGCCTTCGCGATCCGAACGCGCGTCATTACACCCCCAGGCTAGGCCCACGTCCCGAACAAGATCACTGACCGGTCATTTATTATTGACTATCTGGTCAGTCAATAATAATTTTGCGCCATTCAAGGGTTGCCGACTCGTCACAGGAGGGGAGCGCATGACCGTAACGGCTAGAGCGCGGCGCAAAGCGGAACGCCCGGGCGAGATCCTCGATGCGGCCTTCGAGGAGTTCGTTCAGCGCGGTTACGCGGCTACCCGACTTGAGGATATCGCGGCGCGAGCCGGCGTTACGAAGGGCACGATCTACGTGTACTTCGAGAGCAAGGAGAGGGTGTTCGAAGCCCTCGTTCACGACCTTGAGAATTCATTGCGGGAGCAGGTCGAACCATTTTTCGAGGACCGAGGCCCGCCCACCGCGCAATCGATCCGTGCCGATCTGACGATGCTTTATCGCGTCTTTGCCAACGACAGGCGCGGGCGCGAACTGTTGCGTCTGCTCATCGCGGAAGCCGTGCGCTTTCCCGATCTTGTCGACGAGCACTACCGCAACTTGGTCGGCCCTATGTTCGAAGTCTTGGGTCAGCGGCTGCGCCAGGGCGTGGCGAACGGCACCTTCCGCCCGGCACCGGCGACCAATTTCCCCGAACTCCTCCTTGGGCCCGCGCTTTCGCTCCACATTTGGAAGCTCCTGTTCTCCGACCGCAAGCCGCTCGATGCGGAGCTGCACTTTGAGGCAGCGCTTGATATGATCCTGAGGGGATTGCTGTCGCCGGAGACTGAGGCCAACCGGGTCAGCGATCAGCAGTGATCCGTCTAACGTCTGATTGCTTCAGAGTGCATTTCGCCCCGAGTTCTTGGGTCCGTGCGGTCAGGTTCTCTCTTCAGATTCGTCGACGCCCTTCCTAATCATTGCCGTGACCCTGGCGATACCTTCGTCGCGAAGGACGACGGGCACGCGTTCGAAAGGTCATCCGCCAAAATCAGATGGCGGCTTCTTCCATCCGTTTAAACGACCCAGGCTTGCGTAAACTACGATCGTCTCAAAGCGGAGCCTATTCGAGCACTGGCAAAGTTGGTCTGAACGCCGAACTCCCAATTTCTCTGTCTTGCGCAGATCGGAACCAAGGCGCCATCTGTATTGATGTCCGCCCTGGGGCAGCGACGGAACTGTGAGGAGCCAGCTTCACGTCCGCTTCTTACTTCGAACCAGACATCTGTTACTGGAGCCGGTAACGATGCATTGGCGCATCTAGCCAATGTCCGCTTCTGGGAGTGAGTGTCGGCAACAGAGTCAACCACCCGCGTCGGTTACACTATTGAGCCTCATTCCCCTTGCTCATTTCAACGACATCCCCAACAAGGCTTTTCGCGCTTGACGCAAACTTTCGTCGTTCCTTGAGGTCTATTTCGGTATCTTTTGCGTCTTCCAAACGGTGCACCGCGCGAGAATAAAACGGCAGTGCCGCGCGAACGGCATCTGGGATGCGTATTCGCTCGACCATCCAGTCGAGCTTGGCCCGCGCTTGGTCGAATGTGTAGACGCCTTTATGAACCCACTCGACGACGAGCCAATCGAAAGTTTCGAGAAACGACAGCGAATCTGCGGCCTGCAGGATGTCTTCTTCCTGATTGCCTCCAATCTCATGGCGCAGGATCAGCGCACGGACGCGTTGGGTGAAGGCAACATCGCAGGCAGGTGTTTGCTTCTTGAGCCATTCACTAACAATGTCGGCCGAACGCATGGAGTGAACGAACAGATAATCGGGATTGTCGAACCCATCCGAAGGCATGCTTGAAGGGCCTCCCGGAAAGAAGCGCTCTGCGTCATGGACGAGAGCGGCAAACTTGAGTTCAGGAGAGGCCGAGCCGGAGAGGCGAATGGCCCAGGCACGTGCCGCGAGTAAGTGTTCGAGCTGATAGAAGCCGTCGAGCCAAGTTATTGCGCTAAGCTCGAGCGCACTGAAGGCTGGTTCGGCGTAGGGGATGGCATTCTTCTGTGAAGCTTTATTCGGCGGCATGCTCATGGGGCTTTGTTTTGTGACGAAGGGTTTTCCAGAGGACTTGATGGCTTGCCTGCGCGCAGGGCTCGCCATACCGATTCCGGCGTTACTGGAAGATCGGAGATTTCGACGCCGTAGTCGATGAGCGCATTGCAGATTGCGTTGGTGATGGCGGCCGCCGGAGGGATCGTACCGACTTCGCCGACACCGCGCACGCCGAATGTGGTGACTGGGGACGGCACCTCCGTATGCAGAAGTTCAATCGGGGGAATATCGGCCGCGGTCGGAACGAAATAGTCGAGCATACTGCCGCTCAGCAATTGTCCTGACTCGCTATCGTAGCGCAATTCTTCCCCGAGTGCCGCCCCGAGACCCTGCACCAATGCGCCTCGGACCTGTCCTTCAACTACCATGGGATTTACTGGCACGCCGCAGTCGTGCACCATCACAAAGCGCTCGACCGCGAATTCTCCCGTCTCGGGATCGACCGCCACAACCGCGGCGGCCGTTCCAAAAGAAAAGGCGGCGTCGGTTGGCTCAAAGAAAGCAGTCGCCTCCAGCCCAGGCGTTTCGCTCGCGGGTATGCCTTGCCCCAAGATAGCACGCCGGAAAATATCCTTGAGCGGAACAGAGCGATTCGTATCGGATTTGAGGACGACCACGTCTCGCTGAATGGTGAGATCCGCGGGCGTAGCTTCGAGAACGCCAGCTGCGATCCTAAGTGTCTTCTCGCGGAAAATAAGGGCGGCCTTATTTATCGCCCCCGACGCCGCGATCAAAGTGCGTGACGCGAATGCACCGGTATTCAACGGAGAGGCGGCGGTATCGCCCATGTGAACGTGGACGGCCTCGTAGTCGACGCCAAGCACATCTGCGCAAATTTGTGCGAACGCCGTTTCGTTGCTCTGGCCAAACGTCGAGACGCCGCTATAGAGATCTATCGTTCCTGAGCGGTTGGCGCGAAGCGTTACGCTCTCGTGCGCGCCAAATTGCGATCCCCGATTGGCGAGGAAGCGCGCGCTCGCATATCCTGTTCGTTCGACAAACGATGATATCCCTATGCCGGTGAGGCGGCCATCTGGCCGCTTGGTCCGCGGCTTCGTGCGGTGCCCAGCATAATCTACCGCTTCCATTGCCATATTGAGAGAGCGAAGGTAGTCCCCGCTATCGTAAATCGCCCCGCTTGGCACACGCCAAGGCAGATCCTCTGGCCTCAGCATGTTCATGACCCGGAGATCATAGGGGTCAATTCCAAGCCGGCGCGCCAATCGGTCGATGAGAACTTCCAGAGCGAAATTGACTTCGGGTTGACCGTAACCCCGATACGCACCGACCGGTGTCTTGTTCGTTATGGCGACGCGTCGCTCGACCCGCGCATCGGCAACCTTGTAGGGTCCCGTGAATACGACGCTTGAAAGCTGTGCTGACCCAAATGATGAATTCCACCCACCGAGATCAGTCGTATAAGTGTTGGTCAGTGCAAGGATGCGGCCTGTTCGGTCGGCGCCGACGGCGAAATCGTGCACGGCTTCTCGGCCGTGGGTGCTCGCCCTGAAATGTTCCATCCGGTCTTCGATCCATTTCACCGGACGTCGCAACGCCATGGAGTGAAGGCACGCGAGAATATCCTCGGGATAAATGCCAAGCTTCAACCCGAACCCGCCGCCGACGTCAGACGCCACGACGCGGATCGCGCCCTCATCAAGCCGCAGCGATTCCGCAAGCTGCTTCCTGACAAGATGGGGAACTTGCGTTGACGATTGTACGGTGAGCATCCGCGCGCCCGGTCGCCATGACGCGAGAATGGCGCGGCCTTCCATCGGAAAAGCCGTCACGCGGTTGATCCGAAAGCGGCCCGTCAGCACAACATCGGAGGCAGCTAGCGCATCATCCGGTGCCCCGGCGCCATCGAAGTTGGACGCCAAAAGGTTAGACGCAAGTACGCCGGAATGAAGAACAGGCGCACTCTCCGAGAGCGCTGCAAGCGTATCCACGATGTGGGGAAGAGGCTCATAATCGATTTCAATCTGCTCGATGGCGTCTTCTGCGATGGCGCGGCTTGTCGCTGCCACACTTACAACCGCCTGGCCTTCGTGCAACGCCACATCTTGGGCGAGGGCATAATACGACAGCGGCGGTGCGCCGGGGACTGGCCTTAGAACCTGTATCGGCTCGCTCAATTCTTTTACGTCCGCTCCGATAAGGATGTGCTTAACGCCAATCATTTCCACCGCGCGCGAGACATCGATGGAGCGAATTCGCGCGTGTGGAAACGGACAGCGTGATACGGCCATCTCGAGCTGATGGGCGGCGTCGATATCGTCGACGAAACAGCCGTCGCCGCGCAACAGGCGATCATCTTCTTTGCGCGGAAGGCTACGGCCAATCAGCCGGCTGGAATCGTTGAGAGGCCGCGGAGACCCCAATTTTTTGCTCACATGTTCGTTCACGGAATCTGTTCCGCTGTGTTCGACCGCCCGCAAGTCTGAGACAAATATTCTTCCGCCGCCCTGATGATTCCTTCGTATCCGGTGCATCGGCATAGAACACCGCTGATCTCTTCGCGAATCTCATCGCGAGATGGCGGTGTCGCACGTTTTGCAAGGCTCGTTATCAGCATTAGAAAACCGGGCGTGCAGTAACCGCATTGAAGCGCATGATTGCGCTTGAATGCCTCTTGGAGATCGTTCAACCGGTCACCTACGGCAAGCCCTTCGATCGTCAATACGTCGGCACCTTCGAGCTGCGCTGCAAGCATCAGGCAGGATTTTACTGCCTTGCCATCAACGATTATGGTGCAGTTTCCGCAGACGCCTTGCTCACAGCCGATATGGGTGCCAGTAAGACCTGCGCGGTGGCGCAGGAAGTCGGCCGCGTGCATCCGAACTGGAGCGCTCGCGTTGACTTCCTCACCATTCACATTGACCGTGATTTCGAGCTCGTTAGTTCCCAAGGGTTCGGCCTTCTTCAAACTGCTCGACGGGCGGCGGGAAGCATCTCTTTGACGACAACATCGCCGTCCAACACGATGGGCTCATCGTCGAGGAAAAGGCTGCAGTCCCGCATCGGGATATCGAGGTGGCAGGCGGTGTCATTGGGGCCGCCGAGCTCATTGTTCGGTCCGGTCGAGAACATGACGTTACCAAAGAACGATCTGAGTTCCATCCCCATGCCGCCGGGGAATTGCGTCAAGCCATGCCATTTGGCGCGCTCATCGAGGCCCCATCCGACGTGGGACATACCGAACCCGCGTGGGTCATCGAACGTGGCCATATACGATTTGATGAGTTCGGCATCGAGCCCGCCGCGGATATCTTGGATCATGCCCTTTTCGATCGTGTATGTGACAGGCTCTCGTACATAAGTGTTGAACGGCAGTAAAATATCGCCTGGCGCCAAGACGATCTTGCCGTCAACGCCATCATCGGCGCCGCCCGTGAACACGAACGCCGCTGGCCAATGGTCCCAGCGACCGGGCGTGTCGGTATAGCCGTACTCGCTCATCGTAGGATACATACCGATCTTATAGACGACATCCGTCCCATGCTTGTTGGTAATGCGCATGGTCTTCGCCTTTGAGAGGAGTTCGGCTCCAACCTCAACCCGTTCCCGTAGTTCGCGCGTTGGGATGAGACGAGCGAGAAGAGGCGCCGGTTCGACTGCGGTAAGCACGCGCGCGCCCGCTGCCTGAATGGCCATTTGCTCCTTGCTGAAGAGCAGGAAGATCAAATCCACCACCATGTCGGCTTTCTTGAGCGCTTCAACCGCTTCGGGAAGCTGAGCGAGCTGCGAGACACCGACTTCCCACGAGCCGGACGTCGGCTGCGGCGCGGGAAGTCTCATGTGATAAGCGCTCGCGCCTAAATCGCGGGCCGCCGCCAGGAACGCATCGGCGTAATCGAGACGCTCCTCGCCTTGCGAAAGAATGACGACTTTCTGACCCTCCCGAACTGCACTGAGTTCCAGCTGGATCTTGCAAATCGCGTTCAATGCATTTCGGTCCATAAGGAATCTCCTTTTTGGGGCTTGCTCAAGCAGCTTTTTGAGCGCGCGGAATGAGGCGGACGAGGATCTTGAAGAAGTCGTTGAAGTTGTCCCAGGGCACCATGTGCCCCGCATTCGGTACCGATACGATCGGGATGTGCGGGTTGGCGACGGCGAGTTCTGCAGCTGCAGACGGAGGAACCACTGGGCTGATCTCTCCCCTGACAAGCGTTGCAGGTCGCTTCAACACAGACCACAAGGCAAAGAAGTCTTCGTTGTTGAAACCTGCGTGCGTTTCAACGACGGCGGTCTCATCGCAGCTCGCCAAAACTTCGGCGCGCAACTGGAGTTCGCGCGTTGGCCACTTGGGGTAGAAGACGCGCACCTCCTCGGCAGTTGTGCCGCGCTTCGCCGCGTGAAGCTGCTCAAGGAAAGCCGCGCGGCTCGTCGGATAAGTGCCGCGCCCAGGTCCGGAGGTCGGTGGATCGACGAGCACAAGCATTCCGTGATCGTCGCTGCAAAACTCAGCTGCGTAGGCCGCCGCTATTCTGGCGCCGAGAGAATGTCCGATGATGTGAGGGCGCGAGAGACCAAGCTCTAAGATGAGCCCGGCGACGTCGGCAGCGTAGTCGATAAGGCGGTAGCGCCCGGAGAGTGGCGCGTCCGTCATTCCACGGCCTCTGAGGTCCGGCACGACGACGTTGAATCCCCGAGCGGCCAGCGGTGCCGCGATGAAATCTGCTGTCGGGGCAGGGCTCGTTATTCCAGGTAGGATAAGGACATCGCCCGCATTTCCGCCAGCATAGGTCAAGAGGTGATGTTTTAGTCCGTTAGCTGCGACGTGACTGGTGCGGCCGGAAATTCGAATGCTCACGCCGCAACCTCCGCTGACTGCCGCTGCAACGCAGCTCCAGCATTTGGAAGCGTTGCGGAGAGACCTAGCGACAACAGAATTTCCCGTGTCGTCGCGGTTGCTGCGGTTATGACCGGAAGCCCCGTCGCGTCTTGGACCTGCTGGACTGCAGGCAGCGACGGCATCTGAACGCAGGCCGATAGGATGATCCCATCCACGCCCGAAAGATCGAGCTTGCTCACGTATCCCGGGAGCGCCGTGGGATCGAGACGGCCGACCATGAGATTGTCGGCAACGGCAAGACTGAGGCTATCGAGAACTGAAATCCCCGAGTCTTCGATATAAGCGATGACAGTGCGAGTGAGCTCCGGCATGTAGGGTGCCACGAGTGCCACTTTGCGCAGGCCGAGACTTTTCAGCGTTCGCACGAGCGCGCCGGCACTGCTGACGATAGGCGGTGACGCTCCGCGGCCGGCGGCGATTACATCGGCGAAACGCTTTTCCGCGGCGGAATGTGCGCCGGCACCCCGCGCCATGAGAGCGACGAGGCACGCGTAAGCAACGACATCAACGTCAGCATCACCGACCTCAGCGGCGCAGCGCTCGCCATCATCAACCATGCGGGCAAGAGAAGCGACATCGACGTTATGCAATCGTGCCCGGCTCGCATGAAACGTGAAACGCGTTCCGTGGAGCTGCGAATGCCTCGCAAGCATCTCAGGAATTTCTGTTTCCATGGTCGTATTCGAACTCGGAACGATCAATCCGATGCGGTGCATGAGCTTCCAAAATCTCCGTTTATCACTTGTTGTTTTGATCGGGGCGCGCAGACTTTTCGCGCTACGCGCCTGGCGTGGCTTTGTGCTTCCGCCTCAAGGTTGAACTCCGATGCGCCAAAGAATGACGAGGCTCAGAACAAAGGACAGTGCGCTGAAAACCGCCGATGCCTTCGACCAGGAGTCGCCTCCTTGTATGAGGTTCGACGAACTCCCTGCGGAGCGGCCGGACGCAGGAGGCAGCCGAGACGGAGCCGAGGCCGATGCACGGCTGCCGGCGCTCCCTGTGGCGAGCGAACCGCCTGAGAGGACTTGCTCGAGATTTTGCGCGAACTCGGCTGTAACTTTATCCGCCTGTTTCATGATGATCTTCTGGCCGACGCTTCCGAGCATGCCCGCCAGAACAACCTCGCCTTCGACGGCGACGCGCGTACGATCGCCAAGAGATTCAAGTAGAACGGTGTTCGTCGCCCGAAAATTTCCCACCGCGCCGCGCACGGCCTTGCCCGTGGACGAAAAATGGAGCCGCTCTTGAAAAACGCGCTCGTTGATGTGGACCTTGGATTCCAGCGTTGCGCTGATCGGCCCAACTTTTTGTGTCGCGCGGACGAGGAGCGTGTCGGGGTCAAGAACTTGAACGGACTCCACACCCGGTATGCAGGTCGCAACGCGCTCAAGCTGCTCGAAGAAGGCCCACACCCGGGCGATCCGATCGTTGACGTCGAATTCTTGTCGAAACTTCACGAAACGCCTCTAATTAAATGCGCGGGTCTCGGCCGACGCGCGAAGCTCTCGCAACACCCGCGGCACGTAAACGGAAACGAGATGTCGGCGGTATTCTTCGCTCGCGCGCATATCGCTGGGTGGTGAAATGGCGCGGCTGACCGCTTCGGTGGCGGCAGCGATATCCTCATCTTCTAATCGGGTGCCTTGGAGCCTCTCGCCCGCTTCCTCAACGAGGATGGCCGTATCGTGGACGCCGCCAAGCCCGAGCCTCACATTGGACCAGCGTCCTTCGGTTTGGTCGCCAACGACAGCGATGGACAGAACGGCAAAATCGTTGTGACGGCGATTGAGCTCATGAAAGGCATGATAAGTTGGATGGCGCGGAAAGATGATTTCGACCAAAAGCTCATCCGCGTGGAGGGCAGCCGCATATGAGCCTTCGTAGAAATCCCGCATAGCGATTTCGCGCGAGTTGCCATGGCTGGTCACACACACGCGCGCGCCGAGCACCAAGCAGCCGAGCGGCATCTCGCCGGTCGGATCGCCCTGGACTAGGCTCCCTCCGATCGTCCCTCGATTGCGCACTTGGCGGTCGGCAACGTGACGGATCATTTTCGCGAGCAGCGGAAGCCGTTCGGCAATAAGCGGCGAGGTCTCGACGGTCACGTGACGTACCAAGCCACCTAGCACCGTTTCGGAACCGCGAACCTCAATCTTCGCGAGTTCCTCAAGACCGTTGACGTCGATCAACGCAGCAGGACGGAGCAAGCGCATGTTCAGCATAGGGACGAGACTTTGTCCCCCCGCCAGGATACGTGCGGTTCCGTCATAATCGTCGAGCAGACGAAGCGCGTCATCGACCGACACAGCACGATGATAGATGAAATCGGCTGCCTTCATGACTTGGCAGACCCAGCGGCCGGTTGCGAGATACGGATGCCCGACAGGCGCGCCAACACATGGTTGACTGGTGACGTTTTCGCAGACACGACGCCTGACGCAATCTTGCGACTCCAGACGGTTTCGGGCCGCACCTGAAGAACCCAAACATCCCCTTGCTTGTTGACGCCCCATTCGATGTCTTGAGGTGCGCCGCGCGACGTCTCGATCCGCTTCGCGAGCGTGGCTAGTCGAATGATATGATCGTCGTCGAGGCAGAGCTTATCCTGACGATCAGGCTCGATGGGTGCGAGCCCAACGCCGCCGAGAGCCGGATCAAATCGATATTCTTCGATCTGGCTCGACGGCTTCTTCCGCGTGATCTCAAATGTCACTTTATCGACGGCAAATTGGCTGGGAGTGATGTCTCCCTTGACCACGCCCTCGCCTAGCCCCCAGCACGCTTCCAACACGATTTTGGAGCGATCTCCGTTGATAGGATCGAGCGTGAACATGACACCCGCAGCGCGCGCCTCGATCATCTGCTGGACGCCGACGCAGATAGCGAAATCGCCTTTGGAGATGACCGTCTCGCCATCCTGCTTGTAGGATAAGACGGCGTCGCCGAACATCCCGGCCCAACAGGCGCGCATGTTGCGAAGAACATCGTCGGCGCCGCAGATCCATAAAAACGTCTCGTATTGGCCGGCGAAGCTGGCACCGGCGAGGTCCTCCGATTCTCCCGACGAGCGAACCGCTACGGGGACATTCGAACCTCCGGACCTCTTTTCGAGAAGCGCGTAGTTCTTGCGCACTTCGTCTTCGAGATCGGCCGGTAAGGGCGCCGTCTTTATTCCGTCGATGAGAGCGGCGGTCTCCGCTTTGATGTCCGAGAGTTCGAGCTTCGGTGCGATAGCCTTGACGCGGCGCGCCTCTTCCGCGAGGCCGGACTTTTCCATGAAGTAACGATAGGCGGCCGTCGTGATCCCAAAGCCATTCGGGACCGCAAGTCCCGCTTCTACCATCTCGGCAAGACTGGCAAACTTGCCGCCGAGAAGTGGATTGCCGTTCGCCGAAGGATCATCAAGCCAGAGTACGTAAGTCTTTGTTGTCAACGCGAGACCTCCTCGATGACGCGTACAGTGCCGACATTCCCGTCGACCTCAATCAAGTCTCCGGTTCGAATACTGGATGTGGCGAAGCCCGTGCCGACGACAGCTGGCAGACCATACTCACGGCATATGATTGCAGTGTGCGCCATCATTCCGCCGACGTCGGAGACCGCTGCCGAAACGCGCGTGAATACGGGCGCCCAGCTCGGCGCGGTCACGCGGCAGACCAAAATATCACCTTGGTCGATTTCGTAGAGCTGGGAGGGCTCGGTTATGACCCGGGCCCTGCCGGTGACTTTTCCAGCGGAAGCAGCGACCCCTTTGAGTGCTTTGCCCGCAGCGTTTGGATCGACGCCGAGCCACTCCTGGAGGGTCTCCTGCGTGATCCCCCAAAGCATGACGGTCAAAGGCTCGGTGATGTTCTCTGGCGGCAGACCCAATGCCGGGGGCGGAGACCATTTCGCGAGGACATCGCGAATTTTCCGCCTCTCGGCAATGATAGGCTTCCAATAGATCTCGCCGCGCGACTGCGAGCCTGTCGCCCAACCAATCAAGAGATCATAGAGGGCATCGTAGATCTCGTGGCGGTGGAGATAGAAAATGTCTTCGCGATCGCTGAAGAATTTGTGAGCCACGAAGACGTCTCCGAGCTCGCGAACCTTCGACCAGAAGATCGAATGGTGCCAATGCTCGACGTAGAAGTTGTGGTCTTCGACATAGGGGAAGACCTTGCGCGTGAGATCGATGAGCCCGTCAAACGCTGCGCGATCATCATCGGTTGCCAGAAGAGCACGATATTCCGAAGTGACTCTCGTACGCTTTTCGAGAATCTGCTCGAGCGGCCGACGGATTTCCTCGCCCCTCCGAAGGGCTTCGATATAGCCGCGTATTGCTGTAAAGGGCAGACGAAGATCGTCCATCCATACCGGATCCGAATGCGTATAGCCGACGCCTGTCGAGAACCAGAACCAGGGCTCTTTTGCCTTCTCAAGCCCTTCAAGCCACGCTCCGCCGAACGGCGCGTTCTTCAATTTTTGAAGAACGACTTCGGGGCCCTCGTCGGTAACAAGAATATCGGCGACATTGAGCGCCACCGCCAGATGAGCGAGTCGGCGTAGCTCATCGTCAGGGCGGAAAAGTAAGATGTCGATGCCCGACACCATACTCGTCACCGTCTGGTCGGTGATTCCCGGGAAGGCGTGCTGGCAGAATTCGCGGAACGTCAGATAAGCGCCATACCCGAGATTGAGCATCTCAAAGTGATAGGAACCCATCTCGAGCATGTTCTCGATGAGCCGGTTATAGCTCGTCAACAGATCGTGAGATGAGTAGACGCCGCGATGCTTGAAGACACTCTCTTCCGGCTCATAGGTCGGCAGCGGCTTGAACGATAAGGCTTTGAGGCGATCGATGCAGTTGACCGCCTTTTTCTTCCACTCGTCGTAGATCGAGTCCCAATTCTCGAAGTAATGGCCGGCACGGCGGGCGAACAGCTCCTGCCGTTCAGGAATGACCGACGGGTCCGTCACGGCATTGGGACTGATGTAGAGATAGCCGTTGATGATGCGATGATCGATGCCCATTGCGGGTGGGATGGGCCAGACTCTGGTGGTCATCTGGCTCGCCGCGACCCACCAGTTCTCGGTCATGATGGTGTCGAAGGGATAGAGCGGCTCGGGATTGTGCATCCCGTCAAAGAACCAAAACTTGCCCTCTTCGAGCTCCCGCCTTTCCTGGCTGATGAGAGCAAAGTAGGGGAACATCTTCTCCCACCCTTCTGCTCCTGCCGGCGTTGTTATATCGAACGGGCTCGCAAAGCGCGTCTTCCTTTCGGCACTGCCGGCCGAACCTGAATCTGCCTCGACCTTGTTGACGATATTCAACGTGGACCTCCACACATTTGGACTGCTGCAGCCAAAATCCCGATTCTCATTTTTCCCGACCACCGAGAGAGCCGAGATATTCAAGCGTTTCGCCGAGCGAGATGACGTCGGCATATTTTTGGCGGATATCAAAAAGGTTTGCTTCGTGCGGAGCAGCGGCGCGATCGGCGACGCATTCCTCAGGCACCAGGACATCATAGCCAGACTGCACCCCGTCGACGACGCTCGCCCGAACGCAGCCGCTCGTCGTCGCCCCCGTGACGATCAAGGTATCTGTGCGCCAAGACGCAAGAAGCGTCTGCAGGTTTGTTCCGAAGAAAGCTGAAGCCCCGAGCTTCACGACAATCGGTTCCCGCTCTTGTCGTAGGAGCCGCTCATCGATTTCAACAAGGCGCGATCCGGTCTTAAGAGACGCCATGCCAGCCGACTTCCGAAGCCAAGGCAAAGTCTCGATATGTCCTGCCTCAAAGCTAATTGTCGTGAACGCGATCGGCACTCCTTTTTCACGCGCAGATGCCAAGAGCTTTGTCGTTGCATTTATTGCGCCATCCGCATCGGTTGCGGTCGGATAAGCCGGATCGGTAAAGCCATAAGAGAAATCGACGACCAATACTGCAGGTCGCGCACCACGCCGCACGCTTCGACCGAAACCCGCGCCACGATAAACATCCCCGACCGTGAGCTTATTCATGCGGCTCCATGCTCATTTTTTTATCAATCGCGCGTCGCGAAACGATCTTGCTACGAGGTCGTAATCAGCATACTGGTATACCGGTATACCAAAATAAAAAAGGCGACAAGTGCTTTGCGAAAACTTTCACGAAGTGAGATCGCGAAGCGCCCTAGCACTCGAGCTCGGGAGAAATCAGCTCGATTGAATCCTCATTCACACCAGCAAGGAGTTTTCACGATGAAGGGGACCGTGCGCAATGTTTGCTGAACAAATGAAGCTTGATAATCTGACCTTTGCTTTCGTCTACGCTGTCGGGGCCGTCAGTGTGCTGTTTGTCGTCATCGGCCTTGGTCTCATCGATATGGGATTGGTACGTGCACGCAACGTGCTCGATACGTGGGTTCAAAAGTTCGCGGCGGCGATCTTCGCGGGCTTCGGGACACTCTTCGTCGGCTATGCGATCTGGCAGTATCAATTCTATATTGCGTTCGCAGTTCCTGATCCGCTTGTGCAGGTCTTTAAAGACTGGTGGATCGGCGGCGGTGCTGCGAGCTCGATGGCGATCAAGCTCGATCCGAAGGTCGTCCCCGAGGCCGACATCCAGCAAATATTTCTAGTCTTCTTCGTCACGTTCTCTATGGCGACCGCGGCTCTCATACACAGCAGCGTCATTGAGCGCATAAAAAGTCTGCCACTGTTGGTGATGTCGTTCCTGATCGGATTGGTCTTCTCTCCCCTGGTCGGATATCTCTGCTGGGGACCGCTTTCTCCGTTGACCAATGCCGGAACTCACGATTTCGAAGGTGTCTTCCCGCTCTACATTTTTTCGGGAACCTGGGCGCTTATTCTCTCCTGGCGCTTGGGACCGAGGCTTGGAGCGCTGTCATCGCATCCCGATGGCCTGAAGCCGGTTCCGAGCAATCAGGCCCTCGTCGCTCTCGGCGTGCTTTTTATCTTCGTCGCCATTCCCTTCGTCTCGATCGGTTCGACTTGGGTCTTGCCCGATAAAGCCGTCTACGGCATCTCGATGACCCAAACCGGCCTCGGGCTGATCCTCATCAACATCTTCAGTGCCATGCTCACGGGAGGCGTGGTCGGCGCTCTTATCGGTAGGACCCGAAAGGATGTGTCGTGGGTGTTTCTCGGACCCATTGCTGGTGTCGTAATCAGCGGAACGCTGTTCGATATCGGAACGCCGCTTGAATGCATGGTGTTTGGTGGTTTGGGTCCTATCGTTGCGTTCGCGACCAGCAGGCTCGTGCATGCGCTTGGTCTCGAGGAGCCTAAAGTTGTGCCGCTCGCACTTGGTCCGGGCATTGTCGGCGCCATCCTCGTTGGATTCGTCCATTGGGGCACGCCAACTGGAGGGTTCCCTGGTCTGGAAGGCGCCATGGCCCCAGGACACGCGACGATCACGCCATACTGGCAGTTGATGGGCGTTCTGGCGACCGTGACTGTTGCAGCAGTTCCGGCACTCATCCTTAGTTTCTTCTTTGAGATGACCACCGGCCTGCGCGTCTCTGCGGAGGCTGAGCTCAATGGGCTCGACGCCGCAAATTGGGGTGCGAGCAACTTTGGAGACGACCTACGGGGGAAGAGCGTTCCGATGGCAGGTCGCGCGACCGCAGGCTGAAAACAAGGTCGCCGCCTCAATGGGCGGCGACCTTCCTACTCCGCAGACTTTCTTTCAGTAGGGCAATGAATAAAATCGATCTGTCCTTTATCGATGAGTCCTCGCCGCGGAATCTGGTCGCGACGGAATATATTCTTCCCAGTCTTCTTGCGTGGCATCGGATGGGGCTTAGATATGCCATCATCACGCTGGTCAATATCGTTGGCAGCTCCCCGCGGGCCTTGGGCTCCCTCATGGCCGTGTCATCTGAGGGTCACTCTGTCGGCTACCTCTCTGGCGGCTGCTTGGAACGCGCAATCATCATTGAAGCGCAACGATGCATCGAGCAGGGCCGCAATCGCCTGATCCGCTACGGCAAGGGCTCACCTTATTTCGACATCCAGCTTCCTTGCGGAAGCGGCGTCGACGTCTATATCGATCAAGGTGTCGAGATTTCGCTTCTTACTCGCCTCGATGAGCTGTCGCGCAATCGAAAAGCGGTGATCCAATCAACGGACCTGGAAACTGGCGCCAACACGTTCGCCATCGTCAATACGGCGAACGAACGAAGTCGGCTTGATGGCCGCGTCTTCAGACGCGTTATCTGGCCGGCTGTTAGAGTTTATCTTGTCGGGGCAGGTCCTGCAGTTCCGGCAATCGCGCATTTACTTTCGGCGGTTGGCTTTCCCGCGGAAGTGGTCAGTCCAGATGAAGCAACCAGGGCCGAGGTTCGAGCCTTTGGTCTCGCTTCTAGCGCCCTGACCAACGCCACGATCGGAGCCCTGGAAGGGGACCCCTGGACGGCAGCTATTCTGGCTTTTCATGAGCATCGTTGGGAATTGTCGCTGATCGAGCAGCTCCTTACCTCGGATTGCTTTTACATAGGCGTTCTTGGCAGCAAGGCCGTGGCGGAAACACGAGTCGCCGAACTTCGTCGGCGAGGCGTCGGTCCCGAAAAGTTGGGGCGCATCCGCGCTCCCGTTGGCTTGATCGCCGGCACTAAAAGCAGACTAAGCCTTGCGGTCAGTGTGATATCGGAGTTGGTTGGCGAGGCCAAGGCACGCGAGTTTGTCGCATAGGTTACAGTGTGGATAAAAGTAGATAAAATCATTCTCGATCGACGAGATCGAACAGGTGGACCGAGGCCGCCACTATTTCTTTCAGAAAATGATATAGTTTCCCCAAAAAAGTATACCACCATACCGGCATTTCATCTGTAAGCTCAAACCAAACCCCTCTAAGCAGCGGGCGTTGCGCTACTAATCCCGTAAGCCTCGATTCGCATTCGGTGGTGGCTGCCCGCGCCTGCGGAAAATGAGTGGAGACGATCTAGAATGACAGACCTTTTGGGAGGATTGATCAACGGACCGATGGCGGTCCGTACGAGTGAGGGCATTGCACACGTCGTTCGCCAGGCAATCCTCGCAGGCAGATTGATGCCGGGTACGGAATTGCCCGAGCGCAAACTCGCGGACGAGCTGTCGGTCAGCCGGACACCAGTGCGGGAGGCATTATTTGTTCTGCAAGGCGAGGGACTGATTGATCTCATCCCAGGGCGCTGCGCGCGGGTCCGTGAAGTCTCGACAGAGGAGATCGAAGAGATTTTCGTGTTGAGACGTCTTCTCGAAACCCATGCAGTGAAACGCGCCGCGAAGCTTCGCAATGCATCGAAAATAAAAAGTATCGAAGATACCCTGGCTGCGCAGAAACGTTTGGGCCAATCGGGCTCGGTTCTAGAGCAGGCGCAAGCGGACCTAGCGTTTCACAAAGCCGTCGCCGAAGCTGCGGGCAGTCAACTGCTGGTGACGCTCGTTTGCCGCGTGTTCGCGATTACCGTAACGTATCGCTTTGCGTACAAGTACTCTGCGCCGCGCACCTCGCGAGTTTTCAAGCAGCACAGCGCCATATTTGATGCAATAAAATCGGGTAACGGCTCGGAAGCGGAGTCGCTGATGTCACAGCACATCAAAGAGTCGAGCGAGCTCGTTCTCAAAAATGTTCTAGGCAATCAAGCTAACACGGAAAAATTGCGCGAAAACGTGGGCTAGAAGCAAAAGGGGCCCGAGAGAGCGTGGCCCTGCGCGCATATTCGGAAGCAAATAATACAGATTGCATCTCAAGGATCGTAACGATGGTTGAAGAATGCGCTAGCCCGCCGGAAAGCAGTTGATCTACGGTGCGACGTCCGCTTTCCTCTGGGATGGAACGCCCATTGTGAGCGAACATGACGGCTCGGGGCGCCTTTCGGACGCGGACAGCATATCAAGGGCTCCCTCTCAACCCAAAAACTGTCGTGGTGGCGATCGGTTCGGCGATAGACGGTGTAATGGTCATCCGGCCTGCTGAATCAGCGACGGCTCGCCCGTCGTCATCGCGGAGCCCAAAGTGGGCCTTCGCACGACATGCCGCGCCGAAGCTCAGACTTCCCAAAGCGAAAGCGGGAGCCGCAAAATTTCCGAGTGATATCGACGTTTTTCACTCATCACGAAAATCGTGAAACCCCGCCAATCCCCCTTTATTCCCTGCCAAGCCCCGGACAGCGGATACGGCTCTTGTTTCCGTTTTCAAAAGCGGGAATATCCCTCTCGAACGCGAACACATTTGCAGAGAGGAGGCATCATAGCGAAAAGCTAATTCGAAAATTCGCCCACTCCATTCATTGCGCCAAGTTACATCGGCGAATGACCTGCCCGGATTAGTACCGAGGCGAGAAGGAGGAGAAGACGCTTCAAACCAAGCCTAAACTGGGTTCGTCCGGGTGACGTTCGCCAGCAAATGGCAAAATTGTGGCTGGGGGACTAGGATTCGAACCTAGACAGGCAGAGTCAGAGTCTGCAGTCCTACCATTAGACGATCCCCCAAAGCCGGGATCAGGCGGTCGTTGCCGCCGGAGCGCGGGTCATAGCAGCAGCCTCCGATGTCTGCAAGCGTGGCATCCGGGGTCTTCCTGACGCGGATCAGACTTTTGAACAGCAAGAGCAACTGCCTCGTTATTACAGGGGCGAAGGGACCGGGACACGGGGATTTGGCCAAACCCGGCCACCCGGAGTTTTCGCTGGCAGCCCGCCGCAGCTATTTTGGCGCCGCGAGGAGTTCCGGCCGGTACTCGAAGTGCATCGTATCGTAATGGTACCACCGGCCACCCCAGATGAAGCCGTGCTTCTCGAAGATGCTGACGATCTCCGGCGGGATCTCGTTTCGGAAGGCGTAGGAATGCCCCGAACCCTCTTTCGCCCATCGCCAATAATGTGATCGTCGCGTCGCGATATCGATCGCAATGCCATAGCCGTGACCCGAGCGCTGTTCGGTTCCGGCGATTGTCCGGCAGAGATAGCCGCCGGCGGCCGGAACCAGAAAGACATCGAACTTCGCCGGAAGCGCGTCGAGCTCGTGACTGACGGCCTGCAAGTGTTCCGCGACACCGTTCAATCGGGAGATTCGGATCTTTTGTCCGGATTTTGAAGGTAGCCACGTGATCGTTGTCAGCGACGAAGCGAACCCTGGCTTCGCGCAGTCGCCGTAGATCTTCGTGAAGAAAGCCTCATTCCGTGCGCGGCCGGGATCGAAATTCCGGGCAGGTGCAACGGCTGGCGCGCCCTGCGGATACGGAAATCGAAACATGTCTCGAATATCGGGGTTCGCAAGCCACGCATCGAACGGCTTGTCCTTCCCGTCAGTGATCGGAAGCCTCGAGCCGTCGCGGAAAACGATCTTGTCCCCGTCGACGCCCGAGACGAATGCCGGATAGGCAGATCGCAGCCGCGATTCCAGTTCGGCGCTGCCGATGCTGTCCGCGAAAGCCGGCGATGCAAGCTGGCAAATGCCAGCAGCAGCCAGCGCCACGAGGAAAATTTCCGTTCTCCTCAGCATAGATAAATCACTTCAAATCCGCGCAGAATGCGTCTCGCTCGTTTGCGTCGTTAAGCAATGGCCCGCCGGAGCTTTACGACGGAACGCGACCTGCTACACTCTAACCAACAGAGGTCCAGATCAAACGGCCTGCGGAGCGCGGCTGCATTGCGGCAAGTCAGCGCTATACCAGGTCCTGGAGAACGACGTTGAAGCCTGCAAATTCAATTCCTGACCGGTCCGACGGTTCAGGTCCCCCAGACAACTCTGACGACGACTTTGACCCTGTCTCGGGACAGGAAAAGCTGGCGCTAGCGGGAAACCGCTTTGGCAACGGGGCCGAGCGCCAGTTTCGTCACAGAAGCCTGTCGACGCCCGGAATTCTGTCAAACCGGCTGGGCTCGGCTTCGAAGCTCGAGAGCCCCGCGGAATGGCAGCGGCAGAGTTTTGACGAACGGAATTTTTCCATAGGTTCCAATCGCCCGAGTGATCAGATCTACGGGGCGCTCGATCTCGGCACCAACAATTGCCGGCTGCTTCTGGCGCGGCCCTCGCGACGCGGCTTTCGCGTCGTCGACGCGTTCTCGCGCATTATTCGTCTCGGTGAAGGCGTCAGCCAGACGGGCCGTCTTTCCGATCTTGCGATGAACCGCACCCTGGACGCGCTGCGGGTCTGCGCTGGGAAATTACACCGTCACCAGGTTTCGCGGACGCGTCTGGTCGCGACGCAAGCCTGCCGCGTTGCCACGAACGGATCGTCCTTCGTCGATAAGGTCAAAAATATCTTCGGCCTCGACATCGAGATACTGACGCCGGAGATCGAAGCGCACCTGGCCGTCGCCGGCTGCGCGACGTTGATCGATGCCGCAGCCGATTACGTTCTGGTGTTCGATATCGGCGGCGGCTCGTCCGAGATCGTCTGGCTTGATATGACGCGGCTCGGCTCCAGACGGGATGTCTTGACCGGCCGCTCCGACGTCAATGATGCGATCGTCGCCTGGGAGTCGCTTCCCGTCGGTGTCGTGACGCTGGCGGAACACTACGGCGGCCGCGATGTCACCCCTGCAACTTTCGCGGCAATGTCGAATGCCGTGACAGATCTTCTTCTGCCGTTTGAAGCCAAGCATCGGTTTCGCGATCTGATGGCCGGAAAGCCTGTACACTTCCTTGGCACGTCCGGAACGGTTACGACCATCGCCGGCGTGATGCTCGGACTTGAGCGCTACGATCGCAAGCGCGTCGATGGAATTTGGTTGAACGTTGGCGACATTGACGATGTAACGTCCAAGCTTCTCGCTCAAAGCTATGAGGAGCGTATCATGCAGCCCTGCATCGGGCGCGAGCGAGCCGATCTCGTCCTCGCCGGCTGCGCAATACTTGATGCAATATTGAAAATGTGGCCCGCGGATCGCCTGCGCGTTGCAGACCGTGGACTGAGAGAAGGCATTTTGATGCGACTGATGATGGAAGACGGCGTCTGGCGTGCCGGACGCCGCCGGCGTGGACGCTCGAAGCGGTCAAACGGTGCTGAGCAATCGTGACAGGCAAGGGAAACAATAAGGGCGGCGGCAGCGGCGGCATCCGCAGCAGCTTGAGCGGCGGCCAGCGCCAGCTCCGCACGAACGTGAAGACGGCTAGGAAGCGCTCCGCTTCGTCGGCGCGCTGGCTCGACCGCCAGTTGAACGATCCCTATGTCGCAGCTTCAAAGCAGCAGGGGCTGCGCTCGCGCGCGGCATTCAAACTGCGCGAGATCGATGCGCGCTATCATTTTCTGAAACCGGGTCAGCGCATCATCGACCTCGGAGCGGCGCCGGGCGGCTGGTCGCAGGAAGCGGCGGAGCGCGTCAAGGCAGCGGAGGGTAAGGGCCAGGTCGTCGCCATCGACTATTTGGACTTCGAGCCGATCAAAGGCGTCGAGATCATCCAAATGGACTTCACCGACCCGACGGCCGAAGACCTGTTGAAGTCGCGTCTTCGGGGCGGCCGGGCCGATATCGTTCTGTCCGACATGGCCGCGCCGACGGTCGGGCACGCCAAGACCGATCACATCCGCATTATGGGTCTTGCCGAAGCTGCGGCAGCCTTTGCGGCGGATGTCTTGGAGCCGGGCGGCGTCTTCCTTTGCAAGGTCTTCCAGGGCGGCACCGAGCGCGACCTGCTCGACGCGCTGAAGCGCGATTTCAAGGTCGTACGCCACGTGAAGCCGCCGGCCAGCCGCTCAGATAGCTCCGAGCTTTACGTGCTGGCGACCGGCTTCCGGGGGAAGAAAGTAGAAGAAAATACGGAAGAAGAAGCCGACTGACGGCCGGGGATTGGTTCTGCGCCCCTTGGGCGCCGGGGCAGGGGGGCTACGCTCAACTGCCCTGCCTGCGGCCAAATCCGAAGCAAATCTCATGGGGGCTTTGAACCCCGTGATGTCAATTTGGCAGCTTCCTGCGACACCCCCATGACGATTGGCGGGTAATTTTCCGCCCTACGTTGAATTGATTACCAAGATCCCCATTTGACGCGGCTCGGGCGCTTCCAAGCGCGGAACCTTGGTGATATAGACCGCGCGACAATGTTCCGCCCCAGGGGGCCAAGAACGTGTCGCCCCCACAAAATATTGGAGAAGTCCGCATGACTTCGAGCCTATCCGCGCTCGATTCGGGGATCGCGCTTACGTTCGACGACGTTTTGCTCGTTCCTGGCCCGTCCGACGTGATGCCAGGACAGGCGGACGTCTCGACCCAGCTGACCAAAGCCATCCGTTTGAGCATTCCTCTTCTGTCGTCGGCTATGGACACCGTCACCGAGGCAAGGCTCGCGATCGCGATGGCCCAAGAGGGCGGCATTGGTGTGATCCACCGCAACCTGACCATCGAGGAGCAGGCGCGGCAGGTCGGACTGGTTAAGCGTTACGAAAGCGGCATCGTCCTCGATCCGGTGACGATCGCTCCGCAAATGACACTCCGTCAGGCCCTCAAGCTGATGGCTGACAAGGGCGTGACCGGCGTTCCGGTCGTGGAGGGTGGAACCGACACGCCGGACGGCAGTGCCGGGAAAGGCAAGCTCGTCGGCATTCTGACGAACCGCGACGTGCGCTTTGCAACACGGTTAGACCAGCCGGTCTCCGAGCTGATGACCCAGCAAAATCTGGTGACCGTTAAGCGCAGCGTCTCGCAGGAAGAAGCCAAGCGGCTGCTTCACCAGAACCGCATTGAAAAGCTGATTGTCGTCGACGACGCTGGCAATTGCATCGGCCTCATCACGGTCAAGGATATCGAGAAGGCCGCGAAACATCCGAATGCGTCGAAGGATGCCCAGGGACGTTTGCGCGTCGCCGCCGCGACGACGGTTGGCGAAGACGGCTTTGAGCGAACCGAACGTCTCATCGCCGCCGGTTGCGACGTGATCGTGGTCGACACCGCCCACGGCCACTCCGCGAAGGTCATCGATGCGGTCGCGCGCATCAAACATCAGTCAAACAGCGTGCAGGTGATCGCCGGAAACGTCGCGACGGCCGATGCAACCAAAGCATTGATCGAAGCGGGTGCCGACGCGATCAAGGTCGGCATCGGTCCGGGCTCGATTTGCACGACACGCATCGTGGCGGGCGTCGGCGTTCCGCAGCTGACGGCTGTCATGGAATGCGCGAAGGAAGCCGCGCGCTCGGGCGTACCCATCATCGCGGACGGCGGAATCCGCTTCTCCGGCGACATCGCCAAGGCGGTAGCAGCCGGAGCATCCTGCGTCATGATCGGATCGCTTTTAGCTGGCACCGACGAGGCGCCGGGCGAAACCTATCTGTATCAGGGCCGCACCTATAAGTCCTACCGCGGCATGGGCTCGGTCGGCGCCATGGCGCGCGGCTCGGCGGACCGCTACTTCCAGGCTGAAGTGCGCGATACGCTGAAGCTCGTCCCGGAAGGCATCGAGGGGCAGGTTCCCTACAAGGGTCCGATGGAAGCCGTCGTTCACCAGCTCGTCGGCGGCCTGCGCGCCGGCATGGGATACCTCGGAGCCAAAACGATCCCGGAACTTCAGAAGCGCGCCAAGTTCGTTCGCATCTCCCCGGCTGCAATTCGCGAGAGCCACGCCCACGGCGTCATGATTACCCGCGAAAGTCCGAACTATCCGGGCGTTGGTGGTTGAGCTAAAGAAGTTGAGTATTCGAGCGAAGCAAACTGGCGAGGGGGACACCAATGACGTTCACTGATTTCCTCTTGCCGGTTTTCGTCCAAGTCTTGCTGATTTTCCTGCTTCTTGGCCTCATGGGCCGTGAGCGCCTCGGCAGTTTGGCGAGTGGCGAAGTCAAGGCGGACGACGTTCTCTTGACGGACGCGAACTATACGACCCGTGCCCGGCAGTTCGGCAATTGCTTCCGCAATCAGTTCGAAATGCCGATGCTCTTCTTCGTGCTGATCGCGTTCATTCTGATCACACGCACGGGCGACATTCTACTATTGGCGTTGGCTTGGGCTTTTGTGCTTCTGCGGTTTGCGCACGCCTACATCCACACGACCAGCAATGACCTTAACTGGCGTTTCAGAGCGTATGGCGCCGGGGTGATTGTCCTCATCGTCATGTGGGTGCTCTTCGCCGCGAAAATTCTAACAGGCGTTTGAGATTGCACCAAATATGAAAGCCGGAGCCCGCATCGCCGCGGCGATCGAGGTATTGGAATCCATCCTCAATCGCTATCAGCCCGTTTCCATCGCTTTGACCGATTGGGGAAAAGCTCACCGCTTCGCGGGATCCGGAGACCGCAACGCCATTGGCGGCATGGTCTACGACGCGCTGCGCCGCCGCGCCTCGATTGCCTGGGCGCTGGGTGCCGACACGCCGCGTGCGCTCGCCATCGGTGCGGCGCCCTCGGCGCTGGGCCTGACGCCGGAAGCCGTGATCGCCGCCTGCGACGGAGCCGATCATTCGCCGGCGCCCTTGACCGAGACAGAGCAACTCGGCCTGACACGTCCGCTGGACGGGGCGCCTGACCATGTCCAAGCCGACATTCCCGAATGGTTGTGGCCGGCCTTCTCCGGCCAGTTCGGAGAGCGCGCCATCGCCGAAGGCCAAGCCATGGCGCGGCGCGCACCCGCCGATCTCAGGGTCAACACACTGAAGTCTACGCGCGAAAGAGTTCTGAAAGCGCTCGCGAGCTTCGGAGCCGAGCCCTGCGCCATTTCCCCGACGGGCGTCCGCGTTCCGCCGCCGGTTGGCGCGCAACGCACACCCAACCTGCAAGCCGAAGCGGCGTTCCAGGCAGGCTGGTTTGAAATCCAGGACGAAGGCTCGCAGGTCGCAGCGCTTCTCTCAGGCGCCGGACCGAGGAAGCAGGTGCTCGATCTTTGCGCTGGCGCGGGCGGCAAGACGATGGCGCTCGCCGCGATGATGCAGAACACCGGCCAGCTTTACGCCTACGATGCCGATCGCAACCAGCTGAAGCCGATCTTCGAACGGGTGAAGCGCGCTGGCGTGCGCAACCTGCAGGTGCTTCGAGCCGGAGACGAGGCCGCGGTCGATGCGCTCGGTCCCCGCTTCGACGTCGTCCTCGCGGATGCTCCCTGCACGGGAACGGGAACTTGGCGGCGGCGACCCGATGCCAAGTGGAAAGTGAAGCCGGAAGCGCTGACTGCGCGGATGGCGGAGCAACGGACCGTGTTGAAGCGCGCCGCGGCGCTGGTAAAGCCCGGCGGCCGGCTCGTCTACGTCACCTGCTCGCTTCTCCCCGAAGAGAACACTGAGCAGATCGCACGTTTCCTGGCGGACAACGCAGCCTTCACCGCCGTCCCCATCGCGGAAGTTTGGGATGCGGGCTCCGGCGATCTTCCCCAGTCCGCAGACGGCCGGACCGATTCGCTTTTGCTGACGCCGGGGCTACATGGCACCGACGGTTTCTTCATCGCCGTCCTAGCGCGCATGGCCTAAGCCAAGTTTCTGTGGATTGATCCGAGGAGGGAGTCTCCTGTCCCTCCCGGCGGCGAACGCCAAATATTGTCAGTATTCGTTCTCTTCCCGGACTGTTTTTTTCTGCCCGCGCCCGCGAGGCAGAAATCCTGGGCGCACAGCCATCACTTAAATGCCTACTTTTCGCCGTTGACATCGCACGCGACGAAACTATGTGATGCAACGTTTGCTGACGGCTAGCGGCAAATCGAGGGACAGGTGCCATGGTTCGCTTTCTGCGGTCGCGCCGTGCCCACGCTCGTGAGGCCAATTGAGGTCATTGAATGAGCGACAGGCCCCACTCTTTCCTCACTCCGAAATGCGAAGTTCATTCGACTCCAGATCGCGGCGGCCACACCGTCGTCGCGCGAGAAGCCATCGCCAAGGGCGAGCTAATCGTTGTCTGGAGTGGAACGCTCATTTCCGGCGAAGAATTGAACGAGATGCCTCAAACCGTGCGTAGATATTCTCTGCAGGTCGAGGAAAACCAATATCTCGTGTCTCTCTCCGACTGTGAGCCGCCGGATTACGTGAACCATAGTTGTGAGCCGAATTCCGGTCTTTCCGGACAAATCACGCTCGTGGCTATGCGCGACATCCAGCCCGGCGAGGAAATCACCTACGATTACGCGATGAGCGACGGCTCCCCCTACGACGAGTTCGCCTGTTCGTGCGGCTCGTCCCAGTGCCGGGGGCACGTCTCGGGAGAAGACTGGATGCGGTCGGATCTCTGGCGCCGCTACGCGGGCTATTTCTCGCCCTACCTTCAGCGCCGTATCCTGGCTGCCGAAGCGCTCCGGTCTCTCGCCGCCAAGCGCCGGCGTTCCGCGCGGAAGGTATCCGAAACCGTTGTGGTTCCAGGAGAGTGAGCCGCTATTTTCCGCCGAGCTTTTGCGCGACATGCGCGTCAAAAGTCCGGTAATCGCAGGTCATTTCTTCTCCGGCGCGAATATCCCGAACCGCAATGTCGTAGCCCTCGATCGCCCCGGGCTCATGGACACCTGCCGTGTTGGGTTCATCGGCATGGTTCATGAAACGCGCGTTATCGGCGCAGAGCACGAATACGCCGCTCGCCGCATCGAGATAGGTGTGGTCGAGAATGTTCGATCGCGCGGGCTCCGGCAGCCTGTCGATATCGCGTTCCGTCAGAAGTCTGTCGAAATCGCGCATGAAACGCCACGTTACAGTGCCCGTGGGGATGTCTTCTTCCGCGAAAAGGCCAATCCCCGCGATATCGCTTGGACCGATCCGGGTTTTGACCATCAGCATCGACTAGCTCTCCACCTTATCCAAAAAAACCTCGCAAAAAAATCACCTGTCCCGTGTTTCTCGTTCCAATCAAAAGTAATGCGTTGACTGATAAAAACCGGGCCGCTCTTATCGCAGTAAAACCGGAGGGCTTCCATCGGAAGGGAAGGGCGGGGGAATGCTTTATATGCCATTTGTCGATGGATTGCGTGCACTCGCGATAATCGCCGTCGTCGCGTACCATGCTTTTCCCGGCGTGATCACGGGGGGCTTCGCTGGCGTTGATGTTTTTTTCGTCATCTCGGGATTTCTAATCACATCCCTGGTGGTCAACGAAATCTCGGACGGTAGTTTCTCACTCTATCGCTTTTTCGTCCGCCGCGCCCGCAGGCTTCTGCCTGCGGCGTTCGCCTGCCTCGTCGTCGTGACGGTTCTTGCAGGCTTCATCCTGCTGCCGGATGCCTTCTGGTATTACGGGCGTAGCCTTCTGTCGTTCGTCGGTTTCTTCGCTAATGTCTTCTTCTACGATACGGGCGGATATTTCTCCGCTCCAGCTATTGAAAAGCCGCTGCTGCATACTTGGTCGCTCTCGCTCGAAGACCAGTTCTATCTAACGTGGCCGCTCTTCCTGATGCTGGCGGCACCGTTTCTTTCGAAGCGCACCATCATCGGCGTCGTGCTCATTGCAATTGCGGCATCGCTCTGGCTGGCGGAAGCGAAAGTTGCCGTCAATCAAGAATACGCGTTTTTCATGCTACCGGCGCGCGCCTGGGAGCTACTTTCCGGTGCGGCCCTTGCACTGGTCGCGCCGCAGATAAAATTGGGAAGAACGGCAAGCGAGTCCTTGAGCATCGCTGGCCTGATAGCCGTCCTCGGAAGCTTCTTTCTTCTCAGTTCAAGTTCGGATTTCCCGGGCCTGAACGCAGTCCCGGCCTGCTTGGGCACCGTTGCCATCATCGCCGGCTGCATCTCGCAGAACGTTTCATTGAGACAGGTGCTGAGTTACCGGCCGGCGATATTCGTCGGACTGATTTCCTACTCGCTTTATCTGTGGCACTGGCCGCTCCTCGCGCTCGCCAGTTATCGCTTAGAGCGGCCGCTGAATGCCGGAGAAGCATCGGTGATCGTCCTCATCAGCGTGATTGCAGCGGCTGCCTCCTGGCGTTGGGTCGAGAGACCTTTCCGCGTTTCGCATCGTCCGGCAGAGGGCGCGACGCGAGATCGATCTGATCTGAAGTTTGTCACGGCCGCTCTGTCATGCCTTTTGGTGCTCGGAGCGGCTGCCGGAACTATCAAAGCCATGAAAGGCGTACCCGAGCGATTTGCATCCGATTCCCGGCGCATTTTGAGCCAGCTCGTTGCGGGCAACCCGAATCGAAGGGCCTGCGATAACTTCCAGAACGTCTTTGCCAACGATGACATCTGCAATTTCGGGAAACGGCGCGAGCCTGGAGGCTCGTACGAAATTGCGCTCTTCGGCGACTCGATGAGCGATCATTGGACGCCGCTCGTCGCCAAATATGCCGAAGATCATAATCTCTCCGGGCGGCAGGTCACGAATGGCGGCTGCGCATTGTTCTTCGGCGTTTCGATCCCCGCTCAAAAGGAAGATAAGGCGCGCGAATGCGCCTCATATCAGAGCGAAGCGAAGAAGTTCATCGAGCAAAACTCGAACCTCAAGATCGCAGTCGTCTCAGGGTATTGGGAGAAATGGCTTGCTCTTTTGAATGCCGCCGACAAGGGACAGGTAAAATCCACGGACCAAGCCGCCAGCGCCCTATCGAATTTCGATCAGGCGCTGGAGACGACCGTGCGGACGTTCACCGATCGAGGCATCAAAGTGGTGATGATCGGTCAAATCCCTACTTACGATCCGCTGCCAGTTCGCTGCATAATAAGCGCGATCGAAAATCACCGGGACGCTGCATCGTGCGGTAAGTTGAAGACGGCGGCCTTGGACGAGCTGAAGCGGTCCAATGCAGCATTGCTCCGGGTCGCAGCCGCTAATCCCGGCGTCAGCGTTTCCTTGCCGTCCGATTTCATGTGTCAGCAGGAGCGGTGCTCGCCAGTGATGGATGGCGTTCTGCTTTATAAGAATGGCGGACACGTCAACCAATTTGGTTCCCGCCTTCTGGAGCGGTTCGTAAAGTTCCCGGAGATCGCGCAAGAGTCTTCGCTCCCCCGGTCTTGATGCGTCACGTGACCGCCGATCCGATTTGCGATTATCAACGTTTAGTTACCTGAGCGGGAAGCAGTTCGCCGCCCGGCCCAATGAAGGACCGGAGGAAATTAGGAGCGATATCGTTGCGCAATATTGGATCACTTATCATTTTTGCGGCGCTCGTCGCCATCGCGGCAACCTCCGGCGCGACGTTCATGCCGGGCGACTGGTACGCTTCGCTCAATAAGCCAGCTTGGACCCCGCCCAATTGGGCTTTCCCGGTCGCCTGGACCATCCTTTACATCCTGATCGCCATCGCTGGCTGGCTGACGTGGAAAGCGGCGGGCTTCACACACGCGACCGTCGTCTGGGGTATAGCGCTGATCCTGAACGCGCTCTGGTCCTATATCATGTTCGGGCAGCACCAAATTTCTCTGGCGCTTCTGGAACTCGTCGCTCTCTGGATCGCGATCATCTTGTTTATCGGGATGGCCTGGCGAGTCGATGCCCGCGCGAGCTACCTCTTCCTGCCGTATCTCGCCTGGGTAACGTTCGCCGGGACCCTGAATTTCGCGGTTTGGCAATTGAATTGAAATGGCTTTCGGCCCTGGCTGCGCCATTCCCGCGCCCGGGCCGCACTGTCGCAGCGCGAGGGCCTAGGCAGGCGTTGCGGCAGACGCCGTCTTCGCGTAGGGGATGGCCTTGAACAGAGGCTCGCCCGACTTTGACCGACGCCGTTCTCATCATCGATTTTGGAAGCCAGGTGACGCAGCTCATCGCGCGACGCGTGCGCGAGGCGGGTGTCTATTCTGAAATCCACCCGTTCCAGAATGCCGCCGAAGCGTTCGCCAAGCTGAAGCCCAAGGCAGTCATCCTGTCGGGCAGCCCGGCGTCCGTGACCGAGGAAAATTCTCCGCGTGCGCCCGACGCTGTTTTCTCATCCGGCGTGCCAGTCTTCGGCATCTGCTACGGCCAGCAGACGATGGCCGAACAACTTGGCGGCAAGGTCGAAAGCGGCCACGACCGCGAATTCGGCCGCGCCTTCCTTTCGATTGGCAAACCGAGCCCGCTGTTCGACGGGACGTGGGCACCGGGTGAGCGCCATCAAGTCTGGATGAGCCACGGCGACCGCGTCACGCGCTTGCCCGAAGGTTTCGAAGTGATCGCGACGAGCGAGAACGCTCCGTTCGCCGCCGTCGCCGACGAGAAACGACGCTACTACGCCGTACAGTTCCACCCGGAGGTGGTGCATACGCCGGATGGCGCGAAGCTCATCGCCAACTTCGTCCACAACATCGCCGGTATCAAATCCGATTGGACGATGGCCGCCTACCGTCGCGAGATGATCGCCAAGATCCGCAAGCAGGTCGGCAAAGGCCGCGTCATCTGCGGATTGTCGGGCGGCGTCGATAGCGCCGTCGCAGCCGTCCTCATCCACGAAGCGATCGGCGATCAACTGACCTGCGTCTTCGTCGATCATGGTCTGATGCGGCAAGGCGAGGCGGACGAGGTCGTCGGCCTCTTCCGCGATCACTACAACATTCCGCTGGTCCACGTGGACGCCTCCGAGCAGTTCCTGACGGCGCTGGAAGGCGTCTCGGATCCGGAAACAAAGCGGAAGACGATCGGCAAGCATTTCATCGACGTCTTCGAAGCAGAAGCGAAGAAGATCGGCGGCGCCGAATTCCTGGCGCAGGGCACGCTCTACCCCGACGTCATCGAAAGCGTCTCGTTCACCGGCGGTCCGTCCGTCACGATCAAGTCGCACCACAACGTCGGCGGCTTGCCCGAGCGCATGAACATGAAGCTCGTGGAGCCGCTGCGCGAACTCTTCAAGGACGAAGTTCGCGCGCTCGGCCGTGAACTGGGACTTCCCGAAGCCTTCGTCGGTCGTCACCCATTCCCCGGGCCAGGTCTCGCGATCCGCATTCCCGGAGAAATCACGCGCGAGAAGCTCGAGATCTTGCGAAAGGCCGATGCCGTTTATCTCGATGAGATCCGCCGCGCTGGTCTCTACGATGCCATTTGGCAAGCCTTCGCCGTTCTCTTGCCCGTCCGCACCGTCGGCGTCATGGGCGACGGCAGAACCTACGATCACGTGCTTGGACTTCGCGCGGTCACCTCCGTTGATGGCATGACGGCGGACTTCTACCACTTCGACATGGCCTTCCTCGGTCGCGTCGCTACACGCATCATCAACGAGGTCCGCGGCGTCAATCGCGTCGTCTACGACGTGACCTCAAAGCCCCCCGGCACGATCGAGTGGGAGTGAAATCGTTCGCGACTGCGCCGGACCGAGTTGCGCTGCAATTGGAGTGCGCACGCAACTGATACTGGCGGATGTCGATACCAGTTGATTCCTCCTGCATCTGGGGCCTCTCGGGTCGGGTGAGGGGGGTAACGCTGCCAAGCGGCATCCTGTCGCGCGATAGATCGGGTTCCACGCCGTCGGCTTAAGCTTTTCGCAATGGCAACCAATCGATAATCCACGCGCTTTCGCCAACCGTTCCAGAGTTCTACCGTGCCGCTGGACTACCATTCGCTCCTGACGGCTTTTGTTCTTTCCGGCTGCGGATTGGCGATCACATTTTTCGTCAGCTGGCTTGTCTCCAGGACGGAACGCTTCCTGATTGCCTGGAAGCTCGGCGTTTCCTTCATGGCACTCGGCGTGCTCATCTATAGCTGGTACGCAAAGACCATGTCTCCGGCGCTCGGCGCGGCCGGAAACACGATCTTGCTGACTGGCCTCGCCATCGTTTTCGGTGCCGGCCGGGAGTTTCGCACCGGCGTTTTCCCCTGGCGCGGCGTGGGCATCATCGCGGTCACCTCTTCCACCGCCATGGCAGTTCCCATGCTGGCCGGCTACAACGGTGCCTCCATCGTCGTGCTGAATATTGCGGCGACGGTGATCCTGCTTGTAACGGCCTGGGACTACTGGCTCGGGCGCGCTGAAGCCCGACTAGCCATCGCGCTGCTGACAGCCCTTTATATCCTGACAGGGCTCTCCTTCGTTCCTTGTGCAATCGTGCTGCTGTATGCCGGCGAATGGCGCCTGTCGCAGATCCCGTCGAACTGGGCAGAGGACCTCAATATCGGCATATGCTTGACCACCCTCGCCGGCATCGGCGCCCTTTCCTTGGTGCTCAACCAGGCGCGGTTGGCATGCGGCCACAAGCGTGACGCCGAAACCGATCCTCTCACCGGCTTGCTCAATCGGCGCGCGCTGCTCAGCCATATCGCGGACGACATCGAAGGCCCCGCCGCGCTCGTCATTTTCGACATCGATCATTTCAAGATTATCAACGATGTCCATGGACATCTGGCCGGCGACGAAGTGTTGCGAACTTTCGGGGAGATCCTCAAGTTATCCTCTCCGCCGCAAGGTCTCGCGGCGCGGCTCGGTGGCGAGGAGTTCGCGCTGCTGGTGCCTGGCGCCTCACTCGTCACAGCGGCGCTTCTCGCGGACGTCGTGCGCATGCGCCTCGCCAAACGCCATTTCACCGGAAATGGCGGCTCATTCAACAGTACCGTCAGCGCCGGCGTGTCCTGTTCCGAGGATGCCGCCACCGATTTCGAAACGCTGCTACGCGGCGCCGACAATGCACTCTATGCTGCCAAGCGGGACGGCCGCGACCGGGTCGCCGTCAATTCAGGCAAGATTGAATTCCTAGCTCACATCCGGTCGTTGCAGGACGGTCAGCGCGGTCCTATCGACCTCGACTTTGTCAGACTCAAGACTGGCTAGGCGTCGGAAGTCATGAAGCGTTCGTCGGCCGCCATCCGTTCCCGGGACCCGCTCTCGCGATCCGCATTCCCGGAGAGATCACGCGCGAGAAGCTCGAGATCTTGCGAAAGGCCGATGCCGTTTATCTCGATGAGATCCGGCGCGCCGGTCTCTACGATGCCATCTGGCAGGCCTTCGCAGTTCTTCTTCCCGTGCGCACCGTTGGCGTCATGGGCGACGGCCGAATCTACGATCACGTGCTGGGACTTCGCGCGGTAACCTCCGTCGACGGTATGACCGCCGACTTCTACCACTTCGACATGGCGTTCCTCGGTCGCGTCGCGACGCGCATCATCAACGAGGTCCGCGGCGTCAATCGCGTCGTCTACGACGTGACCTCAAAAGCCCCCGGCACGATCGAGTGGGAGTGAGCCGGGCAATCGGCTCACGCGATCGCCTCTCCCAACCTTCCTGATTTAGGCAGACGGTGCGCGTGCCAGCTGCAGCGCAGCCTCGACGCCGCCTTCAAGAATCTGCTCCGCCTCCGCAGCGTCGGACACGGCCCGCGCGAACTGGAGGGTTCCGACCATCAGGCCGAAGATAGCCGTCGCGCGGCGAACGCTTGCCGCGGTGCCAGCGTCCGGAAGCAGTGCGGCCAGCGCCGAAACGTAGTTTTGCAGAGCGTCCTCGTAGATTTGCCGGGTGGGCAGCGGCTGGCGGGCGATTTCCGGGAGCAACGCCGCCGAGGGGCAGCCTCCTGCCGGGTCTTCGAGGTGGGCGCGGTTCAGGTACCGCCGGATCGCGCCCTCTAGGTCGATACCCGTCCGCTGTTCTTCATCGAGTCCATCTTGCTGGTTGGCGAGCGCATTCGCCAACGCCTCACGAACGAGCGCCTCCTTGGACTCGAAGTGGGCATAGAATGCCCCGTTGGTCAGGCCGGCTTCGCCCATGATCCCGGCGATTCCCGCAGCGGAAACCCCATCTCGGCGGAAGCACTTCGACGCCACATCGACGATGTGCCGCCGCGTCGCCTCCTTATGACCCTTCTCGAAACGCATCTTTCCTTCCCGTTTCTCGGAATGCTGCCGTGCTTACGTCGCAGCCGCCTCGAGCACCGCTTGTAGGTCGCGATCAAGCTGCTGCGCAACGGCATCGACCTCACCGTCGCCGAACTGGCCGAAGACGGATGCGGGCCGATCATATTCAAAGGCGACCATGCCATCGCCATCCTCGCGCAGCAGCACGCGGATGGGCGCATAGAGCCCCGCTGACAATTGGTGACGCGTCATCTTTGACGCCGTGAGCGGATTGCCGATGTCGTACTGCAGCGCTTGGCGCTCTAGCCCTGCGATCGACAGCAGTGCGCCATGGTTGCGCTGCCCGAAGATCGAGAGCGGCGGACACGTTTCCAGCTCTCGTCGCGCGCGCTCGCTTTCGCCGTACTGGAGCAGCGTGAAGATCCCATCATCGATGCGGGGCACCAGCGTCTCGAGCTTGGCCCGGACCTTATCGAACGGTCTGTTGGAGCCGATGGTAACGTGCTCGACCGAAATGCTCCGCACAGAGGTTGCTCTATTGTTCATCTGATAATCCATCTTGTTGGTTGTCCTCCTGTCAGATCGGTGCCGGCCGGGTACCCAAGACACCTTCGATCCGGCGTGCGAGGCCCAGAAGCTCCCGGTCCCGGACCAAGGGCGCGTCGAGTTCCAGCCCTATCGGAAGCCCACCGCGCGACAAGCCAACCGGAAGGCTTATGCCCGGCAGACCCACGCTGCTCGCCGACACCGTGTGGTTCGCCAGCGTAATGTTGCTGACGTCCCGCCCCGCGATCTGGAAGCTCGTCTGCTGTTCGATCAAAGGCGCGGTGCAGGGCGTCGTCGGCTGCAGAAGGGCATCCGCACCGTGGTCGATGAACACCTTGTCGAACCGGCGCTGGATTTCGGGGCGGCTCACGGACAGCGCGGTCTGATAGGCCTCTGCGGAGATAGCGCCGCCACCTCCCGGCAAGACCATGTGTCCCCACGTCTCGTGAAGCTCGGGCCGGAGGCCCTCGTAGATCGTCTCGAACGTGATCGGGATGTTGTGGCTGCGAATGAACTCCGAGATCGCGCCCATCGTCTCATGGAAGAAGATGTTCCATGTCGCGGTCTGGATGAGCGCGTTGAAGTCGTCGCCCAGATCCACCTCCACGACCTCTGCGCCTGCTTCCCGCAGCCGCCGCACAACATCGCGGAAACGTGCTTCGACCTCAGGGTCGACAAGCTCGAGGAATTGCCGCGGCGCGTAGGCGAGCCGTGCTCCCTTCATGTCGTATCCGGCCTTTGGTGGCTTTGCACTCTGCTCACCGGTCACGACCTGATCCACGAGAGCGCAATCCTCCACGCTGCGGGCGAACACGCCCGTCGTGTCGAGCGTATGCGAGATCGGCGCGACGCCATTGCGCGGCCATCGCCCGGTCGTTGGCTTGAACCCCACCACGCCGCAGAGCGACGCGGGTACACGGATCGATCCGACGGTATCGCCGCCGAAGCTCGCGGGTACGATGCCGGCGGCGACGGATGCAGCGGAGCCGCTTGATGATCCGCCCGACACGCGATCGTGGGCGTGCGGGTTTTTCACCTGACCATAGCGCGCGTTGGTGCCGGTCAAGCCGTAGGACATTTCCACGAGGTTGTTCTTGCCGAAGACGAGTGCGCCCGCAGTCTTGATCGCACGGACAGCGTCCGCATCTTCTCGCGGGACGAAGTGGGCGAGACTTCCCAGGCCCAAGCTCGTCGGCAGCCCTGCCGTGAGATAGCTGTCCTTCACCCCGAGCGGCATGCCGAGGAGCGGAGCCGCTGACCCGGCTGCACGCGCCTTGTCTGCATCTCTCGCGGCGGCAAGCACGGCGGCCTCATCGATCGTAATGAAAGCGTTGAGTTCGGCCTGCGATCGCGCCCGCTGCAGCAGCGCCGCCGTGTAGGCTTCCGACGTGATGTCGCCGTTCCGAACTGCGACGGCGGTCTCCGCGAGCCCGAGCGAGGTGAGGTCCGCGGTCTTACCTTCGCTGGCTTCCGCACTCGTCGTGCACATCGTCGCGCTGGCTGCTGCAGCGCAGACGCCGAGGGCGACGACCTGTCGACGGTTCATGTTCTCGGCATTCATCTGTTCGGTCCTCCATTGCATTGGATTGCGCATTGGCTTGGCTTGCGGAGACGGTCCGCACGGCCGGTTTCACGACCGCACGGGCGGCTTGGCTCAATTAAATTACGATCGTAATATCACATTATGATCGTAATGCAATGGGGATTTTCTGGGGCGTCGCTACGCGCCTGGCGGCCGGCTCCGCGCCAGCGGATCGCCAGGCACAAACCAAAAAGTTTACGCGCCCTTAGGCCACCCCTCCTAAGACCGGCGTGCTGATATCGGGGGGCCAAGCCATGACCGTCGTGCGCAACTTTGTGATGGCGAGCGCATGCACGCTCATTTCCGCTTTCGCCGCGTTACCGGTAGCTGCTGACGAAATTCCTCAAGGTCCCGCAGGCGACGCGTTCTACATCTCACCGTCGGAATTGCCCGCCGGTGAGCGCGGCTCGTTGATCTATGTGCGTGCTCTCGATGGCACGATGGCGCTTCCCAGTGCGGCGCGGAACAGCTTGGTGCTCTATCGTTCGCTCGACCAAAATGGAAAGAGCACGGTCGTTTCCGGAACGGTTTCGATTCCAAATGGCGAACCGCCGGAAGGCGGCTGGCCGGTGATCACGTGGACCCACGGCACGACGGGCCTCAACGCGATCTGCGCACCCTCTCGCGATACCGCTGAGGGCCCCGAACATCCTTACATCGAGACGATCTCGCACCTTCTCGACGGCTTTGTGAAGAGCGGATTTGCGGTTGTCGCGACCGACTATCAAGGTTTGGGCGTCGCGGGCTTCCATCCCTTCTTGCAAGGCGTACCCACCGGGCGAAACGCGCTCGACATCTTGCGCGCCGGACGAAACCTGGAGCCGAAGATCGGCAAGCGCTACGTTGTGATGGGCCATTCTCAGGGCGGGCAAGTCGATCTCTTCGCCGCGTCGCAAGGGCCGTCCTACGTTCCCGAGCTGGAACTTTTGGGCGACGTCGCCTTCGCGCCCGGATCGCAGATCGCCGAACGTCTCAAGGCCGTGATGACATCGGCTAAGACCGAGCTGTCACTTCCTTACGTGCTCTATACCCTTCAATCCTACGCGAAGACGGATCCGGCGATCGATCTGAAACGCATTCTGACCGCGGAAGCGATCGCGCATCTGCCGGACCTGCACGAGCAGTGCATGAGCCACGCGTTGATGACCGGCTATTGGTCGACCGCGATCGCAAAAGACCAATTCGTCGCGAACCCTGATCTAGAGCCCTTCCTTAAATTCGCCGCCGAGAATGAAGCCGGCGCGTTGAAAATTGCCGCGCCCACTCTTGTAATTCAAGGCACGCAGGACGTGACGGTATTCCCGTCGACGACGAACGCGCTGGTTCGGCAGATGTGCGCTGGTGGCGATGCCGTTGAATACAAAGTCTTCGCCGGAGCCGATCACAACGGGTCGATGGTCTCCGGCGGCGCAACCACTGAAGAATGGATCAAGGCTCGCTTCGCAGGAAAACCAGCGCAAAACGATTGCGAAACCATCTTGAAGACAGCCACCGACTGACGACTGGTCAGTCAAGAGCCTGATCACGGTGCGATCTTCCGATGGGCGGCCAGTCTCTCGATAGGCGCTGCATTCAAAACGGATAGTCCCAGCCAATCCGCCATGCGATTGAGTTCTTCGCGCAGTGCTTCGGCCGTATGCCGCGGTGCGCCCTCCTCGAAGTGCGCACGCTGCACGATCAGTGTGCCGGTCTGGCGGTCGGCTTTGAGGTCGACCGGCGCGACGAGGGCGCCGTCGAGCAGAAAAGGGAGAACATAATAACCGTGCTCGCGCTTGGCTGCGGGCGTGTAGATCTCGAGGCGGTAGCGAAAGCCAAACAGGCGCTCAGTTCGCTCGCGACGCCAGATGAGCGGATCAAAGGGGGAGAATCCCACCGCAGAGATCGAATTCATGAAAGGCGAAAAGATTTCCACGGGTGTCAGTGCTTCTGACATCGACGAAATTCGTGCACTCTTCTTGCGGCAAGCCGCAGGCGAAACCGCCCACGACATCGACGAAATCGATGCCGTGCTTGCGCGCACACCGCCAGGGCAGCCGGATCCGGTGAACTTCGTGGCCCGCGCCTACCGCTTCTGGGGTCGCGAGGCTGTTATCGATCACTTCCGCACGACGTTCGCCGGCACCTGGAAATTCGAACCCGACGAGAGCGCGATCCAGGTCATTCCTCTCGGCCCGGACGTCGCCCATATCTATGCACCGACGCGCATTACCGCAGGTGCGGCTGGCCAACAGGCGGCCACCTATGAATTCCTCGTCAATGAGTTTGCGATCCGCACTCCTGACGGTTGGCGCATCTCGGCCATCGTCCCCGTGCCAGTGAAGTGAGGGAGAAAGCGGCTCCGAGGCGGACCTCGGCTCTGCTTGCAGAAGTGAAGTCTCGGCCTATTTGTCGGCGGCGTGCACGGACGAGAAAATCGCTGCGACCTCCGCTCCCGAGGCGTCAGGTCGCAAAGCGTAGAAATCGGCGCTTTTCTCGAGCGCCATTTCGAGCTGCCTCTGGAACGCATTCCTGTCGAGCTCGATCGTTCCGAACTGACGCAAATGCTCGGTGACAAACTGCGTATCGAGCAGCGTGAAGCCGCCCTTGATCAACCGCGCGGCGAGATGCACGAGCGCGATTTTTGAAGCGTCGCGTTCAGTTGAGAACATGCTCTCACCGAAGAACGCGCTTTTGAGAGCGACACCGTAAAGTCCGCCGACCATTTCGTCGCCGTTCCAAACCTCGACGGTATGGCAGGCGCCGATGTCGAAAAGTTCGCGGTAGAGCGTGCGGATACGGGTGTTGATCCAGGTCGACATCCGGCCGGCCCTTGGCGCCGCGCAGCCATCGATGACACGGTCGTAGTCGCTATCGACCGCCACCCTGAGCGGCGTCGTCCTGACGGTCTTGAGCAGGCGGCGAGGTATATGCATCGCATCGAGGGGCAGCACACCGCGCTGCTGCGGCTCGATCCAGTAAAGCGCCGGGTCGTCGGCGCTTTCGGCCATAGGAAAAATGCCGCAGCTATAGGCTTTCAGGAGAACCTGCGGCGTGATCTCGAACATCGGGTCGTCGCGCGACGCCATGCTGCCAATTGCCAAGCGAACTCTCGGACGCGCGCGGAACATGTCGCGCAGAGGCAAAGTCTACTTCATCCCTAAATGTTTTTCGAGCCAATGAATGTCGTACACGCCATTTACAATGTCTGGGTCTTTAACGAGATCCTGGAACAACGGGATCGTCGTTTCAATGCCGTCAATGACGAACTCGGCAAGAGCGCGGCGCAGACGCATCAGAGCGTCATTGCGGGTCTTGCCCGTAACGATGAGCTTTCCGATCAGACTGTCGTAATAGGGCGGGATTCTGTAGCCCTGGTAAACGCCGCTGTCGACGCGCACGCCGAGACCGCCCGGCGGGTGCCAATACGTGATCTGGCCGGGCGAGGGACGGAAATCCTTCGGATTTTCGGCGCAGATACGGCACTCGATCGCATGACCTTTAAGCTCGATGTCGTCCTGCGTGAAGCTTAACGGCAAGCCGGCCGCCACGCGGATTTGCTCGAGCACGAGATCGGTCCCTGTGACCATCTCGGTAACCGGATGCTCGACCTGCAGGCGAGTGTTCATTTCTATGAAATAGAATTCGCCGTCTTCGAACAAAAACTCGACGGTACCGGCGCCGCGATACTTGAGCTTCTTCATCGCCTCGGCCACCGTCGTGCCGATCTTCTGGCGCTGGGCCGCGTTGAGAGCGGGCGAGGGGCTTTCTTCCAGAACCTTCTGGTGCCGCCGTTGCAGCGAGCAGTCGCGCTCACCAAGGTGAACGGCATTGCCTTTGCCGTCGCCGAAAACCTGGATTTCGATATGCCGGGGCTTCTGCAGATACTTCTCGATGTAAACCGAGTCATCGTTGAAGGCGGCCTTCGCTTCCGACCGCGCCGTCGATAGCGCCACGCCGAGATCCGCAGCCGATGTCGCGACCTTCATGCCGCGGCCGCCGCCGCCCGCCGCCGCTTTGATGAGGACGGGGAAGCCCATCTCCTTTGCGATCTTCATCGCCTCGGTTTCGCTGGTCACCGCGCCGGCTGAGCCGGGCACAACCGGAATGCCGAGCTTCTTCGCAGTTTCCTTCGCCTCGATCTTGTCGCCCATGATCCGGATGTGCTCGGACGTCGGACCGATGAAGGTGATTTTGTGCTCTTCGAGGATCTCAGCGAAGCGCGCGTTCTCGGACAGGAACCCGTATCCAGGATGCACGGCGTCCGCGCCGGTAATTTCGCAAGCCGTGACGAGCGCCGGAATGTTGAGATAGCTCTCGCGCGCTGACGGCGGTCCGATGCAAACGCTTTCGTCCGCAAGCCTGACGTGCATGGCGTCGGCATCGGCGGTCGAATGGACGGCGACTGTTGCGATCCCAAGTTCGCGGCAGGCGCGCTGTACCCGCAGCGCGATCTCTCCTCGATTGGCAATCAAAATCTTATCGAACATTTGCACTCCAGGCGTCTTTCCCGGGGGGACCGGTAGCGCTCTATTCTATGATGATCAGCGGCTCGCCGTATTCGACGGGCTGGGCGTTCTCGATGAGGATAGCTTTGACGGTGCCGCTACGCGGAGCGGGAATTTGGTTCATCGTCTTCATGGCTTCGATGATCAAGACGGTGTCGCCCTGATTGACCTTGCTGCCGACTTCGCAAAAGACGGCCGCTCCCGGTTCCGGCGAGCGGTAGGCCGTGCCGACCATCGGCGACTTGACGGCACCCGGATGTTTCGAGAGATCGCCCGGACCTGCCGCTGCGGGCTTTGATTCGCTGACCGTAGCAGGAGCAGCTGCAACCGGGGCTGCGGCGTAAGCCTGAGGCGCGGCCGCCGTAATCGATATCTGCTTCGCGACGCGAATCTTGAGGCCGCTCTTCTCGATCTCGATTTCCGTCAGACCCGTAGCGTTCAAAAGCTCGGCGAGCTCGCGGATCATCTGACCTTCGGCGCTTCCAGTCTTCGGCCCTTGGTCTTTTGCGCTCATCAGTCCCGTGTCCTCGATTTGTTGGCGTGCGTCTTATAGCGTAAGCTCGGGGTTCGGCGTCACGCTTTGCTTGTGGATTTATTCAGGATGTTGGCCATCGCATCGATGGCCAGTTCATAGCCCTTCGCGCCGAGGCCGCAAATCACGCCCGTCGCGGCAAGCGAAATGTAGGAATGGTGGCGAAACTCGTCCCGCCGGAAGATGTTCGAGAGATGAACCTCGACGACGGGAAGGCTGACGGACTGCAAGGCATCGAGAATGGCGACGGACGTGTGCGTATACCCGCCCGCGTTGATGATGATGCCCTTTGCTTTGCCGCGCGCCTCCTGCACCCAGCTCACGAGTTCCCCCTCGATGTTCGACTGCCGGAAATCTACCGAAAGTCCGTTCTTCGCCGCAGCTTTCTCGGTGCGCACACGAAGATCGTCAAGCGTCTCGGTACCATAGACTTCCGGTTCCCGGACACCGAGCATATTTAGATTGGGGCCGTTCAGGACGTAAATGAGGCTTGTCATGTGTTTGGAGGCCGTTCGGGCACCGGGCAGACGCCCGAACCAATTGCGGAGCCCTGGGTCTATCAGCTTTCTACGAATGCGCAAAGTGCGCGGGCGTGGCCGCGCACTTTGCCGTGCAAATTATGGTAACTGGCTGCGACAACTAGATATTTCCAGTCGATCGCCTCAGCAGGTTGCGCACTTGTTCTTCCTGAAATCCGAGACGAGCGCCTCGAGCTGATCATGAAGGTCATCCGGCGCACCGGGGATCGATTTGTCGCCGACGAGGAAGTGCGGCGTGCCGTTGACGCCCATCGTCTTGGCGAGCTTCATCTCGGCCAAAAGTTCATTCTTCACGTCGTCGCTCGCCATATCGGCTTTGACCTTGGTCATGTCGAGACCCAGACCCTCCGCCACCTTCAGGGCTGAGGCCTCGTTTGCCTGCCCCTTGGAGCCGAGCAGAGCCTGGTGGAATTCCCAATATTTGCCCTGGCGCTTGGCGGCGAGTGCAACCTTCGCGGCCTCTTCCGAGCCCTTCGACAGGATCGGCAGCTCCTTGAAGACGAAGCGCACATTCTTGTCGTCCTTGAGCAGTTTCTGCACTTCCGGAAGCCCGTGCTTGCAGTAGCCGCAGTTGTAATCGAAGAACTCGACCACCGTGATGTCGCCGTCGGGGTTGCCAGCAACCGCGCTGTCGGGCGAGCGATAGATCGACTTGGCATTCTCGGCCATGAACGCCTTGAGCTTGGCGTCCTGCTCTTTCTGCGTCTTCTCGTCGAGGGCGCTCTGAACCTCGAACATGATTTCCGGGTTCTTGACGAGATAGTCTTTGATGATGTCGCCGAGAGCCTTTTTCTGCTCGTCCGTGAAGGCCGATCCGCCCGCGGTGGGTGCAACCGCCTCGGCGCGAACTGTTTCCGACCCGAAGTGAACGCCCGCGATCGATGCCAGCAAGGCCAATCCGAGCAAGGCCGCAGTGAATCTTTTGCCGGTCGCAGCCAGCTTGGCGGAATCCAAGAATTTCGTCTTCAAGGTCATTGATCTAATCTCGCGTTGTCGCTGACGTAAGCCGCTCACGTCTGCGGTTTGTAATTGACGATGTCGTCATTTTTCAGCCACTCGGGCGAACCCGCGCGTAGCTTCAGTTGCGCGCGTTTCGCAAAGAGCTGCGCCTGCTTGATGTTCCCTTCGTAGAAGTAAGCCTGCGCCGTCATGGCGTCAGCTTCAGCCGACTTGTTTTGCTTATAATAGACGTTGGCGAGCAACCTGTAAGCGTGACCGTTTTCGGAATCGTCTACGAGGGATTTACGCAAAAGATCTACTGCTTCCTTTTGCGCATCGGCATTATCGCTGTTCTGCAGCGCGCTCGCGAGTTCGACGCGGATGAGCGGACTGCTCGGCGCGAGCTTAAGCGCCTGCCGCAGGCTCGGCACGGCTGCGGCCATTTTGCCTGTTCTCATCAGGAAGTCGGCCTTGAGCTCGTAGAAATACGGATACGACGGGTTTTCGCGGATCATCCCGTCAGCGTCCTGCACGGCCGCTTCAAGCGCGCCAGGACCACCTTTGAAGTACTTGGCGATCGCCCGCGCGTAGCGAGCCGGAAGCGTCGTATTGCTTTCAGGATAGCGGTTGAAAACCGTCGTCGGGTTTTCGAGATAGCCCGACAATTTCGCCCGCATCAGATCGTGACGAAGCTGAAGCGACGGCGGGTCCTTCTGAGCGAAATACGGGCTCGTGGTCGCGAGCTGGCTCAGCCGTGCCAAACGGTCCACGGAAAGCGGATGCGATCGCACGAACGGATCCTGAAATTGATCCGTCAGATATTCCTGTTCCTTGAACCGCTCGAACGTGTCGAGCATTCCCTTGCCGGACTGCTTGGTGGCCGTGAGATACTTGATGCCGGCTTGGTCAGCGGCGGATTCTTGCGACCGGCGCTCGGCCAAGAGGCCTTTCATGATGACGGAAGTGCCGCCCTGCAAGATCGCTTGGCCACCCTGCATCGTCTCGCGGCCCGCGTCGCCGCCTGAAACGCCGCCCGCAACCATCGCGCCGATACCGAGAACCTGCGTCAGCAATGCACGCGTTTGATCTTTCGCGATCCGCGCCCTGAGAGCGGCCATGTGACCGCCGGCGATATGGCCGCTTTCATGCGCGATGACGCCGATGACCTCGTTGGGAGTGTTGGCCTGCATCAGTGTGCCGGTGTGCACGAACACGTTGCCGCCATCGAGCACGAACGCGTTGAAGGCGTCGTTGTTGACGATGCGAACCGTGACGCGCCCGCCGCCAAAGCCAGCCGCTTGGAAAATGGGCTTCGCGTAATCCTGCAACAACGCCTCGATCTCGGCATCGCGGATGAGCGGCAGTCCCTGTGCGCGCACGCTAGCAGCCGATGTGAGGAACGAAGCGGCAAGCACGGCAACCATAAGCACGCTGCTTTTGGCGGCCGAGAACGCCGGAAAAGTCCTCGGAATTTCAGGCATTGGATGTGCCCCGATCTCGATGAACCTCGTCGAGACGCCACGCGCGGTCAAACTAGGCAGCCAGCCCCGCTGGGTCAAATTACGACGCGGATAATAACCGCATCAGGCATCACTTTAGGGCATGGGCGTGACGGGCGAGAATAGCAAATGTTGCGCTATCCCAAGAGGGCCCTCGCCGCGTGAGCCTCGGAGTTTGGAGAAAGGAGGCCAAAGCTGCTGCTCTGGCCTCCCAATCTTGTTATTCGCCGCTGAGCTTTCTCTGCCACCAGCCCTTGCGCTGCGGGACGGCCTGGACTTCGGCGACCGTAGCATCGCTCACTTCGCCGGGCCGAACGACAACGCGCTCGATGCGCACCTCGCTCGATCCGACTTCGTGACGCCGCCGAAGCGGCGCGACGGGAACGCTTTCCTCAGGTGCCGGAGCAGCGCGAGGCGTTTCGACCGCCGCGACGGGCTCCTCGGTCTTCACTGAGTGATCCGTAGGAGCAGCAACCTGAGTTTCGACTTGGCCTTCATCACTTGCTGCAGGAGGCGCGTCCCAAATGCGCCGCGGACGCTGACTGGCGCCGCGCGATCTCTCGGCTGGAGCGGGCCGGCCTTCCGATGGTTCGGCATCACTGCGTGAAGCAATGTCCTGGTCAGCCGGTTCGTTGGCATCGAGCCGAAAGTCATCGGACGCGACCTCCAGCAGGTCAGGCTGGTCTCCGCTGAAGCCTTCGCCTTCACTGCCTTCGGCAGCTATGCTCGAGCCTTCACGGCCACCCCGTTCTCTGCCGCGACGGCCGCCGCGACGACCTCTGCGACGGCGCCGTCCCGGCTTATCGCCATTACCGGCACCGGCCTGTTCTCCGAAGCCTGCGCCGTCGACGGTGGGCTGGCCATCGCCTTCATCATCATCGGGATGACCGGCTTCGATATCGTCGTCGTTTTGAGGATACGGACCGGCAGAAATAGCGCCCTCTGCGTCTGAGCGCGGCTCGGACCCGAAGCGTTCGCGACCCTGACCTTCGCCACGATCACGTCCGCCGCGACCACGGCGCCGGCGGCGACGTCCGCGCCTGTTGCCGTTTTCTTCGCCTTCACTCCGGCCGGATTCACGACTGGAGGCGACGTCATCGGTGTCTTCGCCATCGGGTGCGATTTCGATCTCGCCGCCCTCGAACGATGGTGCGTCTTCCTCGCCGTCGAAGCCCCAATCCATATTGACCGCAGCCCGCTCGACGCGGCGAACCGGTGCGGCGACGCCGCCGCGTTCAACCGTGAAGTTCGCGCCCTGGACCCGGTCGCTGCCGAGCACGGTGATCGTGTGGCCGTGCCGTGCCTCCATGTCGGTGACGTAGGCGCGCTTGCTGTTGAGAATGTAGAGCGCGACAGCCGGCGTCGTCGTTGCCGTAAGCGGCCCTGTTGCGCCCGCTGTGATCGCGTCTTCGAGACCGCGCAGAACTGCGAGCGCGATGCTCTCTGTCGAACGGATGATGCCGGTGCCTTGGCAATGCGGGCACTGCGAGGTCGAGCCTTCGAGCACGCCTGTCCGCAGCCGCTGGCGCGACATTTCCATGAGGCCGAAGTGCGAAATGCGCCCAAGCTGGATGCGCGCACGATCGAAACGGAGAGCATCCTTCAGCCGGCGTTCGACC